>CAVKSD010000121.1:0-5580 GCA_963658905.1 Bacteroidaceae bacterium
CGTTCACAGTCTCGACACCCGAATATGCGAAGGTTTCCGGTTCAATGGTTTCCAGCGCAGAGGTAAGCGTTGCGCTTTTCAGACTCTCGCACTGATAAAATGCTCTTGCTCCCAGGGTTTCCAGTGATGCCGGAAGTGATATATTTGCCAGTGATGTGCACCCCTCAAACGCACGGTTTCCAATGCTATTTACGTTGCTCGGAACGCCTACCGTTTTCAGCGCATTACATTCGTAGAAAGCTTCTCTGCCTATACTTGTAACACTATCAGGCATGGATATTGCTGTCAAAGATTTGCAGTATCCAAACGTCCCTGATTTTATTTCCGTGATTCCACGCGGTATGTTTACTGATTTCAAAGCCCCACATCCCCAAAACGCATGGCTCCCTATTTTTGTTACATTGCTGGGAATCGTCACCGATGCAAGGTTGCTGCAGCCGTTAAATGCGCTGTCCCCTATTTTGACTAAGCCTTCCGGCAAGTTGATTTCTTTCAGGGAGATGCATCCGCTAAATGCTGAGTTTCCGATTTCCTGCAAGCCGCTTGGAAGTGTAGCGCTTGTTAAGGATGTACATCCTGCAAAGCAGCTATTTCCAAGACATTTTATGTTTTGTGGCAGAGCAATCTTTTCAAGGTTTATACAATTTGCAAATGCAGCCCAATTTATGTATTTCACAGAATCCGGAATGGTTATATTCGTCAAACTCTTGCACCCATCAAAAGCGCCTCCGCCAATTCCATTAATAGAATCGGGAATATCTATAGCCGCTAAACTTATGCAATTCTCAAATGTGTTGTAGCTGATTTGATCTATCCCCGTCGGAATATTCACCGTCGCCAATGATGTACAGTCTTCAAATACCCTGTCTCCCATGTATGTAATCGTGTTCGGCAGGCTTACGCTTTCCAAACTCGTGCAGCCCCTGAACACACTGTTGCGAAGCTCCGTCACCCCTTCCGGAACGGTAACTCTCGTAAGGCTTGTGCAGTTTAGGAAGGCACGGCTCTTAATCGAAGTTACTGTCGATGGGATGGTAATGTTCTTCAAATTGCTACAGCCTTCAAAGGCTTTGTAGCCAATTGTTGTCGCTCCTTCCGGAATGGTTACATCTGTCAACGCGACGCAGTTCAAAAATGCACCGTCACCAATTTCCTCTACAGACTCCGAAAGTTTAATATTCGCCAAGGCTGTACAATTTGCAAATGCTTCTTCACCTATTTCTGTAATAGATGTCGGCAAGTTTACAGTGTTCAGTGCGGTGCAATAGGCGAATATACACGGTTCCAGTACAGTCACACCTGATGGAATCGTTACTTCTCGCAGAGAAGAGCACCCTCTGAATGCATAACCTGCTATGGAATTTATGTTTGCAGGTAATTCAACTTTTTTCAGCGCCCTGCATCCATAGAATGCCCCCCTTCCTATTTTGTTTAAACTGCTCGGCAATGTAATTTCTTCTAACGCAGAGCAGTAAGAAAAAGCGACATCTTGAATTTGCGTTACGCTGTCCGGTAATTTAATCTGCTGCAGTGATCTGCAATTTCCAAAGGCACCATACCCAATATTAGCAATCCCGCTTCCTGAGAAGCTGATCTCAGTAAGGTTTGTGCAAGCGTAGAACAATCCATTTGCAACACTGCTTAGGCTGCGTGGAATTTCAATCTTTCTCAGGCTCATGCAGTAGCCAAAAGCATAATCTCCAATTGTCTTTAGTGTATTTTGGCTCTCGAACTTAACTTCCCGAATGCTATTATTACAGAAAAATACTCTTTCTCTTATCTCTTGAACTGAAGCCGGAACAGTATAGACGCCTCCGTCAAAGTAATGTTTCGGTGCCACCGCCTTCAGAACAGTCCCGTCCTTTGAAAAGATACCGCCATCGTTCACCATCAAATAAGGATTCTCACTGCTTATGTCGAAATCCCATATGGAGCTGTACATAAACATTCTGGCATTTACATCCTCCAAAGACTTTGGCAAAACTACCAAATCAACATTATTTACCTCGTAGAATCCTAAAAAGCTCCAGTCTCGGCCTATAGATCTTACAGTGTCCGGAATAGTGTAGACATAATTGCTTTGATATTTATTAGCAGGGTAGCATAGCAATGTCTCAATATTCTTGTCGAATAGAACCCCATCTACTGAGCTATACTCAGTATTTCCGTCATCAATGTTGATCCAACTTAAATTTGGCATATAACTGATTTCTGCCTGCCCCAAGTCAGATATTCCCGCACTTACCGTGAGCGTGTTTATTCTGCTTGCCCAGCCATTAGCTGTCCAAGGGCTCTCGGTTACACCTCCGCTACCGCTGATTGTCAGTGTACCACTCCATGAATTAAAAACATAGGTGGCATCCGGTCCGCAGGCTCCGCTTATTATGTTATCGTATGTTCCCGCAAAGGCCGTCATCGGCATCATTGTCACAATCATCGCGATACACAGAAGTATCGTCAATACTTTCTTTCTCACTTTTTCCTCCTTCTTTGCGCTTGCTTCAATTCGCATACATCTTACTGTCCTGCCCGCAAATTTCCTGAAGCTTGCTCAAGATATGTTGTATATTGTTCATCAAGCTCTATCTCAGGCTTGTCATAAAGATATTCGGCATACGCAGAAGTCTCCTCTTCGACTTTGCGTATTTGCTCCTGCGCTCCTTGAACCGCCCGCAAATACTTATATGTGCTGTCTGCATCTCCGCTTGCATTTGCGGTCTCTATGGCATAGCTAAGCATGTATATATAAATTTCGTAGCCTTCTTTGTTATACCGCGAGGATTTCATTGCCTTTTGTGCATATAAAACCATCCCGTCCAAATCGCCTTCCTGCGCCCTCTTTTCTGCCATACACTGAAGGGCAATGGTGCAATAATCATTTTGTTTGCAAATTTGCTCCGCCGCCTCATACTTCTTTTCACTATCTGAACTTTGACTTATAACGCGCATCTGACTGCTTGTGAGCCACGGATATACATTAGTAGCTGCTTCGTACTTTTGAAAGAATTCCAAGCAAGAGGCTGCCCCCATCCAAATGGAAAGCAGAACGCTGACCCCAACCACCGACACGACAAGCCTTTTGCGTATATTGTCAATAGAAATCTTTTTGCTATCCTGGCAAATGAGACATGCAAGTATCATCAGCAAGGCCGGAAATTGGAAGTCCCAATCAAACAGCACATGAATCCCCAGCAGAAGCAAAATCAGTCGGCTTCTTTGAGATGTTTTTGCTCCAACCAAAAGTTTTATATAACCGACGCCTGCCAAGACTGCCGGAATGATTCCAAAATCCAGCGCCGTTTGCAGTAGTTCGTTATGAGCATAGGTTGCGCTATAGTTTCCGGTTTGGACGCTTCCCTGGTAGAACAAAAATCCTTTTGCTCCTAACCCCAAGGGATGGGTGAGTAGCATCTTGACCCCATCAATGTTATATAACAGCCTTGCCATCAATGAAGAGGATTTGAGATGTATTTGCGTATATCTCGCAAAGCCATACATTTCGCCACTCAATACCGCAACCACCAGCCCCAAGGCAATTACCCCCAAGGCGGCAAATACCACCGGCAAAATATGCTTATCTTTTTTTCGCAGGGATAATATTGACCCGATCGCCATTCCGATAATTGTCAAGAAGAATACCGCCCTGCAGCCGCTTAGTATGATTCCGCTCATCAGCAAAATTGCCTCTGCGGTCGTTTTATAGCGTTCACGGCGACTGCTCGGTTTGCGAAATACCAGCAGGAATATGCAAACCATCAAAAATGCTGCATAGCTGTTGGCATATTGGAAGCAGCCACTGTATCTGCCGTTGATGAAAAATGTTTCTTTGAGCGGCGTAAACCATGAGAGCATGGTCAGTCCGGTAATTATGGCCGCCGCATCCGGCAGTATATCCAATATTTTGTTTCTGTTTTCTTTCCCCTCGGATTGAACCAAAAGGACGAAAAGGGAAACCGGAAGGAATTTGACTATGCCCATGGCCGCCATTCCCTTGTCGATTGCAAAGGGTAATGTAATCAGCCCCACCACAGGCAGCAAAAACAAGATCCATCCCATCAAATTACCCGGAAGCTGCAAAGTCCCTGTCTTGCATACCTTCCAAACAAGCAAGCCCCCGCAGGCACAGGCAACCGGCGCCGCAAAGCACTCGTAAAACAGTCCGAATGCACAAATAGATAATACTATTACTGCGGCCTCTGCTTTCCAAGCCCCTGCAAGCTTATCCTGCTGCTCGCTTATTTGTATTTTTTCGGGTAATGAATTTATTGTCATAAAATTTCTTCTTTCTATGTTTAATCTCCATGTGGTAGTATGCCTTCTTTAGCCTGCCACCGGCAGGGTGTCCTCTGTCACCGGCAGAGTTGCGTAGCCGCTCCAGCCGGCAATGTGGCGCTGGAGGATGGTAATATCTCGCAGCGTTACCGCTTCGTCTAAGTCTAGGTCTGCCGCCTCTTCATTTATGGTGTATCCGTTCCATTTCGCAAGGTATCTTCTCAGGTACAAAGCATCGGAGGAATCGACGCTGTCATTGCTGTCAACATCGCCATAGAAGAATTTTACTATGGTAACTTTTGCCGGATTTGCTGTCACATTTACGGCATTCATTTCCGCGTCTATCGCTTCGTATTTCTCGCTACTGCACTTGAACGAGATCTCATAACTGCCCGCCGCTGCTTCATCTTTTATTCTAAATTTGAGGGTGGCAAGCTTGCCTGTGGCAGTGATATTTTGTTTAGCTGTTCCGTTTATCCATGAAAGGACTTGTGTCTGGCTTCCTTCTTGCGTCCCGGTAAAGCTTTCTTCGCTAAACACCTCGCCATTCTCAGCACTAACAAATTCGAGAATGTTCTTGTCGTAGTCCAGCTCCACGAGCATGGAGGCAAGGCCTGTGTTCTCATCTAAATTTAGATCTACCTCAACCTCTTTCCCCTGTTTTTCGGTGACGCTGCTTCCGGAAATTGCGATTTCGCCCGGCAAATATGTTCCATACGCCTGCTTGCAAACAGTACAAACAGCTTTCTCGCTTAAGGTTGCACTGCCGCCGGTGTGCTCCTCTTCAGACATTTTTTCACCGCAGTTTTCCCTCGTACAGACCTTCCAGTGAGAAGTCTTATCATACTCGTAGCTGTCAGAAACAATGTGTCCGAGAGCTTTTAATACGCTTCCGCTACTCAGCTTTTCACCGCACCCTTCGCATGTCAAGTCTCCGGTATATCCTGCTTCTGTGCAGGTTGCTTCTTTTGCGCCTGCAGTTATGCCTTTAGGCTTTACGCTAAGGCTGCTTTGCTTCGATGCATTCGCTACAGTTTGCAATGTCGGATATGGATACGCGCTATCGGAAGAAATGCTCCACACTGTCTCAAAATCAAATGATGAAAACGTTTCCTTCTCTTTCATTTCCGCAATGGTTTTGCCAGATTCCGAGGATGTGGAATTCATAACATATCCAAAGCCCTTAGCATGCCCACTGTATGTAGTTCCGGAATATTGAGTCCCCACGCTATAGGATTTGCTTGCGCTCGCGCTATATGAAACTTGTCCAGCTATACCGCCTGCGTTATAGCCTCCAGTCACATCTCC
>CAVKSD010000122.1:0-5464 GCA_963658905.1 Bacteroidaceae bacterium
AAAGAAATTCAAATATTGTAAATTCCATCCGGAGGGGAATTTTTCGGCGCTCTGCGAAAAGAAATAAAAAAGTCCGGTGTGCTAAGAAAAAACCACATCGGACTTTCACGATCCGTTTATTTTCGAGTAAGCCCTTCAAAGCGATATCGCGGCTTTCCGACGCTCTTTTTCCCGTACTCGATGGCTTCCGCAGGGCAGTAACAGATACAAGCCATGCAGTGGGTGCAATCGCTGCCCCATAGTGGTTTTCCATCTTCGCCGAGCTTTATATTGTTCAAAGGACAGTTTTTTACGCATTGCCCACAAGCGGTGCAGGTGTCCTTTGCGCGAAAGGCAGCAGATTTGACAATGACCCGATAAAAAATCGGGTTTACAAGGCCGCTCATGACCCGGGCGTATATATTATTTCGCGGGGCTTGAAATTCCCGTCCCGCCCGTATGGACTCAATGACTCTCACTATATCAGGTTCTGCTTTTTCGACGATTTTTTCTGCTTCCATAGGCTCCGGAGCGTTAAACATGGCTATATAGTTTTCCGGCATGATGATTTGTGCCGTGCCCATATAGCACAGATGTTTTTGCTCCGCAAGCCGGCGATTGTATTCTGCTGCATTTCCGATTTCGCTACCGCAGTCCATCACAAACCAAAGACGCTCTGCTCCGATAAGTTCGGTTTTGCCAAGCCATTCAGATACAATATGCGGAAGTCTCCAAGCGTATGTGGGAGCGACAACTATTATGTCTCGCCCCGTCTGCAACTGCGAATGGTCACGTTCCTTAATCTTCACGTTGAGATCCACAGTTACATCCTGCGTCGCTTCTGCGATTCGCCTTGCTATATACCGGCTGTTACCGGTTCCCGAAAAACAAAATATCATGTCACACACCTCCTGCGCTAATTATAGCATAACCGATTGCAAAGGGAAATATATAATATATTCTTCAAAACCACATACCAAAAACCACATACCGTGCAAAAAGTGCTTGCTTTTTTTGAAATTTGCGGTACAATTATTATTGCAAACAAGTTTAGAAATACTAAACTTAAAGTTTATTATAACAAAACGGAGAAGACTCATAGAGGAGAGAACGCGTAGAACTATGGACATAGGACACAAAATCAAAGAGCTTCGTATGATAAGCGGACTGACCCAGGAAGAACTTGCGGGCAGGAGCGAGCTTTCCAAGGGCTTCATTTCCCAGCTCGAAAACGACCTTACCTCGCCATCCATCGCCACACTTGAGGACCTTTTGCAATGCCTCGGCACGACCCTGAGCGAGTTTTTCTCGGAGGAGCCTCATACCCAAAAGGTTTTCGGACCGGAGGACTATTTCGAAAAGACCGACGAGGAGCTTGGGAGCAAAACCGAGTGGATAATTCCAAACGCCCAGAAAAACATGATGGAGCCTATCAGGCTTACCCTTGCGCCGGAGGGCGAAACCTATCCAGACAATCCCCACGAGGGGGAGGAGTTCGGCTATGTCCTAAAAGGCGAGATCCTTATAAATCTTGGCAAGGAACGCTTGAAAGCCAAGGCAGGGGAGTCATTCTATTACATTCCCGACAAAAAGCACTACATCACATCGAAGAAAGGAGCCGAAATTCTGTGGGTAAGCGTCCCGCCGAGTTTCTAAAAACCAAATGGCATTGATTGAGCTTATTGACATTTCAAAATCTTACGACGGAGAGACGGTGCTTGACGAATTCAACTTAAAAATCAAGGAAAACGAGTTCATCACCCTGCTCGGCCCGTCAGGCTGCGGAAAGACAACCACCCTGAGAATTTTGGGAGGCTTCACGACTCCGGACACCGGCAAGGTGCTTTTCCAAGGTGAGGACATCACAAACCTTGCGCCAAACAAGCGCCAGATAAATACCGTTTTCCAGAAATATGCCCTTTTTCCACACATGAATATCGCAGAAAATATCGCATTCGGGCTAAAAATCAGCGGCAAAAGTCAGGAATATATAAACGATAAGATTAAATATGCACTCAAGCTTGTAAATCTCAGCGGTTATGAGAAACGCTCGGTGGATTCGCTTTCCGGCGGGCAGCAGCAGAGAATCGCAATCGCAAGGGCAATCGTAAACGAGCCGCGGGTACTTCTTCTTGACGAGCCTCTCGGAGCCCTTGACCTGAAACTCAGGCAGGAGATGCAATACGAGCTTATACGCCTCAAAAACGAGCTTGGGATCACGTTCCTATATGTGACCCACGACCAGGAGGAGGCGCTGACCATGTCGGATAAGGTGGTTGTTATGAACCAGGGCTATATCCAGCAGATGGGAACTCCGGAGGAAATCTATAACGAGCCGGAAAACGCCTTTGTTGCAGACTTTATCGGAGACAGCAATATCATAGACGGCGTGATGATGGAAGACCGCATTGTCAAGATTTGCGGCTGCATTTTCCCTTGCATCGACGAGGGCTTCGGCAGGAAAAAGCCTGTGGACGTGGTAATCCGGCCCGAGGACATCATCATCGGAAAGCCGGGAGAGGGCATAATGGACGGCGTTGTGACCTCAAATGTCTTTATCGGCGTGCATTACGAAATGTGCATAGAAGCAGGCGGCTTCGAGTGGCTCGCACAAAATACCAAGAGCTATCCGGTGGGAGAACGGGTTTCCATCAGCGTCACCCCAGAAAACATACAGATTATGAACAAGCCTCAGTCTGAGGACGAAGAAGCGATTACACTGGAGGATTTTGAATGACAAAGAGATTTTTCTCCGCCCCTTTCATAGCTTTTATGATATGCGGAACCCTGATTCCCGCCTGCGTAATCGCATATTATGGCATGACGGATAGAAGCGGGGCCTTTACCATGGCAAACCTTGTTGCTATCGCAAGCGGTGAACATGCCAAGGCGCTTACGCTTTCGCTGGCGCTGGCCTTCGCAAGCACGGTTATATGCCTTTTGCTTGCCTTTCCGCTGGGGCTTGCTCTCAGAGACAGCAAACTTGGCAAAAAGGGCTTCATGGTCTTTGTGTTCATCCTGCCTATGTGGATGAATTTTCTGCTGAGAACCATGGCATGGCAGGTTTTGCTCGAAAAAAACGGCATAATCAACGGATTTCTCACCGGAATCGGGCTCCCCGCGCTGAACATCATAAATACCCCGGCGGCGGTGATCCTGGGCATGGTCTACGACTATCTGCCCTTTATGATACTGCCTATTTACAATGCGATAATCAAGATCGACAAAAATCTCATTGAGGCGGCTTATGACCTTGGAGCAAGCAAGTCCATCGTGCTTCGCAAGATTATCATCCCGCTTTCGGTGCCGGGAATCGTCAGCGGCGTTACCATGGTATTCGTGCCGTCCCTTACGACCTTTGCGATTTCAAATATGCTGGGCGGAGGCAAGGTAAATCTCATCGGAAACATTATCGAGCAGGAATTTACCGCAAGCGCAAACTGGAACCTCGGCTCGGGACTTTCCCTTGTAATGATGATTTTTATCGTGATAAGCATGGCATTTATCGAAAAATTTGACAGAAACGGGGAGGGTAATATGATATGAAAAAATTTCTCAAAATACTTTACCTCGCCCTCATCGTTCTGTTCCTCTACCTGCCCATAGCAACCCTGATGGTTCTTTCATTTAACTCGGGCAAGAGCATGAACGCATGGCAGGGATTTTCGACGAAATGGTATGCCGAAATGCTGAAAAACCAGGAAATCATGGAGGCATTGGGAAACACCCTTACCATAGCCCTGTGGGCGTCAGCGATTGCAACGGTTGTGGGGGTAGCAGCATGCATCGGGCTAAATGCCATGAGCGAGAAAAGACGCTCGTTTTATATGGGAATGAATAATATCCCCCTGTTGAACGCGGACATCGTGACGGGAATCTCGATCATGATGAGCTTTCTCATGTTCGGAATCAGCCTGAGCTACGGTACTGTGTTATTTGCACATATAACCTTTTGCATTCCATACGTGATTCTCTCGGTAATGCCGAAGTTCAAGCAGCTCGAAAATCACACCTACGAGGCGGCGCTCGACCTCGGGGCGACTCCTGCATATGCCTTTTTTAAGGTGGTGCTTCCTGATATCATGCCAGGGGTAGTGTCGGGATTTCTTCTTTCCTTTACGATGTCGGTGGACGATTTCGTAATCACGCATTTTACGAGGGGCGCTGGGATAAACACCCTTTCGACGCTGATATACAGCCAGGTAAAAATCGGCGTAAGACCGACGCTTTACGCCCTTTCTACGGTGATCTTCGTCGCGGTGCTCCTGGTGCTCGTTGCGGTAAACTTCATGTCAGGAAGTAGCCGAAAGAATAGCGATTATTATTCCCGGAAAGGCGGAATCACCACAAAAAAGGCGGCGGCGCTGGCGCTTGCTTTCCTCGTGGGGGTGCTGGGGCTTAACAGCTATGCAGGCTCTCTCGTGGGAGCGCAGGATCAGGGCGAGGTCTATGTTTACTGCTTCGGCGACTACATCGACCCTGAGCTTGTGGACAAATTCGAAGAGGAAACCGGCTACGAGGTGATTATCGACTATTTCGACACCAACGAGGAAATGTATCCGGTGATAAAAAATTCCACCGCCGAATATGACGTGATTTGCGCCTCGGACTATATGATAGACAAGATGCGAAAGGAGGGACTGCTGGCGGAAATAGACTTCGACAACATCCCGAACATCGAAAATCTGACGGATAATGTCAGAACGTTTATTGACGATTTTGATCCGGGAATGAGATATAGCGTTCCTCATACATGGGGAACCTACGGCATCATCTACAACGTGGATAAAGTGAGCGGCGAGATAAATAGCTGGAAACAGCTTTGGTCGGAGGAATACGCAGGTGAAGTAATCATGCCGAATTCCATCCGGGAGGCATTTATGGTAGCGGGGAAAATCCTCGGCTACTCCATGAATACTACGGACGAGGACGAGCTGAAAGAAATCACGGAACTTCTTATAGAGCAAAAGCCGAATGTCTATAGCTATGCCAACGATAACGCGAGGGATCTTATGATCGGGGATTCCGCAACTCTCTCTGTAATAACCTCGGGAGATGTGCTCTATGCCATGGACGGAAACGACAGGCTGGATTATATAGTGCCGGAGGAAGGCTCCGAGGTCTGGACGGACTGCTGGGCGATCCCGCGGGCGGTAAATAACAAAAAAGCCGCCGAGGACTGGATAAACTTTATGCTGCGTGGCGATATTGCGAGGATAAACTTTGAATATCTGACCTATGGCATTCCGAACAAGGAAATCCTCGACCTTACGGACAATCCGATACTAAATCCGTCGGAGGAAATCCTTGCAAGATGCGAGACTTTGGCAAACCTCGGAAGCGAGGCGGACGACCTCTACAGCAAATATTGGAAAGCCTTTAAGGCTAGGTAAAGGCAGGCGCATGAACGGCTGAAATAACGGGCGCATGGGCGGGCAAATATCCGTCAAAATAGCCGTCAAAGTTTAAATAAATGTGAAATCTG
>CAVKSD010000123.1:0-5370 GCA_963658905.1 Bacteroidaceae bacterium
CACTTCCGCAAATCAGCATTGCCGCAAGGGCAAAACATAAAAATCTTTTCTTTGTCATTCAAAAAACCTCCTTTCGTGTTACTCTCGCTATTTTCTTTCGCCTGCTTTCATATTTTTGATAAAAGCATTATCTTATTCATGTTTTATTCTCATTGTTATTCTGCTACAATAGTCACTTTGATCGCTGCACCGTTGAGCTGTGACTTATCCTTTAAGGAATAACAGTCATATTTCAGTGTTACATCAGAATAAGTCCCCTTATCAAGTGCCTTATCCAGCTTGATACTTGTAAATGCCATTCCCGGCTCCAGCAAATCGGATGTCCAGATGGCTGTTCCATCCTCCAGAATGAGGCTTAACCTGAAGTAGCAAGTATTCTCTTCAGGATTATGCAAGGTAATCTGCTGAGTTTTCTTACCGGCCTTAAATGTAAAGGTGTCATATCCCGGTACAGATATACTGTCTGATTCTGTCACATTGCTGTAGTCCTTATCCCCTGCATACCTGCTTACAACATCCGATGATTTATCAAAGAAACCACCTATCGCAAGCCCTGCTACAAGAACCGCTGCCATCAAGGCTATGTAAACAGCAATGCGGACTGCCTTGTTATTCTTATAAACTGCTGCTAAATTCTGGTCATCATTGCCGGAAGAATTCTTCTCCTGCATATCGCCTGGCACCTTCTTTCAATGTTATCTGCGCTTTCATATAACAAATCCAGACGGCATCAATACCGCCTGAATTCATACATATAGAATACATTCCCACTGTCTAGTTCACAGAGATTCTTTACCGTCGAAATTCGCCACTTCCGCACTAGCTGCCCATCGTCATTACCGTATAATATTGACCCGTAATAACGGCGTGTGGAGATACCATGATGCCAGTCTCGTCTGTAACTACTTTAGAGTGGTCGTCAGCTAATACTACGCTCCCAGCTTCTATTGCTACGACAGATGATCCTTGTCCCGCAACGAACTCGCTCCATGTAGTACCCTCTGCCACGCTACATTCTGCTCCGTTCACAGTGAACGAAACCATATTCACGGCATCGCCCAAAGTTGCGGTAAATGTGATCACATCGGAATATGTACCGGAGGCAGCAGCTTTCAAATCGTCCGCATTCGCCTTTGCGTACACGGCTTTTGTGGTGCCATTTTTGGCTTCATCCTTTTCGAATTCCCATGTCGTTGCCGCCGTTGTACCGGCATCAGAGTAGAGGCTATATCTGATGGTTGTGGTCTTGCCCTCTGCGGTCATTTTCCACTCATTAGCGGATTCCGCGGTTACGGTGAGCTTCTTGTCGTTCTTTAAGGTTCCATCTGTAATCTTGATGCCACCCGTAAGCTGTGTAGCTTCGCCGGTGCTGTCCAGCGTCGTCGCCGACGGAACAGTCAGCGTGTAGGTGTTTTTCGGCGCAACTGTAAGCGATACGGTCGTTGTGCCACTGCTAGCAAACGCCGGCACTGCTGTTGCAAGTGTCATTGCAGCAGCCATGGCAAGTGCTAAAAATTTGTTCTTAATCATGTGTCTTCCTCCTGACTTTTCATTAAAATATCTGTATATTAGTGTTTTATTGCACCAAAAACAGCGTGCTACAGGTTATTACCTATACCACGCTGCTATACATTCTTTATATATTGTCTTGCGAAAGGGCGTACTTATGCCGCTGTGCTGTGCTGTGCTGTGCTGTGCTGTGCTGTGCCAGTATACGCTGCATTGCTTGCAGTTGTCAAGTCTTTTTTGCTCAGTACGCTCATAAATTTCTCCCAAATCATATCAGTGTTTCATCTCTTTTGTGATGATGTTCTAAAAAACGAGAATAGTATATCATAGCACTACCGATAATATCAAGCACTTTTTAGATTATTTCCTCCGTTTCATTGAAAATTTCCGCCCATAAAGGCTTTCTTGTTCAATGTTATACACGCTTCCTTTCACGTTTTCAAGTTGCGGCGAAAATTCTTTTTATTTCTTTTTATTTTCTTTTAGCTTTTTTAGCTTTTTTGGCTATACACCCCTGCAAGCCCCCGGGCGGCGACGCGCTTTCTTATGGTCTTTACATCTGTGGTATATAGCTGCCGGTCTTTCATCCTCTGAAAATATGTACCGCCGGCAAAGGTCAGGCGTTCCCGGTAACCTGCCTCCGTCCCCAAAAGCTCGTTTGCAAAGCTGATTATGTCCCCTGTGGCAAGATCCGGCGGAAGTTCCAGCAGCGGTCTGTTTTCCGCCATCATCGCCGCATTGTATCCCGCAAGGGAGCCTGTGGTTATCGCCTCGGTGTGTCCCACAAAGAATCCGGATTTCTCGCCGCCCAGCAGCAGGTTCTCGATTCCATCTGCCCGCATATATTCGTCCCGAAGCCCCACGGACATATAGCGGATGGAATTTCCCTTGCCGCCGGCATACGGGTCGGCAAAACGGGCATTTTCGAAGCCCTCCAGTCTGCGAAGCTCCTCAAGATTAAAATACGAGGTCATCAGCTTCGCATATCCGGTGTCTATCAGGATAATATTCTCCGCAAAGGAATCCAGCGCATATTGCTGGCAGACCTTTTGGCTGAGTTTGTCTTTGTTTACCATTTCCTTAGGCAGTGGAATAACCGCAAATCCATCCTTGTCAAGCTTCTTTTGGAGTGCCTTGCTCAAAGTTCTTTTTTCTATTTTGCAGGAACCGCTGAAAGCCCCCGGTGTGCCGTCTGCCCGCTCCCCATGCACGTCGAAATTTCCGGCTTGCTCCGTTATACTCACCCTAGGCCCGAAAGCCGGGCATCTCAGCACGCACATGGAGCAGCCCCTGCCGTATTTTGCACAGTTTCCCATAGGTCCTGCCGAGCCTGTGGTTTCTACAAAAACATCTCCCACGATTTCCGTTGTTTCGTACTCTCCACGGGAATTTGTAACCACCGCAAGTATTGATTTTATGCGTTTTTCGCCCTTTTCCAAAGTTTCTGTTTGGGCATCCGTCGCTCTGCACATGAGTCTGATTTTGATGTCGTGCTTCTTCAGCAATCTGCGCACCTCGGGCTCTATCATTCCCACGTCATAAAAGCTTGCGTGTTCATGCCCCGGAAAATCAACGTTCTTATGAATGCTGAGTCTGTCTGTAATTTCAAAGAGTTCCGTCGCCCCCATGGCGATATTTTCTTCGGCAGCGGTGAATCTGCCGTTGTTTCTCATGATTCCGCCTATATTGCCAAGCCCCAGCAACAAATCCGTCTTTTCCAGCAGCGTAACCTCATGTCCCCGTTTTGCTGCCCGAATCGCGGCGGCGCAGCCTGCCCAGCCTCCGCCTATCACAACAATTTTACTCATAAAAATCCCCCCTTCCATGTTTTACACACTTTCTATGTCTTCTATGTCTCCCATACACTTGCATTTTTTCACCGTTACGCCCTCTGCATCCGTATGGCTGCAGGAGCCGCAGATTCCAAGTCCGCAGCACATATTCGCATGGTTCGCCACCACGAGACATTTGCCGATGGAGCGGACCGCTTCCGCCCTGTTTTTGATTATTTTATCCTTGCCTCTGAGTTTCCGTATCACTTGGTTGGTGTAATAGGGCGAGGCGAGGAAAAATATTTGCTCGTACATATCTAGCAGCGCCAGCGCCGTGTCCATGTCCTTTGCGAGATCGATATAGTTAAATCTCGTGCCTATTCCGGAGACATAGTCCGCGATAAACTCCCCTGTTACCTTGTCGTCGTCGATGAAAAGGTTTATCCTTGCGGGATTTTCGCCTGCAAGGAGCCCGGCTACGTTCAGGAACGGAGCGATTGCCGTACCCTTTGCAATTACCAGCATTGGCTTTGTAAGATCAATTTTCCCTGCCGTCTGCAACCCGCTATAAAATGGCCCCTGAATGCTCCAGAATTTGCTCAGCGGATTGGCAAGCTGCATGGTTTTCAGTCCCGCAGGCTGCACCGCAACCTCGATGTAGGGTCTGGGGCCGATAACGAATTTGCGTTTTTCGACGGCATATGATGAGTGAAGCACCGAAAGCGGCACCATGTAGCCCATTGCCTGCGCCATGATGTAGCTTCCCAGCCTGTGGCATTGCTGGGCGAAGCCCGCCGGAACCTCCAGCCGCACCACCGAAAGTTTGCCGGAATAGTCTTTTCTCCGGACAATTTCTGCCGGAATTATCCTCGGAAGCGGCTTCGGCACCCCTGCATTCATGGCAAGCTCGCTATATGGACAGTTCCCGCTCCACTGCGCACTGCATCCGCATTCCCCGGTTCGCAGCATTTTGCAGGCGTAGCACTGCCCCGCCGTCGTCAAGTGGCAGGGACATTTTTCCGAACCCCTGTCCACACATCTATATTCCATAATTCAATCTCCCCCTTGTTCAAATCCGTAATCCATGAGGGCATAAGCGTCCTCAAACCAATTTCCGTCATTCAAAACTGCCGCGATCATCTGCTTTCCATCTCTTTCGGCTGAGGCGACTAACGTTCTGCCGGATGCCTTGGTGAATCCGATTTTGACGCCGGTTGCTCCCTCATACTGAAAAATCGTCTTGTTTTTGTTATGGAAGCTACGGCTCGCACCCTTGTTCTGCCAGTCTTTTGTGCCTACAATTTTGCGAAAATCCTCGCGACCCATGGCTTCTTTTGCAATCTTTGCCAGGTCGAGGGCGGTGGTGTAGTGATTTTCGTCGTAGAGCCCGCTGGGATTGGTAAAATGAGTGCCTGTGCAGCCCAGCGACGACGCCCTTTCGTTCATCATTCCCACAAAATCCGAAAGACTGCCGCCCATACATATTGCCAGAGCCGTCGCGCTGTCGTTCCCCGATTGAAGCATAAGCCCGTAAAGCAGTTCCTCAAGGCTTATTCTTTCCCCTTTTTTCAAATATATTGATGAACCCTCGATTCCTACTGCTTCTTCCGGCACGATTATTTCGCTTTTCATGTCAAGCTTTAGCGCCTCGAGTTTTTCCAGTGTAAGGAGCGCCGTCATGATTTTCGTGGTGCTGGCAGGATAAGCCCTCTCATTTGCATTTTTTTCGTAGAGAATATTGCCCTCGCCGTCCATGAGTACAGCGGATTTTGCTGATACGGTCGGCGGATTTATCTCCTGTTGCGCTGCTGTCGAGATTTCACTCGATGGTTCATTCGATGCTTTTCCAAGCCCCTGCAAGTTGATTCCTATTCCGGTGAGAGCGCCAAGGATAAAGGCTACGCACATGAGCACCACCAGGATTTTTCTGCCTTTTTTATTGTTTCTGTCCATAAAAAAACTCCCATCAACATTTTACTTGCCGATGGGAAGTTTTATGCATAGGTTATGCCGTATCTTTTTATAATTTCTCAATCTCCGTTTCGTACTTTATGTCGCTAAAGCGCCGCGATTTCGCTCAGTGTAAGAC
>CAVKSD010000124.1:0-5313 GCA_963658905.1 Bacteroidaceae bacterium
ATTTGGAAAAGATTAAGGACTATGGCGAATACGGATTCTTCCCGGTGTTTGGAGGCAAGCTATAAATCTCCTAGAAACTAAAAATAAGCTTCCCACCATCAGGTAATGTTCCAGTGGTGAGAAGCTTGTTGTGTCTTGAGGGGATATTAATATACTACAGCATCATCTGCGGTGAAGCCTTCCAGGGAATTTTCTTTGGTCTGAATACAGACAAAAGAAATTCCCTCGTCATCTGCTGCAAAGAACTGACGCTTAGCAGCGGGAGAGATTCTTACCCAATCACCGGCAGTGAGAACAATTTCTTCTCCGTCAATAATGACTTTTCCTTTGCCGGAAAGGATACCGTAAACTTCCTCGTTGTTCTTATGAGAGTGTACGAAAGGAACATTAGCTCCTGCAGGAAGATTGTTGATACTGATTTCTGCACCTGTGAGAGAAAGTGTTTCATGAAGTTCTGCTCTGCCTTCATTTCCAATATTTGTTTTTGCGTAATTTGCCATGGTACCTACCTCCGTTTTTGATTTTTATTGCGTTTGCAGATATAGGATAACCCATTACACACTCAAATAATAGTACGCACCTTTTTATAACTATACATTCAAAAAAGAATGTGCTATACTTTGTGTGAGCAATCACAGTTTTTTGGAGGTGCAATTGCATGAAAACAAAAGACGAACTTCCGGTTTGCCCAGTGGCAACAGCGGTGGCACTTGTAGGTGGCAAATGGAAGCTTCTTATTATACGAAACCTTAGGGTGCGCCCGTGGAGATTCAATGAATTGCAGCGAGATCTGGAAGGCATATCCCAGAAGGTATTGACTGACAGCCTAAGACAGATGATGGATGACGGACTTGTATACCGGCACGATTATCAGGAAATGCCGCCGAGGGTTGACTACAGCCTAACAGAATTAGGAGAAAAACTGCTGCCAATCATTGATGCACTGGCGGATTTTGGGAATTACTATAAATCGGTTACTTCGTGATGGATATATTTCCTCAAACAGGCAAAGCAAAAACAGGGATGATATATTCCGACAAACGGACGTAAGCAAAAAACGGGGGATGACATATTCTCACAAACAAGCGAAATAGAGGAATGAGCTATGGTGATTCATGCAGTCAGCTCGTTCCATGTGGAGTGCGTAGTTCTTCTGTCAAAAGTGAATAAGTAAATAATGTAGAAATGCCTTGAAATCAAAGCTTTTGTGGAATCAGCCAATTTGAAATACGAAAGCCAAGCACGAAATAACGAAAAATCACGAAAGCTTTAGCACGAAACATTTTTTCTCTTGACTTTTACCCGAAAGGCAAGTAAAATGATTTGGTAAATAAATATTCGGGCAGTGAAGGAACCAGTAGCCCGGTGTAAGAGCCTTACAGAGAGCAGTCCGAGTGCCCCATGTCCGCAAAGACGCGGCAGGCACACGCTGAGAGGACTGTGGCAGCGCCGCAGGTGAATATCACTCCGGAGCCTGACACACTAAAGAGAGGCGGCCTTGATAGAGGCTCGCAATTAGGGTGGTACCGCGGTTTATGTATAATCGTCCCTAAATCAATGCAATCGCTTGGTTTAGGGATTTTTTTCCGAAAAAACGAGCGAAGAAAGGAAAGATATAAAGATATGTTTAAGAAATTATCAGAAAAGCCCGTTAGCGAAGTGCAAAACGAGCAAGTGGCAAAATGGAAAGAAGAGGATTTGCTCCACAAATGCGTGACGGCAAGAGACGGCGCACCGTCCTTTGTATTCTACGAGGGGCCTCCTACGGCAAACGGCAAGCCGGGCATCCACCATGTTATGGCAAGAACCCTCAAGGACTCCATCAACCGCTACAAGACCATGCAGGGCTACCAGGTAAAGAGAAAAGGCGGCTGGGATACCCACGGACTGCCTGTAGAAATCGAAGTTGAAAAGCAGCTTGGCTTTTCCGGCAAACAGGACATCGAAGCCTACGGAATCAAGGAATTTAACGAAAAATGCCGGGAATCCGTTTTCACCTACACAAGCATGTGGACGGAAATGTCAGACCGCATGGCATATATGGCAGACATGGATAACCCATATATCACCCTGGACAACGACTATATCGAAACGGGCTGGTGGATTCTGAGACAGGCATTCGACAAGGGCCTCATCTACGAAGGCTATAAGATCCTGCCGTACTGCCCAAGATGCGGAACGGGACTTGCTTCACACGAGGTTGCTCAGGGCTACAAAATGGTCAAGGTAAACACGCTTACCTGCAAATTCAAGAAAAAAGGCACGGAAAACGAGTATTTCCTCGCGTGGACGACCACCCCTTGGACTCTCGCATCCAACATCGCCCTTACGGTAGGTCCCGACATCGACTATGTAAAGGTTAAGATGACCTCAGGAGACAACGCGGGGAACATCTTCTATCTTGCAAAAGGACTTGCCGCAAAGGTTCTCGGAAAGGACGAGTACGAGGTCCTCGAAGAACTCAAGGGCAGCCAGATGGAATACTGGGAGTACGAACAGCTCATGCCATTCTGCGTTCCGGAAAAAGGCAAGAACGCCTTTATCGTAACTTGCATGGACTATGTTTCCACAGAAGACGGTACAGGAATCGTTCATACCGCCCCGGCTTTCGGTGAAGACGACTATCAGTGCGGGCGCAAATATAACCTTGCGGTGCTTCAGCCTGTGGACGAAAGAGGCGAATATACAGAAACCCCGTGGAAAGGTCATTTCGTAATGGAAGAAGGACTTGATGTAGAGATCATCAAATACCTCGCTGCAGACGATAAAATTTACAAAAAAGAGAAATTAGAGCATAATTATCCGCACTGCTGGAGATGCGATACGCCGCTGGTTTATTATGCAAAACCGTCATGGTACATCGAGATGAGCAAGCTCAAAGACCAGCTTGTGGCAAACAATAACACCGTAAGCTGGCACCCTGATTTTGTAGGGGAAAAGCGTTTCGGAAACTGGCTGGCAGAGGTCAAGGACTGGGCAATTTCCCGTTCAAGATATTGGGGAACTCCGATTCCTATCTGGAGATGCGAATGCGGACACCTGCACTGCGTAGGCTCCCGCAAGGAACTGGTGGAGCTTGCCAACGAAAAGATCGACGAAAGCATCGAGCTGCACAGACCTTATGTGGACGATGTGACCCTTACCTGCCCGGAATGCGGCGGAGTAATGCACAGGATCCCGGAAGTTATGGACTGCTGGTTCGACTCAGGCTCCATGCCTTTCGCTCAGTGGCACTATCCGTTTGAACACAAGGACGACTTCGACGAGCTGTTCCCGGCGGACTTCATCTGCGAGGGTATCGACCAGACGAGAGGCTGGTTCTACTCGCTGATGGCAGTTTCCACTATTGTAAAGGGCTGCGCGCCGTACAAGAACGTTTTGGTAAACGACCTGATCCTCGACAAAGAGGGCAAGAAAATGTCAAAGCACAAGGGCAACACCGTTTCGCCTTTCGAGATGCTGGATAAATACGGCGCCGATGCCACAAGATGGTATCTGCTCTCTGTTTCACCTGCATGGACTCCGACCAAATTTGACGAGGAGGGGCTTTCCGACACGGTAAGCAAGTTCTTCGGAACCCTCAGAAACGTATATAATTTCTTCGTGCTTTATGCGAACCAGGACGATATCGATCCGAGAAAATTCGATGTTGACTACGCAAAAAGACCGGAGCTTGACCGCTGGATCCTCAGCAAATATAACAAGCTTGTGGCAGACGTTACGGAATATATGGACGATTATGACCACATGAAGACCGTCAGAGCCATCACCGAGTTTGTCACGGAAGACCTTTCAAACTGGTATATCAGACGCGCCCGCCGTAGATTCTATGCGGAGGAAATGACAGAGGACAAAAAGAGCGTTTATGCGACGACTTACGAAATCCTCGTAGGCGTAGCAAGGCTAATCGCTCCGATTGCACCGTTCATCTCAGACGAGATTTACACCGACCTCACGGGAGAAGATACCGTTCATATCGCATACTTCCCTAAGGCGAACATGGAGCTTATAGACAGCAGCGTCGAGGAAAGAATGGACATCGTAAGAGCCCTTGTAACCTTGGGCAGAGGAACCCGCGAAAAGGAAAGAATCAAGGTAAGACAGCCGCTTTCGGAGGTTCTCGTTGACGGAAAATACGAGGCGCTTATCGGCGACCTTACGCCGCTTATCGAGGAAGAGCTCAATGTCAAGAAAGTGGTATTTGAAAAAGATCTTGACAAATATATGAATTTCTCGCTGAAGCCGAACTTCAAGACGGCAGGCCCGGTTCTGGGAGCAAAGATCAAGGCTTTCGGAGCTGCGGTTGCAAAGGCTGATCCTAAGGAATTTGTCGAGAAAGTCGAGGCTGAGGGCAAGGTAATGATAAACCTTGAGGGCGAAGATTTTGAAATTACCAAGGATTATTTGGACATCAGAATCAGCGCAAAAGAAGGCTTTGCGGTGGCGATGGAAAACAATATCTTCACCATTCTCGACACAACGCTCACACCTGAGCTTATCGACGAGGGACTTGCAAGAGAGCTTATTTCCAAGGTTCAGCAGCTGCGCAAACAGGCTGACTACGAGATGATGGACAATATCTCAATCACGGTTTGCGCAGACGATGCCGTAAAGGCAGCAATCGCAAAACACGCTGACTACATCAAAGGCGAAACCCTTGCCCTTGAAATTAAAGACGGCGCTTGCGAAAACACCTACGACCTGAACGGACACAAGACCGGAATCAAGGTTCAGAGGGTATAGACAAAGACGAACAGATAGTATAAAATTTAATCAGCAGCCGTGCCGACGAATATGCTAACAGGCATAGCTGCTGTTTTTTTCTTTGTGAAATAGACAGGAGGCAGATCAGAATGAGCAATCAGGTGAACCTGACGGATTTGGAATACGGCGAGCTTGAACGCTTTGTGACGGAAAGGCTTGGGGAGCCGAAATTCAGGGCAAAGCAGATTTTCGGCTGGATTCACGGAGGCCAGGCTAAGGACGGAGGCATCCGCATGGGGGCGAAATCCTTTGAGGAAATGAGCAATTTGCCGAAGAACCTGAGGAAAAAACTGTCGGAGAACGCGTCCCTTATGCAGCTTTCGGTTCTGCGGGAGCAGGTATCAGGGCAGGACGGCACCCGCAAATTTCTTTTCGGACTTCCGGACGGAAACGCCATAGAAAGCGTTTTTATGAAATACAAATTCGGAAATTCCATCTGCGTATCCTCACAGGCAGGGTGCAGGATGGGATGTCGGTTCTGCGCATCAACCATCGGCGGGCTGAAACGAAATCTTACCCCCGGAGAAATCGCGGGGCAGATATTGGCGG
>CAVKSD010000125.1:0-2012 GCA_963658905.1 Bacteroidaceae bacterium
GACTTATACTGTAGGCTCAAAAACTGATGCCGACAATATAATCAGTTCGTGGAACGTAAGCGAAGGCGTAGTGACATTCACATTGAGCGGAAGCGTGGCAGCCGAAAAGACAGCGACTCTTCTGGTTACAATAGGCTCGACAAATTATGATAATTCGACCGTAAATGTAATGGTTGCGACTGTAGAGAAAGATGTACCTGAGCTGACCGTAGGGGATATTAGCAAAGTATACGACGGAAAGGCTTTGGAAAACAGCGCCATCAAAGGAACGGCTAAGTTTGGCGAAAACGACATCAAAGGTACATGGGCCTTCAAAGAAGGTTCAACCTTGACAAATGTTGCGGACTCCGGTGCAAAGACCGTTGTGTTTACACCAGAAGATGGCGATAGCTATGTAGCTGCTGAGAAGACAATCACCGTGACCATCAACAAGGCTAAACCAACCGGAACACCGGCATACACTACGATTAGCACATCCGGCAAGACCCTTGCAGACGCAAATCTTGCAATAGGCACCATCAAACCGGATACGGAGACTTACACGATCGCTTGGGATCTTCCAACGGGTACAGCAGTTGTTCAGGGCACGGCTTATGCTTGGACATTCACGCCAAGCGACACCGCAAACTACGAGACCCTGACAGGCACAATCACCCTTTGGGCTAGATCAACCTCCGGTGGCGGTGGTGGCGGCGGCTATGTAGCTCCGACTACAGCGGAAACGACTGCCAAGACCTTCATCACGTCGAACCTTACAGCGGGAGGCAAGGTATATGCAGCGGCGAGCGCGGATAACTACAAGGCGATTTTGGCGGCTAAGGATGCCTATGCGAAACTCAGTGCCAGCGAGCAGGCTGCACTTGACAAAGAACTGAAAGCTCAGACCGGCAAGACCCTTGCTGAACTGGTAGCCGAAGCTGAGGCTGTCAAGGAAGAAGTTGAAAAAGCAGCGGAAGATGAGAAAGTAACCAAGGCAGAGGTCAAGGCTACGAAGCTGAAGGTAAAGTCCAAGGCTGTCACCCTGAACGGCAAGAAGGCCATCAAGATTTCCTGGTCGATCACAGACGGCGACCTTGAGAAGGGCGACTTCGACGGATTTGCAATCTATAGATCCACAAAGAAGAATTCGGGCTACGGCAAGTCCGCTTACTTCAACACAACGAAGTTCACCTATACCAACAACAAGAACCTCAAAGCAGGAAGGACATACTACTATAAGATCAGAGCTTACAAGTACATCGACGGAGTAAAGACATTCACAGAATACTCCACGAAGGCTTGGAGAACGATTAAATAGCAAGTATATTGCCGCCAAAGAGAGCGGAAAGACCCACACGACCCCTGGGCAGACCTCGCGTCTGCCCGGGGTTTTGGGTACTTAGCAGACACCCACAAAACAGGATGCCTGCTAAGTATCCGAAGTCAATGATTCGAAAATACCCGGAGAAGATCGGGGCGAAGGAGGGAAAAAAGAAAATGAAAAAACGAAACGTATTTCTTGTTATGCTCCTGTGCGTGGTCATGGTTTTCACAAGCTGTGGCACAGGCGGCACATCGGGGACAGCGCAGCTTCCTGCGGCCGCAGACAGCGGAAGCGCAAAGGAGGTAACGGTGGACGACAGCGATGTCAAGCTGGACACCCAAATCGTAACCGGCGACCCGGCGAAGCCCGTGGCGGTAGGCAGCGAGGATGCCGCCGAAAGCGATGGAACCGCAGCCGGTGTAACGGCCGCAAAGGCAGCATCGGCATCGCCTGCGAAATCCGAGACGGCAAAATCTGAGACAGCAAAGGTCGAGACGGCAAGTGCCGACAAGAGCGCAACGGACTCCATCATCGAGACTCTGATTGAAGAGAAACTCAACGCTTCGGACAAGGCAGACAAAAGCAATATTTCCACTGCCGCCGAAAGCGAGAATTACGATGCAAACGGCGATCCGAACAAACCTTACGACGAGATAAATCCGGAGGTTTTCGAGGACGAAGATGTCAAATATGCGGACAATGCGATTCT
>CAVKSD010000125.1:2683-5079 GCA_963658905.1 Bacteroidaceae bacterium
TGCAAAACAATGTTGCGAAGGCAATTATGTATGCCTATGAAAACGGCGCAGATGTAATCAATATGTCCTTCGGCGGCAGTCAGGCTTCTGTGGCGGTAAAGAACGCGCTGGAAAAAGCATATACCGGAAGCGTGCTGGTGGCATCTGCAGGCAATAACGGACAGCCGAACGAATCTGCGGACTATTATCCGGTACCGAGCCCGAACTATCCGGCGGCATATTCCTTTGTACTGGGAGTTATGAGCGTAGGAAAGTTCAACACCGAATCTGCATTTTCAAACTGGGATACAAACCTGTTTAACTCGGTGGAATACGAAGTTTACGCTCCGGGAGAGCAGATAATAAGTACCCTGCCGGGAGGACGCTACGCGGCTATGAGCGGAACCTCCATGGCGGCGGCGGTGGTTTCTGCGGAGGCAGCTCTTCTACGGAGCTATTTTCCGGACGAAAGTCAGTACCCGACCAAGTTCATATACGGACAAATCGTCAGCGGCACGAATGACGGAGTAAACTGCGCAAATCCGAAAAAGCATACGGTGGGCGGCTTTGTTCACAACATACCGGGCTCCATCAACTTCGGCAAGGCATTTACCGACATTCCGACTCCGGATATAGGAATCAGCGATTATACGATTTTTGATACGGCGGGATTCTCTGCCGATGAGAAGAATCTGACGGCGGGCTGTGAGAATATAAATAACGGAGATGGAATAATTGACTCCGGAGAAACAATTGCCATCGGCTTTACCCTGCGCAATCGCTGGGGAATGAGCAAGAATACGAAGGTGCATATCGATGCGGATTCTACCTCCGCAGGAATGCAAAATCCTTATGTGGAGTTCCTGAATAACGACCTTGACTATGGCAGCATCGGGACCTATTCCGAAAACGACAGCGGCAAGATTTATACCAAAGACACATGGACAGGCTGGGAAAATCCCTTCTATGTGCGGGTCAGCAAGGACTGTCCGAACGAATATAGCATCAGGCTGAACATAACCGTAACCTGTGAGAACGGCTTGGACGAGAGAGATAGAAATGTCTACACCACGGTGGGTGAGGCTCTGTTTACCGTGCGCCGAGGCACCGAGCTTCCGGGCAGAATCACGGAGGATATGACCCTTACCAGCGATAATTATTATATTATCCCGAACGCCACGATCATCGAAGAGGGCGCAACAGTTACCGTGGAGCCGGGGACAAAGATTCAGTTCTGGTGCAGCGACCCGGAGGATGCCTATGCGGATACGGCAATAACCTATCTGCAGGTAAACGGCAAGTTTATCACAAATGGTACAGAAGATGCGCCGGTGGAGATGTTTCCGAGCGAATGGATGGGAAAATACAGAGTTGAAATATACAATTCAGGAAAAGGATATACGGAGTTGAACTATACCAATGTGGTTAATCCGTATATAAGTATAGATGCGGCAAATAATTGCGAGTTTAGCCAGAAATTTGAACGGGAATTAATATGGTACAGAATTTTGAGCAGTGGTAAAGTTAGAAATTCGTGCGGGCAGGGAAAAATTAGCATGGTGGATGCAAAGAATTGTGCATTTTACAAATTAGGCGCTTCATCCGGATGGGATGGATGGTATATTTACGGTACTTATTACGAATGTATTTTCGTCGATAGTGTAATACAAGGAAGCTCGAGCCAATTTAATAATTGCGTATTTTATGGTAATAATAACTATGCTGAAACCAACGGTGGTAGTGTAAGCAGTCTATGCGCCCAAAAAGGAAACGATGAACTAACTATATCGGACTCCTTGTATGACTATGAAAACGGTGTGCTTTATATGGTCGGAAATGCAAAGTCGTCCAAAGAATTTGAGGAGCTTACCGGCATGTCGCTAGCAACGATAGCTTCTAAGGCGGAACTTGACAAGGTGTTGCCGATACTAAATTCAAATTTACAGTATAGAGTTGCTAATGTGACCCTTGATGAAAATATGAACACGCGATATGAAAGTGGCAAAACTATTTCGGGTGATATAGTAAATGATAGCAGACTGAAAAATAATGCAAACATAGGAATAAATGGTGCTTACTTAAACATCCGGGATAATAAACCGTTGTACCTTGATACAAGTACGAAGTGCGAGGGGTGGGCTCTGTATCAAGTAAACATTCCAATCTACATGGAAAATATCAGCCTGAGCAGGTATCTGGTGGACATCGACATGAAGTCAACCTACCAAATTCAGGCTGAGATCACCCCGGCGAATGCAAATCCATCGAATCTCCGATACGAAAGCAGCGACGAGAGTATATTGACCGTCGATGGCAGCGGACTGGTAACGCCGGTTGCAATAGGCACGGCACAGGTGAAGGTATATTCTCCTGACAAGGCAATATATAACTATGTGACCATAAATGTCAGAAGCGTT
>CAVKSD010000126.1:0-5025 GCA_963658905.1 Bacteroidaceae bacterium
CAAGGTTGGTGTGGAAATGCCTCCATTTGCGTCAATGGTAAAATCAACAGTTTCACGCAATTTTAGCATACACAATTTTAGGCTTTGTGCTGAAGCTTTCTTGATTTCGCCAAAAAATATCTCCGACAATGCCGCTGCAATGCCACTCTCTATGTATCCTATTCGATAACCACGCCGTCCTCGTCAACAAACAGATCCATGATTGCGGAAATGTCTTCTTCCGGAATTTCCGGTTCTTTTTCTTCCTTGCTGTCGTTTTTCAGCTGGTCGAGAAGTTTCCCCTCAAGTTTATCCATGATTTCCGGATGTTCTTTGAGATAGTTCTTTACATTTTCTCTGCCCTGACCGATTCTGTTTCCTTCGAAGCTGTACCATGCGCCGGCTTTTTCGATGAGTTTTCCTTCTACCGCACAGTCAAGGATATCTCCTGCCTTGGAAATTCCCTCGCCGTACATGATATCGAACTCCGCCTGTTTGAAAGGCGGCGCAACCTTGTTCTTTACAACCTTTACTCTGGTTCTGTTGCCGATTACGCCGTCGCCGGATTTGATGCTTTCGATTCTTCTCACGTCAAGGCGCATGGAGGAATAGAATTTCAACGCTCTGCCGCCGGTTGTAACCTCAGGATTTCCGAACATAACGCCGACTTTTTCTCTCAGCTGATTGATGAATATGACGCAGGTGTTGGACTTGTTCACCGTACCTGTGATTTTTCTGAGAGCCTGAGACATGAGTCTCGCCTGAAGTCCCACGTGGGAATCCCCCATTTCCCCCTGTATTTCTGCCTTTGGCACAAGGGCTGCTACGGAGTCGATGACCACCACGTCGAGAGCGCCGCTCCTCACAAGCATATCACAGATCTCCAGCGCCTGCTCCCCTGTATCCGGCTGAGACACTAAAAGCTCTCCCACGTCTACTCCCAAATTCTTTGCATATATAGGGTCAAGGGCGTGTTCCGCGTCTATAAATGCAGCTTTGCCCCCTGCTTTTTGTGTTTCTGCTATAATATGCAGGGTAAGGGTCGTCTTTCCCGAAGATTCGGGTCCGTAAACCTCAACGATTCTGCCCTTTGGCACGCCGCCGATTCCGGTGGCTATATCAAGGCTGATGGAACCTGTGGAAATCGCGTCGATATTCATGTGGGCGGTATCGTCCCCCAATTTCATAATCGAACCCTTGCCAAACTGCTTCTGTATCTGCGCCATTGCGGCTTCTAAGGCTTTGTCTTTTTCGCTCTTTGTGTTGTTTACACTCATTTTCTGTCCCTCCGAAATAGAACATTCGTTCTTCTTGTTCTTATCTTATACTATTTTGTTCTTCAGGTCAAGTATTTTTTTATTTTAAAAACGTATGGTATTTACTTGCATATTACCATGTCCTGCATTTTTGTCAAGTAAAATATGCTATGTTTTTTATCTTTTTTGTCACATTTTCTATTTATTTGAACAAATCGTCTATATTGCAGCCGATTACTTCTTCGATTTCGTCAAGAAGTCTCCGCATCTTCGCCTTGTTTTCCATTATCGTATCAAAGTCAAGGATGCCGTGTTCTTTTGCCTTGTCAACGATATAGTCAAAGCGTTCGTCGATCCCCACGTACTTATCTTCTTTTACGAGGCGGTCGCCAAGGCATACAATATCGGTTTCGGTGATCTGAGCCAGCGGATTGTAGTCTCCGGGATTCATGTGAACCTTTACAATCGCCGCTTCGTCGTAATATCCCATTTCCGCCAGTCTGTCTGCCATAACGTCCCAATGCCTGTCAAAGGTTCTCGCTGCGTCGTGCACCAGTCCCGCGCCCCGTATCAAATCAAGATCAAGGTTAAAGCCATGCTCGTTCAAAGCCTTTGCAAGCCTTACGCCGCAGTCCGCCACTGCCCGGCAATGCCCACGCACCCTGTCCGGCGTGTCAAACTCTTTGTAAATTTCCTCGACTTTTTCCGCGGTAATTCTCTTATTTCTGATACGCTTGTAGATCTCGTTAAGCATAACAAGAAGCATATAATTTCTGTTGTATTTGCGGGAAACATTACGGTGTTTCGTCTTTATCACATCGGTTTTGCCCTCATAGCAGATGCCGATATAAGCAAGCCCCGCAGGTCTTGTCTCGTCTATGTCCTCCGGCCCTGCAACTCCGGTTATGGAAATGCATATGTCCGAACCGGTCTTTTCCCTAAGCCCCTCTGCCATTTCTCTTGCGACTTCCGGACTCTCAGCGGTATACTTTTCCAAGGTTTCGAGCTTTACTCCCAGCTCCTCCGTCTTTGCTTTCCATGAGTAGGTGGCAAGCCCCCTGTCAAATACCTTGGAAATTCCCGCAATGTCCGTGAGGGATTTTGCCAGAAGCCCGCCGGTACAGGACTCACAGCAGGAAATGGTGATTCCCTTTGCTATGAGAATCTTTCCCACCACGTCTATAAGTTCTTCGTCGTTGGTGCTATAAATGTATTTTCCGATAATTCCGTAAACCTTTTCGAGCATTTCCTCCACGGCGTTCTGTGCCTCTGCAAGAGTCTTGCGCTTGGAGGTTATCCGAAGGGAGCACTCGCCTTCCTTTGCGTAGGTGGCGATGGTGGGGTCTGTCTGCCCGTCTATAAGCGGCAGGAGCTTTGTTTCCATGGTTGATTCCCCAAGTGCAAAGGTTCTTACTATTCTATAGTATATTGCGCTGTCCTGCTTAGCCACGAGACGCGGTTTGAGCTGTTCTTCCCACATCTTAGTCATTTCGCGCGGAGGCCCCGGCAGGGCTGCAATGGTTTTTCCGCTATTTTCAAGCAAAAATCCCGGAGCGGTTCCTGCAGGGTTTGCGAGAATCTCGGCATTTTTCGGAAAATATGCCTGCTTTTCGTTATTTTCCGTCCAGCTATATCCTGCGCGGCTGAAAGTGGTTTTCAGCCATGACAAAATATCTTCACGCAAGATCAATTCTTCACCGAAATATTCCGTTATTATTTCTTTGGTCAAATCGTCCTGAGTAGGCCCCAGTCCCCCTGTTGTTATAATCAGGTCGCAGTCTCTATAAGCAAGTGAAATCAAGTCTTTGAGCCTCTTTGGATTGTCCCCTACCGTGTAATGATACATTACGTCAAAGCCTATGTCTTGAAGTTCCCGCGAAAGAAACGCCGCATTTGTATTTACGACCTGTCCGAATAATATTTCCGTTCCTACCGTCAAAATCGCAGTTTTCATTACTGTCTGAACACTCCTTTGTTTTTCACCACATATTCAATGCCCGAATACACCGTCATGATAAGGCTGGCCCACAGAAATGCGTAGGAAACATAGTAAAAAGGCGTGTAAAATGCATAGCCTACCAATTCAAATGCCGGCAAAAGAAGAAGCATAGGCACTGCGATCATCTGAAGTACCGTCTTGATTTTGCCGCTCATTCCCGCGGCGATAACGATTCCCTCAGACGCTGCAACAGTTCTCATCCCTGCAACGGTAAATTCTCTTGCCAAAATGATAATAAGCATCCAGCCCGGAACATAGTCCGGAATCAAGAGGCAAAACGCCGAATAAACCAAGATTTTATCCGCAAGAGGATCCATGATCTTGCCAAAGTTTGTCACAAGATTATACTTTCTGGCAATCTTGCCGTCCAGCATATCCGTAAAGGACGCCGCAACGAATAGAACAAATGCCGCAACATGCCATCCAAGCATATAAAATGCGATAAAAAACGGCACCGCGATAACTCTGCCTACCGTCAGCTTATTAGGTAAATTCATAATCCTATACCTCCCTACCCACTAAATCGTAATCAAAAGCGTCTTCTATCAAAACATTCACCATGTCTCCGGCTTTCAGATCTCTGCCCGAGGTAAACAAAACGGAATTGTCGATTTCCGGCGCGTCAAACTCGCTTCTTCCGACGTAGCTTCCGTCCTCGTCCCTTTCTTCTACCAAAACTTTCAGGATTCTGCCGATTTTTTCCTTGTTCAGCTCAAGGGAAATTTCAAGCTGCCGGCGCATGATGCCGTCCAGCCTTTCTGCTTTGATCTCTTCGTCGATTTGATTTTCCATCTCCCCGGCAACCGTATTTTCTTCTTGAGAATAAGCGAAAACGCCAAGCCGCGAAAAACGTGTTTCTTGAACGAAATCCAGAAGTTTTTCGTAATCATCCTCAGTTTCCCCCGGAAAGCCTACAATGAGGGTGGTTCTGATGTGAATATCAGGAACTCTTTTCCGCAGTTTTGCTATCGTTTCTTTGATGGAGCTTTCTGTTGAACGGCGGAGCATGGCCTTTAGCACCGCGTCCGATGAATGCTGAATCGGAATGTCGATGTATTTGCAAATTTTCGGCTCCGCAGCGATAACTTCAATAAGCTCGTCGGTGATGCGATCTTCGTAGCAATACATGAGACGAATCCATTCTATTCCCTCGGTTTTGCAGAGTTTTCTCAGAAGCTCCGGCAGCCTGTACTCTCCGTAAATATCGACTCCGTAATTCGTAACGTCCTGAGCGATGAGTATCAGCTCCTTGCAGCCAGCCTTTGCTAGTTCCTCTGCCTCCGCAAGAATGTCCTCCTCGGTTTTGCTTCTGTAACCTCCGCGAATAGACGGGATGACGCAATAGGCGCATTTGTTGTTGCAGCCCTCGGCTATTTTTATGGTTGACGAAAAACAATTATCGTCAAGTTTTCTGCATAATTTTGGCAAAACCTCCGCATAGGAATCCGTTATGTGTTTTGACCGTCTATCCAGTGTTTTCAATATTTCCGGAAGCTTTTCGTACTCATTTACCCCGATAAAACAGTCCACCTCCGGCATTTCCTCAAACAGCTCGCTTCCGTATCTTTGTGAAAGACAGCCGGAAACGATGATTTTCTTGTCCTGTTCCTTGTAGGCGCAGTAGTCGAAAATTCGCTCGATGGACTCTTTTTTTGCGTCGTTGATAAATCCGCAGGTGTTGACGATTATTGCGTCTGCTTCCTCCGGATTTTGCGCAGTCTTATATCCTGCATTTTCCAGAAAGCCCTTTGCGGTCTGGGTGTCGTTAAAATTTTTCGGGCATCCGAGTGT
>CAVKSD010000127.1:0-5025 GCA_963658905.1 Bacteroidaceae bacterium
ATAGCAGAGATGGATAACCTGTGCGACAAAGCCCTTGCCCAGATTGAGGAACAACGCTACGCAGAGCCTTTTGCGAGCGAGGGCTATCCGGACATAAGAAAATATGCGGTTTGCTTTTACAAGAAAGAATGCATTGTGCGGAAAGCGTAGCCCTCATAAAAATAGAATTCAGAGCATTTTAAAGACCTCCCAAGGTTATCCAAGGTATCCGAGGGAGGTCTTTATACCGAGTATTCAAATAGACTACGTTCTACGCTTTTCCGAACTCTAGCACCGCCGGGTCAAGCAAAAAATCATATACATTTACAGTCAAAACGCCATATTCGTCATAATATGGCAAAACAATATCCTTGGTAACCACGATTTTCTTAAACGAATCATCAATCCTGCGCAAAGGTCTGATTTCCTGCACCCGTTTGTTTTCATCAGGCAGAGAATAAGCCGACTGAATGTAATAGCGCAAAGAACCCATGTTGCACACAAAATCAACCTCAAGCTGCTTGCGTATCACCTTATCGTCTTTATCTCTTTCGGCGATAGGTAAAGCGCCTACATCAACGCTGTAGCCCCGCATTCTAAGCTCATTGTAAATCACATTTTCCATGCTGTGGGTCTGCTCAAACTGCCGAAAATTGATTCTCGCATTGCGTAGCCCAAGGTCTGAAAAATAGTACTTTTTCGGAGTTTCTATATATCTCTTTCCCTTGATATCGTATCGCTGGGCAGCCTCAATAAGAAAAGAATCCTCAAAACAGTCGATGTATTTTTTGATAGTGTTGGCGGTTATCTTTGAATTTTTCACCGTCCGAAATGTATTTTTGAGCTTTTCAGGGTTGGTAAGGGAGCCAATTGACGAAGAAAGTACATTGAGCAAATCTTCCATTTCGCTTGGATTTTTTATGCGGTTCCGTGCAGAAATGTCACGAATGTAAATCTCCGTGAATAGATTTTTCAGAGTCTGCGCCTTATCATTTGGGTCGCTGCGCAGGACAACAAGGGGAATCCCACCGTAAAGCATATATTCGGACAGCCCCATGTATTTATCGCCGCTGTATACGGACATAAACTCGGCAAAACTCAGAGGATGCATACGGACTTCATCGCCTCGTCCTGCAAATTCGGTGATAATGTCCTTTGAGAGAAATTTGGCGTTGCTTCCTGTCACATAGACATCTACATTTTGCTTGCGAAGATAGCTGTTTAAGACCGCCTCAAAGCAGTCCATGAGCTGGACTTCATCCAAAAGCAGATAGTACATTTTATCGTCTGACATACGGCTGCGAATGTAGCTCATAAATTTTTCCGGGTCGGCGCCGCGCTTTTCCTTTTGCATTTGTATTGCGCTTTCTCCGATTAAATGTAAATCCTCTGCGGAATCAAAGGCAAACCTGATGATGTGGTCGTCCTCAACCCCCAATTCTATCAGGTAGTCATAGAATATTGTGTTAAGCAAATATGACTTGCCACATCTGCGAATGCCGGTGATTACTTTAACCAGACCGTTATTTTTCTTTGATACCAATTTGTTTAGGTAAACATCTCTTTTTATTTCCATAAAGAGTCCTCTGTTTTATGAAAGATTTTTGCAACAAAACACACTTTTCTGTTATGTATATACTACCATACCCCCATCTGCTTTGCCATACCCAAAATCAAAGAGCCCGCGGATGCGAGCCCTTTGTGATCAGTTTTTTAATTCGTCTCTAATTCTCGACTTTTAGGGGGAGAATTATATCAAATCGTCCTTTCAGCAACGCCGCGTTTGGCGTTAGCCACATTAAATCGGAAGATTTATTATTTAGCTTTTCTGTAAGCCTTGTTGGACCAGTCGGAGGTTACCTTCACGCCGTCAACCATCTTGTATGCACGTACTTTGTAGTAGTAACGAGTGCCTTTCTTGAGGTCTTTGGTGTTCTTGTAGCTTGTCTTTGTGGTCGTGAATGCTTTCTTGTAGCCCTTATTAGCTTTTGTGGATTTCCAGATTTCGTAGCCGTCAATCGCGGTTGCGTCTCCTGTTACTGTCCACTTAACGGTGATGGAGCCTTTCTTAGCTGTGGAAGAAGCTTTGAGCTTGAGTTCCTTAACTGCGGTGTTCTGCTTGTCAGCGATAGCCTTTGCGATTTCGTAGTAGTAGCCGTTGTTTTGGTCAAGCTCAAGCTGCTGTCTCTCGGTGAGAGCGTTGTAAGCATCCAGTGCAGCCTTGAGCTGGTCAGCCGTTGCTGCCGGCTTGTTAGCTTCTACGAGAAGTCTCTTTGCATTTGCAACTTCTCTGTCATAGATAGCACCTTCGTTTCCGATTGCAAGATTGGTTGCAGCCTTAATCTTGCTGTAGTCATCTGTTGCTGAGAAGGCAATCTCAGTAAGCTCATTGGTTGCCGGGCTGCCCGATGCAGCAGTATTCAGGTAAGCATCATCATTTACATCGCCGATCTCATCGTTGAGGTCATTTACCTTGTCAACGAGGGCATTTGCTTCTGCCTTGAACGCCACGAACTTAGCAAGGCCAGCGTCGGAGTTCGTGTTTACGGCATCCATTTTGTCCCAAAGGGCTTCAGCTTCGTCCTCGATTTGTTCTCTGATCTTAGCGATTACCTGGTTATACTTCTTAGCAAGGTCTGTTACATTGCTTACAACCGTCTTTCCTGTAATCTTTGAGCCGGCGAGGTCATAGAATTCCTTGAGTGCATCGTAGGCTTCCTGAACTGCCGCAAGATCGTCAGCGGTGAGCTTGTCAACGCCCGGAAGAGCGGTAATCTTTGCTTCTACAGCTTTCTTCATATCCTTGAGCTCATCGTCGGACTTCGCGCTGGTCACGAGAGCTTGCGCTTCCACATAAGCAGCCTTCACTTCATCAACTGTATTTGCGTCGTTGATGAGATCCATACCTTCTTTGTAAAGAGGACAATTATCAACGCTATCTGCATCCAAACTTGAGGCTGCTTTTATATAAGCATAGCTATACTCTCCCTGCTTTGCTGATCCCAGCAACGTATAGTTCTGTTCAATGAAGCCGGCCAAAGCTTTGCCATAGGCTGTTCTTGCGTCGCTTACATTTTTCTGGTCAGCATCTTTGAGGAGCTTGCCGAAGTCTTCTGCAGCTTTTGCCATGATAGAATCGATCTCAGCATAGGACTGTGCATCCTTCAACGCGTCAACTGTGTCGAGTGCGATGTCCTTCCAGTCGCCGAATTCCTCAGTTCCATAGTAAGTCTCGAGCAAATAAACAAGGTCAGCTTCAGGTGTCTTGTCTGCACCGTAAGTTACTTTTTTAGCAACATAGCCTTTAGCGGTACCGGCACCAGCAGCGTTTTTCAATCCTTCGTAGTTAGCTGTTGTATCTGCCTTGAGGATCTTCTCGATAGCCTCAGATACTGCTTTCGTGAAGTTTTCATAACCGTACTTAGCTGCATCTTCCTTGAGCTCTGCGATGCAAGCTTTTACTACATTTGCATCCTCACTATATGAGCTGTCAATGGTTTCTCCCAGCTCATAGAGATCGTTTGCTGACACAGCGATGTAAACTACAGCGCTCTTTTTTTCGATATTTTGGTTAGGAGTTGATCCACTAGTTTTATTTCCGACTTCAGCCAAATCAGCATAAACGAAGTCCGCAGCGTTCTTTACTGTTTCCTCAATCTTTGCGTCGTTATATTGCTTTACGCCACTTCTGTACTCAGCTTTATATTTCTCGCCCTGAGTAACCACATCAGCATACATGTCTTTAGCCTGCATAGCAGCGTCCAAAGTTTTCAAAAACAAGGTCTCATTCTCAGTTTTATCTACTTTATAAAGCCAAGCCACGGTATCTTTGCTCGCACCGGTCGCATTGTTCGCCCATCCGGTAACCACAGTTTTGGATGCGTCGATTTCGGCCTTCATTGCGTTGTAAACTTCGACAGCTTCTGCTCTGGTTACCTTTGTAGTATCTGCAATGGCAACGCCAAAGAGCTTTCCGGTTGTGGAGTTTGAGGAGCTCGGCGACCAAAAATCCTTCAATGCTCCGTCTTCGCTAGCATAGTCGGCTTCGCCTGCTACGCCTGTTTTCGTCCAGTTAAGCTTAGTGGATGCTGTGTCGAAGCCTGTCAACAGTTTTGCCGCCACGCTATATCCGTACTGTGCATAGTTATCTACTTCGCCGGTAAGGGATGTAATGTCGGTGATATCGTCGAATTCTTCGTCAGCCTTTGTTTTAATTTTTTTCAATTCGTATTTGAATTTTGCATAAGCTTTTTCATAAGCTGCCTTCTTTTCAGCGTTTGTTGTTTTGTCGTCAGCATCTTTCAGAGCGGAAGTGAGGTCATCCTTGAGAACGCCGACAGCCTCTTCTGCTGTGAGCTTGGTTGAAGAGCCGGTTGTACTGATTTGGCCCACTTTAGGTTCGCTGGTCTTCTCGGTATAGTAGTATTTTGTTGTCGCACCTTCGTAAGCTGTAGTATCGACATCCGCTGCTTTTTCGATGTCAGCTCTGGTCAGGGCAGCCTGAGCCTTGTTGAGCTCATCTGTATAGCCGGCAACTGCTTCTTCGAAATTTAATTCGGTTATTGCCGTGTCAGAGGCGCCTTTAACCGTTAGCTTCATTGCAGCCGTCACAACTTGGCTAGCAGCACTCGTAGTCGGAGCTGAATCTAATGTCCCGTCAGTTTTGTTGAGCTGAGCTGCGATCGCTGCATCGATAGCAACTGTTAAATCATCGATTACAGCATCAGCAGCTTTTTCGATAGCCGCCTTATTGTAGCCGTAAATCAGATCGTCTTCATCGATACCGCTAATCGAAAGATCCGAATTCAGTTCAGTTCCTTCGAGCGGAACGAATTTGTAGTTGTCAATTTTGACATATCCCATGTCGTTGAAGTCACACTTCGCAAGAAGCGTAGCCTTATAGCTCGCTAACTTTGTGAGCTCAACTGTTTTTTGTGCCTGCAATGCTGTGTTCCAGTCATCGTAGTATGTCGATGCAGCCATGGCCGAGCTAAAGCTGAAAGTGAACATAACAGCGATTGTCCGGAACTAGTTTGCAAAAAACAC
>CAVKSD010000128.1:0-4937 GCA_963658905.1 Bacteroidaceae bacterium
ATGGGAATGAGCATGTCAACCGCATTCAATGTTTTTGCAAAAAAGGCAGTGAGAGAATATCGTATTCCTTTTGAAATCGGAGCGGAGTTGCCGAACGCCGAAACGAGAGAGGCTATCATGGAAGTACAGAAAATGAAGGCTGATCCTACGCTTGGCAAGACCTACACTGACGTCGATGCCATGATGGAGGATTTGCTGGTATGAAGTACAATATAAGACCGACTACGAAGTTTCAAAAGGATTTGAAACGAGTGCAGCGGCGCGGCTATGACCTTTCTTTGCTGACTGATATTATCAAAAAGCTCGCTGACGGGGAACCCCTGCCGGAAAAGAACAGGGATCACAGCTTATCTGGTGATTACATCGGTTGCCGAGAATGTCATATTGCGCCTGATTGGTTGTTGATCTACGAAGTGGCAAACTGCGACTTGATTTTATATCTGACACGAACGGGAACGCATAGCGACTTGTTCTGAGAGAAAATCGAAAATGCTGTGCAAATCGGCGACAAAAAACCTGCGGGGCTTTGGGGGCTCATTTTGCGAGGGCCCCGGCGCCGCAGGTTTTGTTTTGCTTATTTTCTTCTTTGCAGAGCCTATTTCGGCTTGCTGTTTATCTTTTCGTATTCTTCGTGCTTTTCCAGGTCGGCAACAAGATGTCTAAGCTCGATAGCTCTTGCCTTTTCTCCGTCGTGGGCTTTCATCGCCTCATAAAGCTCTCGGTGGTCCTCCAAAGAATTGCTCAGGAACTTTTCCAGATTTTCCATCGTGTCGTTCTGTGAATATATATTTTCTACGATTTGCTGCGAAAAGCTGTCATAATATGCGGAAAGGGCGCTCATAATCAGCGTGTTATCGGCAATCCTGCGGATCATCTCATGGAACTGTTTGTTCTTTTTCATCACCGCCTTAAAATCGTTGCCGCAGGCTTCGACTTCTTCCATGGCAAGATGCAGCGCTGCAAGCTCCTCATCGGTAATCTTTTGCGCCGCAAGGCAAACAGCCTCCGGTTCCAGTGCGCATACGAACTCGCACATTTCCTTGTAATTACTCAGCTCTAGGCTGGCGCTGAAATTGCCGTCCTCTGCGATTTCCTCACGGCTGCGGATATATGTTCCACGCTTTGTTCTGCGAATAAATCCTTGGGTGTCGAGAATCTTGTAAGCCTCGCGAAGTGTGCTTCTGCTGACATTCAGGAGCTTGCAAAACTCCGCTTCGTTAGGGAAAGTGAACCCGTCCTGAAGTTCTTCGCTTACAATCATGGCCTTGATCTTGTCCGCCAGATAATCAGATTGTGTCTTAATATGCTCCACCGCAAGGCTGCTGAGCAGTTCGTTGTTTTCCATGTCTACCGTCCTTTTTTGTTCGTTGTCATACATTCAGATAACTATGCTTTATTGTACCACAGTCCTCCCTGTTTTTCAAGGCTTTCCCCGCCTTTTTACGCTTTTCTTTTTCCTCGCCTTTTCGCGCTTTTCCGCGCTTCTATTTTATATCTATACGTTTTCGTTTTCCACCTAATTTGCGCTGATGCTCAGGGCTTCCTTCAGGTAGTCCACGATTTTTTGCATATCGTTGTCAACATTGATTCCCATGGCGCTGAGGCGATCCGACACATCTACCGGCACGTCGTTTCCGTCCATCGGCTCGTTAAGTCTGCCGCCCATTATAAACGGAACTTTGACATTTATTTCTGCCAGCTTGTCCGTCATAGCCTTGCCGAAGCTGTATGCCATCCCGTTGAAAGTGCTGATCAAAATTGCCCTGCTCTCCGTTTCGATTACCGCGTCCGCAACTTCGCTTACGGAAACCGTGGTTCCGAGGTCAAATACGTTCGCTCCCGCCTCTATCATGAGATTTTTGCAGATCTCCTTGCCGAATTCGTGTACGTCTGTGGAGGCTACGATGAGGTTTATGCCCTTCAGCGGCTTCTTGTCAAGGTCTTTAATCTCGCCCATGATGAAATTCTGCTGTTTGCCGATTTCCTTTACGATAGATGTTGACCTTACCGGAACTCTGCCGCGCATTGCGCCTGCCTTGCGCTCTCCTGAGCCGAAGTTTGTTTCAAGCTGCGCAGGTCCGATGGCTTTCAGCGCCGCAAGCATCGCGCCGGGATGATTGATGTCAACATGGTGGTCGTCAAGAGCATTCAAAACTCTCTCGAAGAAAACATTTCCGCAGGCAACCAGAAGCTCCGCCTCCGCTTCAACTGCCGAATAGTCGATGAAATCCTTGTAATAATGCGCCTGCTCGATTGCCATATCCACCGTGTTGTGAGCTTCGATGATTTCCTCCACGTTCGGAATGCGAATCGCCTCGGTAATCGGAATCGGCGTAATTGCGTGTCCCGTCGGGCAAAGAAGCTGTCCGATGGCATCTGCCATTGAGTAAGAAGTGAGGTTTGCATAATTCCTCGGCATATTGTAGCCAAAGTCGATGGTATTTCCGTATATCATCGAGCCGGGAGTCTTGTAGGTGTTGATTTTGCTCATAGCGACATTGAAGATGATTCTTACCATAGGGTCGTTGAAGAGATTGCCGAAGCAATGTCCCATTCTCGCTCCCAGAAGTTCCTCGGCGATATATCTTTCCAGTTTTGCGTAGCCAACAAGGTTTGCCATGTCCTGGAACTGTGCCCCGAAACCGTCGTCCAAATTGGAGTGAACTATTGTCCCCTTGTCACGGAATTTTGCCATGAGAAGAAGTCCTTTGCACATATCGTTTGTGCGATATTCGTCCATGTCGAAGCCCGGATATTCGTAGGTGTAGTAATGAGAGAAGTTTCCGATAGTGGTAACTCCTGCTTTCAGGCCGTGCATTACGTTGTGCAGGGAGTTTAGGGATCCGATCATGTGGTCGCCAAGGTGAGGCTGCACAGCCTCTATCTGACCGATCGCCATCCATTCTTCTTCATTTTTGAGAATCGCCCCGGAGCCCGGCTGCATTCTGTCCCGAAATTCCTCCGGAACGCCCATAACCCAGTCCATGCAGACACCGTAGCGAGTGATATATGACCCGTTTTCTTTGAGGGTATTAAATACGGTTCTCACCGCATCTTCCGTGTTTTCCCATGTGTTATAGCCGATGGCAGAGTGCTTCATGATAACGCCCTCTTTCATCATGCGCTCTTTGTACTCTCTCTCCGAGGAAACGCCATTTTCCTCCATAAATTTTGTGCGGCCGATTTTTAGATCTCCCGCCGCCTTTTCTATGTCCGTTTTCATGGACGATATGTCTTGCAGATTCTTAATGTCAAATTTCCAATTAAAATTCAGTTCCATTTCATCCTCCCGCACTAAAGCGTCATTACTACAAATTTTTCTTTATAAAAACTGCTATTCGCAGCATCTTAAACTGTTTTTCATGATGGAAAGCGCTATTTCTTCGTCTTTTTCGCGCAAAAGTCCCGCGGCGAAAAGCACGTACTCCGTGTCAAGATACGGGCTGACCTTTTCCGGCAGCAAAATATCCGCGTCTTGCTCTTTTTTCTCCACTTCTCGAAGCAGGCTCGCAGCATCCGGATTAAATACCAAAATCCCGCCGGTTCCGATGACCGTCGTTATCTCTGTCAGGTTTTTTCCGAATTGGAAGAGCTTGCACCCGGAAGAATAAGCCTTTTGCACATATCCTGCGTGCCTTCGCGCTGCCTGACGAATCGCCACCGCCGCAATGCAGTTATCCAGCTTTCTTTCGGTATCGCTATCCGGCAGAAAATCGTGATTTTCCATTCTGTTTTCTATTGACTTTCTGATTTCAGCCGCAGTCATTCCGGCCTTTGCCTCTGCCTCCGGCAGGAACTTGTCCGTGATGACGCTTTCCGAGGATTCTCTCATCCCAAGATCCCCCTCGACCGTCCGTTTTTCGTAGGATTCTTCCAGGCCCGTCATCTTTGCGCCAAGATAGCTCTTGTTTTGGTTCATGGAGTAGACATCCGTGGTTGCTCCGCCTATGTCGATGATCATGAGCTGTCCGAGGCCCGTCTGCTTTTCAGTGCCCCTGCTGAGAAGCGTTCCGGCGTCCAGCACTGCCTTCGGCGTCGGCGTAAAATCGTTGTCGAATTGCTTTTTTACCTGGTCAAAGCCTTTCATGTCGGTAATTCTCTCAAGAAAAAGGTTTCTTATGACTTCCTGAACCGGCTCCACATTTTTTTCTCCCAGTTTCGGGATCATGTTTTCCACGACGAAGCATTGCTTTTTGCAGGCAACCATCATTCTTCGTATGTCGGCTGCGACGTCTGAATTTCCGCAATAGATAATCGGTATTCTGATGGCTGATTCTGCTATCAGCTTCGCATTATGCAAAACCATCGTCTGATTTCCGTGTTCGTAGCCGCCTCCAAACAGGAGAATTTCTGCCTTGCTTTTTTCGAGCTGCTCTATATTTTCCCCCGTGAGGTTTCCCATATAGTTTGCCACGACCTTGGCACCGGCTCCAAGAGCCGCCGCTTCCCCTGCCATCAGGCTCAGGGATTTTGTCAGACCGATAACCGCCATTCTAAGGCCTCCTGCCGCGCTGGAGGATGCCAATTTCATGGCTTTCTCAAACTCGGCTGTGCCGATCTTTTCCCTTGCGATGTCAAAGCAGCTGTTCATTCCGATTGCGGCGTCGCTTCCCACGGTAGAGGGAACCTTGTCGCTGTGAACTACGATCTTTTCCGCAAGGTCAATGACGACTAACTTGGTAAATGTGCTTCCGAAATCAATTGCTATTGCGTATCTCATTTGTCTTAGCCTCCGACTTTGTTTAATTATAAACGATTTTGACGCAGTTGTCAACTTTATTTTGTTGTCAGACAAGCGAAATTGCGCAAAAATTTTTCCCCCTTTGCGTCTACCGTGATACATACAAATGTAAGTGGTAAACCACCGGTACCTACCATTGTTGCACAAAATCGTTTAGAATAATAGATGACGCCAAACAGAAATGTGGTGTGAAATA
>CAVKSD010000129.1:0-4848 GCA_963658905.1 Bacteroidaceae bacterium
GTTGTAAAGGCAGTGTATTCTGGCAACAGCAGCATATCGGGAAGCATTCAGGTGAAGGTGGGAACGGATCCTGTAAAAGCCTTGGATTTTGAGGCGCCGGCAGATGGAAAAACTCTAGAAGAATACTATGGCCTAGATGAAGACGATTATATAATCGGGCGAAGTGGAGGAAGTCAGGGAATAGCTGCGACAGGCCTTCTTACAAGACTATTTTATGGTAGAGGAGGAAACGAAACAGCAAGAATCGTCAGCGCTTCTGAAGGATATCCTGTGCATAGCGGGAGCAATGCCCTGCAGGTAAATTACGACTTTTCAGAATGTGCCACTGGAATTACGGAAGGAGCAAATGTGGGTCTGACCGAGGCAGTGGATATACCGGGACATCCTACGGCTATCGGCCTTTGGGTCTGGGTTCCGGAAAACACTCCTAATCTATGGCTTCGCGTTCGATTAAGTATCTATAATCCTAATGGGGATTTAAATACTACGACGCAATTTGACTTTGGGCCGCAGATAAATGAAACTTTTCCGAAAGATGGTTCATATGGTGGCCTGACCATATGTGAAGAAGGAACATGGTATTTCTGCACCGCAGATTTGTCTAGCTATGACGGCTGTACGTTCCAAATTCCGGCCGGTGAAGCAATTCGTCTGATGAGAACAGATGGGGCGACTGTCCTCTCATATAACGGGAAAAATATTACGCAGTCCCATGGTAAATATCTTAGCGACGGAACCGAAGTTAATATAAAAAACCTAAAAGGCAGTGTGTATTTCGATGACCTGATGTTTATTTATGGATCGGTTAACGAGGATACCGATGCGCCTCGAGTTAAAGACGCGTTGCTTGGTTCGGATAATGATGTAAGCTTTTATGACGGCATGACCGTCGAGAGCAACAGCGAAGTCTTCAGCTTCTACATGGAGGATGCTAAGGGTGCAAGCGGAATTGATCCTGTGGGACTTGATTATGACGCATGCTATCTGTATGTGGATGGGGACCTGATGAATGGCAAAGCGGGAACCGTTATAGACCGTGGTTCTGATTGCATCCGCACGGACGTAACGCTTGCAAATGGAGAGCATTCCATCAGATTGCTGTTGTCCGACAAAAATGGCAACAAGAGTTCCAAAACATACAATTTCACTGTTAGAGGGAATGAAAGTACATATCCGACATATTCGCTAAAGGCGGATTCAGACTTTGCGCCTCTCGGAGGCAGCGTGCCGCTGACTATTCATACCACGGATGCGACGAATATTGATAAGTTCACCACAACAATGCAGGTAGACAGCCGATACAAAAATGGCGGTTACGAAATAACAGCTGCCGAGGGGTTTTCGTATGAAGCAGGCTCTGCAAAGTACGATGAGGTGAATAGTACCGTAACCTTTGAGGTGACTGCAACCGGAAACAAAACCGGAGAATGCGATATTGCGACAATCACATTTGATATTGACAAGAACCTTGCTGAAGGAAGCTATTTTTCCTATACGGTTACAGCAGGGATTGAGACTGCCAAAACACAAGAAGGGGCAGATGCAGGCAACTACCACGGCGGATTTTCGCTTCCTCAGGCAAGACTAAAGGTTGAAGCACCATATACGATTTCGAGCGATTTGCTTTATCAGAATATGGCAAACCCGGGATACATCTATGTAAAAGATACAAATGGACAGGCAGTGTCCGGAATTGGTATCTATAAGCAGGACGGAACGCTTCTGGGAACGACGGATGAAACCGGCAGATGGCAGGTAAGCAGCACTTTGCTTGCCAGTGTGCAGCAGCTTGTTGTATATGCCTCCTGCGACAGCGGCATATCCTTCAACGAAACGGTTTCGATTTTCGGCACAGATGCAGAGGAAAGCCCGATTATTTTCACGGCATGTGGAGAAGATGGCAAAGCAAAACAGCTTTCGTGGCTATCTGGCATCCAGAAGAAAGTAGAACTACGCTATGCAAGTAGCGACGAGGCACTGGAGAGCCAAGAGGCAGTTACGGCGGTGAGCGAACCTGTAAAGTTCGGTGGCAGCAGCTTTTCAGATGCCGTGACAGCACAAACAAATTCCGTGAAGCTAACAGATCTTCAGCCGGGAGAATACTATTATCAGTATCGCTATGGCGACGGAAACTGGAGCGCAGCGGAAAGTTTTACCGTAAAAAGAACCGGGAGCACGACCAGCTTTTTCGTGCTTGGTGATGTGCAGGCAACTGATACGAGCAATATTGATGCAATCATCGGCAACTTAAAGACCGGTGAATATGACTTTGGAATCCAGACCGGTGACCTGGTAGATCAGGCATATAGCTACAGCCACTGGAAGGACGCAATGACATTGATGTCAGGACTTGAAGATCAGGACATGATTTATGCTCTCGGAAACCATGAAGACAACATGGGTGATGACGGAAGCATTGCGCAAAAGATATACCGGATGCCGAGCAAGGAATACTATTCTGTGGAGTATGGAAACGTCTATGTGGCAAATATCAGCTACAATAGCTTGGAGGGCTATAAAAAGGCTCTGGAATGGCTTGTAACAGATGCTAAAAAGAGCAGCGCAAAGTGGAAGATAGTTACGATGCACCAACCTACATATTATACCAACTCGACGGCGACCGATAATGTAGGAATGGACAAGTTGACGCCTTCATATCTGCAGGAAGCGGGTATCAATATGGTATTCAGCGGACATGATCATTCGTACGCAAGAACCGCCGCACTTGTGGACGGAAAGCGCTCCGCAAGCTATAATTCGGAGAAAGAAACCTGTACCCGCGGAGACGGCATTGTATACTATATCTGTGGCTCTTCCGGAGAGAAAAGTTACCCGATAGACCCTACACTGCCATTTGACTACAAGGCAACAAGTAATTTCAATGCAATTTACCTCACAGCAGAAGCAAACAATAATACACTTACCGTGAAAACATATGATTTGAAGGGCGCTCAGACGGGTGAGGCAGAATGCATTGACACGTTTACGATGTATGTATCCGCTTGCGTGACGGGCGACCACAAATTCACCGAAGAAAGCGATTATGACCTGACCCAAAAAACGCTTACGTGCAGTATCTGCGGCGAGGCAGTGGCTGCATCTGAAAGCGGATACACCGGCATAGCAAAATGCGGTGAAAAGCAGGTATATCTGTTTAACGGGGCAATCAAAACAGGATGGATTACCATAGGTGAAGAGGTTGTTCATACCGGAGATGACAGCATCTTGCATGATACACTTTCGTTCACGACAGAAACCTGTACTCAAAATGGTACCAGAATGGCTTACTGCGAAGAATGTAATATCACAAAGTCATACGGAACCAATGTGAAATATCATAATCACAGCTATGACAGTGATTATCGGTGTCAGAACTCATATTATGACGAGAATCATCAGCTGCACGAATGTGGCTGGACGGGAGTTGATATCAACACGTTGACAACTACACTGGCATATAAGTACGGATACTATGACGGAGAGGCTCGCCGCCCGAAGGTAACAGTGAAAGATGCTGACGGGGAAGAACTTTTGAATCAGTCAACCTACGGAGACTATGTGGCATATTACTCTGACAACACAGATGTTGGAGTTGCAACGATTCGTTTGGTTGCATATAACAGCTACTACGGCGAGAGGACATTGCATTTTGAAGTTAGACCGTCAAATGTAAGTACTCTACAGACTGAGGAGGTCACCGAAAGCAGCGTTAAACTCTCCTGGGAAAAGAGTCTAGGCGCAGAAAAATATGCTGTATATCAAGGATCCGGATCTACATGGAAAAAAATCGGCGATACAGCGGATACCTCATATGAGATAAAGAACCTATCATCCGGCACCACATATAAGTTCAGAATTAGACCTTATGCTGTGGTGAAGGATACCAAGCAGCGTCTTGACGGCTCCTATGATGAGACTTACTGGTCGACACAGTACTCTGGGGAGGTTAGTGTCAAGACAAGCGGAACATCTTCGAGCGGAAGTTCATCTTCGTCCGGTGGAAGCTCAGGCGGCTATGTGACGCCGTCTGCGAATACGACTACGAACACCGGCGATACCACATCGACTACCGTTAAGCCGGCAACAACGACCGGTGCAAACGGAACGAAAACTACCGCGGCAACGGTTGACACTGCGGTAGCGGAAGAAATAATCAAGAATGCAGTTTCTAACAAGTCGCAAGAGATGATTGTTGACGCGACAAGCACGAAGTCAGTAACAGAAACCGCGGCGGGAACAAGGTCCGAGGTTACGCTTTCTGCGACCGCAGTTTCCAATATAGCAAGTAAAACCGAGGCAGCATTCACTATCAGGACCGATGCAGCAGAGGTAAAGCTGGACAGAGAAGCGGTAAAGGCAGTAGCAGAAGCTGCAGGAAGCACAGGCGATGTCAAGCTGGAGGTGGCAACGCTCGCTCAGGATGATGCTAAGGTACAGGTAGACCTGAAGCTGGTAACCTCCGGCGGAAATGTCTCCGAGTTTAAGGGAGGAAATGTCAGCGTAACCATCAAGCTTAATGCAAAGCTTGCGGCTAAGGCTGTTAAGTGCCTTTACATCGACGATGCCAAGGCCTATCACAAGGTAGCTGGTCAGAAGAACGCAGATGGAACTTACACATTCACCACCGGGCACTTCTCAAGCTATGCAGTGATGGAAGCAGATGAAGCGGACAAGTTGGTCGCAGAGCAAACCGCAAAGGTAGAAAAGCTGGTAAGCGCTCTCAGCCTCAAAGCTCGCTCTGAGAAAACCGCAAAGGGCAACATCAAAGTTACCCTGACAGCTGACGAAGACGCCATCAAGGCAATCGAAGACCTTGGCTACACTGTAAAATACAAATTCTACAGAAGC
>CAVKSD010000130.1:0-4818 GCA_963658905.1 Bacteroidaceae bacterium
GTCATTTCCTACTCCTCTTCGTCATCGTTTCTATTGAATTTTCAATAGATCTATTTTATATCGCAGCATGGTAAATGTCAATACAAAAGCTGTATTTCCCTCGGCATTTCCCTCGCAGTTCCCTCGCATTTCCCTCGCATTTCGATCGTTTCAATCATAATTTGCTTATTTGCTCATATTTTGCTCATCACATAATCCGAAAATTCCCGGCAGGTTGCGCCATCTTTCATTCCGGTAACAACAACCTTTTTCTCTGTATCACAGCATACATGAAGCGCTTCTGCCAATTTGTCAGCCTTTTCGATAAAGCCGATGTGACGAAGCATCATCTCTGTAGCCTTGAAAATGCTGGACGGGTTCGCATAGTCCCCTAGGCCTTCTTCTATCATCCTTGGCGCCGAGCCGTGAATCGCCTCAAACATCGCATAGCGGTCACCGATATTCGCACTGCCTGCGGTGCCTACGCCTCCCTGAATTTCCGCCGCCTCGTCGGTAATGATGTCGCCATAAAGATTCGGCAACACGAATACCTGAAAACTGCTACGAATCGCCTTGTTTACAAGGTTTGCTGTCATTATATCTATGTACCAGTCCTCTGCCTGGATTCCCGGATAATCTTTTGCAACTTCGCGGCAAATAGCCGAAAAGTTTCCGTCGGTTTTTTTCATAATATTCGCTTTTGTTACGATTGCCACGCTTGTCTTGCCGCTCTTCTTGGCATATTCAAAGGCAGCTCTTGCGATTCGCTTTGTCCCCTCCTCAGTGGTGACCTTGAAGTCAACCGCAAGAGTCCCCGGAATTTCAACGCCGCGGCTTCCAAGCACATATTCGCCCTCGGTATTTTCCCTATAAAACATCCAGTCAATGCCCTCCTCCGGCACGCATACCGGACGCACATTGGCATATAAATCAAGAGCGCTTCTGAGAGCTACATTTGCGCTACCCATGCTTCCGCCCTTCGGTGTGGTGGTAGGGCCCTTGAGGATGACGTCGCAGGCTTTGAGCTGCTCCATTACATCATCCGGAACCGCTTTTCCGCAGGCAAGCCTGTTTTCCAAGGTAAGGCCCTCGATTTCTTTCAAAACCACCTTGCCCTTTGCGATTTCCTCTGCAAGGATGGCACTGAGCAGCTTTTTTGCCTCTGCCATGATAATCGGGCCGATGCCGTCGCCGCCGCAAAGACCTATGGTGATCTGCGGCAGGCCCTCAAAGTCCTTGGGCTTTGCCGCATTTTTCATGTCCTCGGCACGCTTTATCTGCTCCCGCAGAAGTTCCTCAAATTTTGCCGAGGCTTCTTTTATGTATAATTCTTTGTCTGTATTTTCGTTCATTCTAATTTCCGCCCTTTCCGACATATTTCAGCAGCCCGCCGTCTTTCAAAATTGCCTTCTGTCTTTCGGTAAAGCTGCAAGCAAGAGATATCTTTTCTCCCGTTGTAATGTCTTCCAAAATCATTTTGCCATTTTCCATTCCCTCAAAGACGCTCGTGATTCTGATTTCGTCCTCTTGAGAGATTTTCTCGTAGTCATCCGGATTTTCAAATGTCAGCGGCATAATCCCTGCATTTATAAGATTTGCGGCGTGGATTCTGGCAAAGCTCTTGGCGATAACCGCCCTTACTCCCAGATAAAGAGGCACCAGTGCCGCGTGTTCTCTCGATGAGCCCTGTCCGTAGTTGTTTCCGCCGATGATTATGCTCGTTCCCATCTTCTTTGCTCTTTCCGGAAAGTCGCGGTCGCATACTTCGAAGCAATACTGAGAAAGGTGCGGAATGTTCGAACGGTAAGGCAAAATCTTTGCCCCTGCCGGCATAATATGATCTGTGGTAATATTGTCACCAACTTTCAGCGAAACCGCGGCGGAAAGCTCATCTTCCTGTGGCTTGCTGTCCGGGAAAGGCTTGATGTTCGGGCCTCTGAGGATTTCCACAGAATCCGCCTCCGAAAGCGTCGCCGGCGCAAGAATTGCGCTGTCGTCAATCTTGAAGCTTTCCGGCATTTCAACACTAGGCATATCTCCGAGCAGTCTCGGATCCGTAATTTCTCCTGTGAGAGCTGCTGCAACTGCAGTTTCAGGCGATACGAGGAAAACCTTTGCGTCCTTTGTTCCGGAACGGCCCTCAAAATTTCTGTTAAAGGTTCTCAACGATACACCGCCGGAATTTGGCGAAAATCCCATTCCTATGCAAGGGCCGCAGGCACATTCAAGCACCCTCGCCCCGCTTGCAAGGATATCTGCCAAGGCTCCGCAGTCTGCTAGCATTGCAAGCACCTGCTTTGAACCCGGCGAAACGGAAAGGCTCACATCCGGTGAAATAGTTTTCCCTTTCAGCAGTGCTGCGACTTTGAGCATGTCATATAGCGACGAGTTTGTGCAGGAGCCGATGCAAACCTGGTCAACCTTCGTGCCTTTTAGGGTTTCAACCGCTACCACATTGTCTGGGCTGTGCGGGCAGGCGGTCATAGGCTTTAATTCCGAAAGGTTTATATTAACAACTTTATCGTAAACTGCATCTTCATCGCTTGCAAGAGGTGCAAAATCTGCTTCTCTGCCCTCGGCTTTGAGAAATTCACGTGTAACTTCGTCTGACGGGAATATCGAGGTCGTAGCCCCAAGTTCTGCGCCCATATTGGTGATGGTGGCTCTTTCGGGAACAGAAAGATTTTTTATGCCCTCGCCGCCCCATTCTATAATGGCGCCGACTCCGCCCTTTACGCTGAGGATCCTGAGAATTTCGAGGCTAATGTCCTTCGCAGTCACAAAATCGTTAAGCTTTCCTGTTAGATTTACCTTGATCATCTTCGGCATTGTGATATAGTAAGCGCCACCACCCATGGCAACCGCAACGTCAAGACCTCCCGCGCCCATGGCAAGCATTCCTATGCCGCCGCCGGTTGGAGTATGGCTGTCTGAGCCTATAAGAGTCTTTCCCGGCTTTCCGAAGCGTTCCAGATGAACCTGATGGCAGATTCCGTTTCCGGGTCTGCTAAAATACAGCCCGTGTTTCCTCGCCATCGACTGGATAAATCTGTGGTCATCTGCGTTTTCAAAGCCCGACTGGAGTGTGTTGTGATCTATATATGCCACCGAAAGTTCCGTCTTTACACGCGGCACTCCCATGGTTTCAAATTCCAGATATGCCATTGTCCCCGTGGCATCCTGGGTCAGAGTCTGGTCTATTCTGATTGCAATTTCGCTGCCAACGGTCATTTCTCCGCTGATTAAATGTTCTTTTATGATTTTCTGCGCTATGGTAAGTCCCATTTTACATGCCTCCCTTGATATTGATATATGCGTTATTTATATGCTCAAGCATCAGCGCCTTTGCGGCGTCTTCGTTCTTCGCTTCTATCGCTGCGAAGATTTTTTTGTGTTCTTCCACCGACTGGGTGCTTCTGTCGCTGAATTGCAACGAAACTTTCCTGAATCTCATCAGCTTGTGATGCAGCGGCGAAAGAATAGAAGCAAAGGTCGGGCTTCCGCTGGCTTCGTAGATTACATCGTGAAATTCCGTGTCCAAATCCTTGATTTTTTCCGCATTGCTTTTGGTTACATAAAACTCCTGCTCTTCGATAATCTCTTTAAGACGGGCGATATCCTCCTCCGTCATGTGCTGTATCGCAAGTACGGTGGCGTAGGGCTCTATCGCTTTTTTCACCGCGTACATTTCGTCGACGTCCTTTGGGGATATGCCAAGCACCAGCATACCGCTTGCCGTCTGTTTTATAAGTCTTTCGGCTTCCAGCCTTGTCAGTGCCTCCCGCACCGGCGTCCTGCTGACCCCAAGCTCCGTTGAAAGTTTCGGCTCTGTGATAAGCTCGCCTGCCGGATAAACTCCCGTCAAGATATTTTTTTCAATCAATGCAAATACCTGATTTGCGAGGGATGTGTTCTTATAATCTATCATTTATGAGCTTCCTCCATTCCTCAGATTCATTCAGCTTCGACTCGATTTCTCCTGTGGAAAGGCTTGTGGTTCTGCCGCCCTCGTACATGGTGTCCACCCATCCTTTCAGTTCTTTAACCAAAGGATGGTCTTTATGTACTTTTTTGTCCCCTTCCAGCCTGAAATGCTCGTTTATCCAGTATGCTATACCTGCAAGTCCCGACGTGTTGCTGATGGAAACCCCCGGCGCCCGTTTGAGCAATTTTTTCGTGTTGAATATATTGTAAATTTCCTCGTCTTTCATCAATCCGTCGGCGTGGATTCCGGCTTTCGTCACGTTGAAGTTTTCTCCCACAAACGGAGTCATCGGCGGAATCTCATAGCCCATCTCCTTACGGAAATATTCAGCTATTTCGGTTATTACCGTCGGATCCATTCCGTCCATGGAGCCTCTCAGTGAAGCATATTCGAAAACCATGGCCTCCAGCGGAATGTTTCCCGTGCGCTCGCCGATTCCAAGCAGCGAGCAGTTAACCGCACTCGCCCCGTAGAGCCATGCCGTAGTAGCATTCGCAACAGCCTTATAGAAATCGTTGTGTCCGTGCCACTCGATCATATCGCTGGGAACCCCTGCATAATATTGGAGTCCGTAGACGATTCCCGCTACGCTTCGAGGAAGCGCCGCACCGGTATACGGCACGCCATAGCCCATGGTATCGCAGGCCCTAATCTTTACCGGCATTCCCACCTCGTTTGACAGATCCATGATTTCATTTACGAAAGGAACCACAAATCCATAAAAATCTGCTCTTGTGATGTCCTCCAAGTGGCATCTCGGAACTATACCTGCGTCAAAGGCGTCTCTTATGGTTTCGAGATAAAAGTCTATGGCCTGCCTTCTGGTCATGCCCATTTTCTTGAATATATGATAA
>CAVKSD010000131.1:0-4812 GCA_963658905.1 Bacteroidaceae bacterium
GGCGGGCAAATATCCGTCAAAATAGCCGTCAAAGTTTAAATAAATGTGAAATCTGCCGTAAAAGGTGGAAATGAGAGCAAAAAAATGATATAATCAAAAGGTCTGTTTCGAGGCGTAAGTTTTGGGACAAGACCTTTTGCTTTTGATTTGACAAAAAAACACAAGGGGAAAATAATTCATGGAAAAAACTAAAAAAAGACGAGGCGATCGCAGGGACGGCGTTTGGCTTCGGGACATGGACGCACTTCATGTGATCATGCCATATCTCTACCCGAACAAAGCCGACAACGAAGCCTTTATAATGGAAGATATACCGCTTGAGCCAATCGAAAATTATCTTGCGGCCCGCAACGCAAACCTTGCGGCAGGCGAGGAAGAATACAAGCTCTTTCACGTCCTGGTGGCGGCATTTGTAAAGACGATCACCCTTAGACCGAAGATGAACCGCTTTATCAAGGGCGGCAAAATGTTTCAGCGAAACAGCCTTTCGGTGGCTTTCGTGGTAAAGAAAAAATTCAGCGATAACGGCGCGGAAGCCCTCGCCTTCAAGGAATTTGACGAAAACACGACGATAGAGGACGTTCACCGTATAATTTCCGAGGAGATAAACGAGTGTAGAAGCGAAAAGGCGGACAATTCCACCGACAAGATGGACGGGCTGAAAAAGCTTCCGCGGTTCATACTCAGCTTCGTTATGTGGATTTTGCATAGGCTGGACGAATGCGGCAGAGTCCCATATTCTCTCATCAAGACAGACCCGAACCACGCCTCCTGCTTCATCACGAACTTAGGCTCCATCGGGCTGAAGGCCGGCTATCACCATCTCAGCAACTGGGGCACAAACTCCCTTTTCGTGGTGCTTGGAAAGAAGAAAAAGGTTCCGGCATTTAATGAGGACGGAAGCTATACCATGCAAGACATTATTCCGAATCGCCGACGGATATTACTATTCAAAGACCGTAAAACTGCTCAAATATCTGCTTGCAAACCCCGCGCTACTTGAAACTGCGGCAAAGGAGGAAGTCGATTATGAAAGAAGTTAAATTCCGCGGCATCAAGCCAGCACAAGAGGTCAAAACCCCTTGGATATCCCATCTCGAGGGAGTTCCGGCGCACCTCGAATATTTCCAAGGCTCCATGTACGACAAACTGGCGGAAGTCGCCACAAGCTATCCGGACTACATAGCCTATGACTTCATGGGCGGCAGAGTAAAATACGGAGATTTTATCAACAAGGTGGACGAATGCGCAAGAGCCCTTGCCGCAATAGGCGTAAAGCCGGGGGAAAGCGTTACCATATGTATGCCAAACGCTCCTCAGGCGGTCATCATGTTCTATGCCATAAACAAGGTGGGAGCCGTAGCCAACATGGTTCATCCCCTTTCCAGCGAAAAGGAAATCGAGTTTTGCCTGAAAGAAGCTTCCAGCGTGGTTTGTCTAACTCTGGATCAATTTTACGGCAAATTTGCAAATATACGGGGAAACGTTCCCCTCAGAAGCCTGATCCTCACAAGCATAAGGGACGTTTTGAGCCCGGTAAAGAGGAGAGGATATTACCTTGCGGAGGGGCGCAAGATAAAGAAAGTGCCGGAAAATGCGGAAATCGTCTGGTGGGAGAAGTTCCTGCGGGACGGAAGCCGCTATCACGGTTCTTTCCACGGGGCAAGGACTGCGAGTGATCCCGCGGCGATTCTTTATAGCGGCGGCACCACAGGCATCATGAAAGGAATTCTCCTTTCAAATCTTAACTTCAACGCACTCGGTCAGCAGATAATCGCCACGAACCCAATGTTTAAGCCGGGAGACAAGATGCTGGCGGTTATGCCGATTTTCCACGGCTTCGGGCTGGGAGTATGCATACATTCCATGCTTTCCAGCGGCGGAAGATGCCTGCTGATACCACGGTTCAACCCGGAAAGTTATGCGAAGCTGCTTAAACGCCACAAACCGAATTTTATCGCGGGGGTTCCTACATTGTACGAGGCGCTGCTCAGGATAAAGACCCTCAAACGGGTGGATCTTTCCTGCCTGAAAGGGGTTTTTAGCGGCGGCGATTCCCTTTCCATAGAACTGAAAAAACGCTTTGACGCCTTTCTCGAAACTCACAACGCCGGTATTCACGTGAGAGAGGGCTACGGCATGACGGAATGTGTTACCGCAAGCTGTCTCACGCCTATCAACACCGCAAGAGAGGGCAGCATAGGCCTCCCGTTCCCGGATACATATTACAAAATTGTAAAGCCGGGCACACAGGAAGAGGTGTCATACGGTACCGAGGGGGAAATTTGCCTTTCGGGACCGACGGTAATGATGAAATACATAAACAATCCAAAGGAAACTGCAGAGACACTCAGGACGCACGCAGACGGGCTTACATGGGTGCATACCGGAGATCTGGGACTCATGGACGAGGACGGATTCATATATTTCAAACAGCGTATCAAGCGAATGATTATCACCAGCGGATACAATGTCTATCCGTCCCAGATAGAAAACGTGCTGGACGCTCACGAGCTTGTTCACATGAGCTGCGTTATCGGCATACCGGATTCCCTGAAAATGCAAAGGGTTGTGGCATATGTGGTCCTGAAGCCCGATGCAGAGGTTTCGGAGGACAAGGCTCGGGAAATTCTGCTTGGCTACTGCGAAAAACACGTAGCAAAGTACGCAATGCCAAGGGAAATACGCTTTAGGGAGGCGCTTCCAAAGACCCTGGTAGGCAAGGTGGCGTACAGAGTTTTGGAGGAAGAAGAAAAGTTAAAGGGGGAAAATGGAAATAATGAAAAATAGGGGGAAGAAAAAATTTGTTTCGATGATATTATGCGTGGCGCTTTCGTTTACCGTTTTGATAGGCACAAGCTTTGCTTATGCGGGGACAAGCGTTTCGCCTTTTACCGGGACTACATATAATCAGAACAGCAAGTTCGACAATATGATTTTGGTAAACGGGGTGGACGTTTCCACCTACCAAAATTCTATAGATTGGGTGAAGGCAAAGGCTGCGGGGGTTGATTTTGCCATCATCAGAATCGGCTATCGGGGATACGGCGCAGCGGGCAATATGCAGCCTGACGACTGGTTCGTGAGAAATATAGAGGCGGCAAAGGCTGCCGGCGTCATGGTGGGAGTGTATTTTTTCTCCCAAGCCCTGAACACCTTGGAGGCAACGGCGGAGGCAAAATACACCCTTGAACTTCTGGGAGATTACGAGCTTGACCTGCCGATTTTCATGGACTACGAATTTTCGCCGGTTTCTTCGGGAAGATTCACAAGCGGCACCATCACAAAGATCACGGCTACGGAAAACGTTAAGGCATTTTGTGAATACATCAAGGCGAACGGTCACCAGGCGGGGCTTTATGCCAATCTGAACTTCCTCAACAAGACCGTTGACGGCGAGGCTCTGGGAAAGCTTTATCCGATCTGGGTCGCTCAATATTATAGCACCTGTAACTACGACTACGACTATAACTATTGGCAATACAGCTCCGACGGCAGCGTCAGCGGAATTGACGGGCGCTCCGATGTGAACTTCCTCTATCTTCCAAAGGACGCAAGCAAGACTTCCGAATATTCCATTGCGGACTGCAACGTGATCTTAACAGGCGGATCGAACTATAGCTACGCGGCAGGGGCGGCTTATTCCCCGAGCGTTTCCGTATATCATAACGGCGTGGCTCTTACCCAGGGCGTGGACTACAATGTTCGCTATGTGGGGAATTCCAAGGCGGGCACGGCCTACGCCATGGTTATCGGCAAGGGAAATTACACGGATTACAAGGTCGTATCCTTTAGCATCAGTCCAAGCAGTGACCTTTCCGGAATTACCATCAAACAGCCGAAGGATCGCAAATATACCGGCAGCGAAACGAAGCCGTCATATATAACGGTTACGGATTCCACCGGCAGACAGCTCGTGGAAAACCTCGACTATACCTACACCGTGGCAAATGCGGTGAATGTCGGTCAGGCAGACCTTATCGTGAGCTTCATGGGAAATTACACGGGAACAAAGACCGTAAAATACAACATAATCGCTTCGGATACAAGCACGGACACGAATACAAATACTAACACAAACACGGATACCACTACGGAAACAGAGGCAGAAAAGAACGCTCGTATCAAGGCGGGGGTCGAAGCCACAAAGGTAGTTTCCCTCACCGCCACTTCTGTCGAGACAAACAAGATCACGCTCACATGGCTAAAATCAGATTCCGGCTACCTCGTTGACAATTACGAGATCTGGCGCTCGGATAGCGAAGATGGGGAATACGAAAAATATTTTACCACCGCAAGCTCTGCGGACAAGTCCTATACGAACAACAAGAATCTTGAGCCGGGAACCACTTATTGGTACAGGGTTCGGGGCGTGAGAACGGTGGATGGAGAGACAGTATACACGCCGTATACAACCATAAGCGTCACCACGAAGGTGGACGATGCGGCAGTAGCCGAAAAGAACGCACGAATCAAGGCGGGGGTTGAAAATACAAAGGTCGTGACCCTAAAGGCCACCCAGACCGGCACAAAGAGCATAAAGCTCACATGGCTGAAGTCAAATTCAGGCTATGCCGTTGACGCCTATCAGATTTGGCGCTCCACAAAGAAATCCTCGGGCTATGTAAAATATTTCACTACATCCAACGCGACGAGCAAATACTATGTAAATACCAAAAATATCGAGAAAAACACCACCTACTGGTACAAGGTTCGGGGAATCCGCACCGTGGACGGAAAGACGGTGTACACGGAGTTTACAAAGGTGAGCATAACCACTGCCAAGTAGCATAGGCTGCGACGGCTGCGTAG
>CAVKSD010000132.1:0-4651 GCA_963658905.1 Bacteroidaceae bacterium
CCACGACCACGACCACGACCACGAGCATCACCATCACCACGACGACCACTGCTGCTGCGGCCACGATCATGACGATGACCACGAACATGAACATCACCACCACGATCATGACGACCATTGCTGCTGCGGACATGACCACGAGGGACACCACCATGCAGACGATGTATTTGAGAGCGTGGGAATCGAAACCCCGAAGAAATTTATAAAGGAAAAGATCGAGAAAGCATTGGAAGCCCTTGGGGACAAGGACGAATACGGCTTTATCTTGAGAGCAAAGGGCATCGTAGAGGGCGAGGACGGCCGGTGGATTCACTTCGACTATGTTCCGGGAGAGCCTGATGTAAGAACCGGCACCGCGGCAGTTACAGGAAGACTTTGCGTAATCGGTGCCAAAATCGACAGAGAAAAGATACTAAAGCTTTTTGAAATTTAACGCCAAAATCGCAAATACAAGCAAATATAGTACGAGGAGAAAACAAAATGACAAAGCCAAAGGAAATACCGGTTTATCTGTTCACCGGATTTTTGGAATCAGGCAAAACCACATTTATACAGGAAACTTTGGAAGACCCTGCCTTTAACGAGGGGCAAAAGACCCTGCTTCTGGTCTGCGAGGAGGGCGAAATCGAGTACTCACCGATAAAATTCGCATCCTCAAACGTAAAAATCGAAACGGTGGAGGACGAAGAAGAACTTACCGGAGAATTTTTGCAAAAACTCCAGAAAGAAATCGGATTCGAGAGAGTTGTCTGCGAATACAACGGCATGTGGTCGCTTGACAGCCTTTACAGCAGTATGCCGGAGGGCTGGACGGTTTATCAGGAAATGAGCTTCGCGGATGCCAGAACCTACATCACATACAATCAAAATATGCGAAATCTCACGGTGGACAAGCTGAAATCCACGGAAACCATAGTTTTCAAGCATTTCACCCAGGCGATGGACAAGATGGCATTCCACAAGATCGTAAGGGCAATCAACCGCCGCTGCGACATCATTTACGAATACGGCCCGAACAATATCGAGATCGACAATATTGAAGACCCGCTGCCATTCGACATCAACGCCGACATCATCGAAATCGACGACAAGGACTATGCGATGTGGTATGCCGATATGAACGACGAAGAAGCAAAATATTATGGCAAAACCGTAAAATTCAAGGGCAGAAGCCTTCTGGGAGGCGGGCTCAAAGACGACGAATTTGTTATCGGACGCCACATAATGACCTGCTGCGCAGCGGACATTCAGTTCGGCGGTTTGGTTGCAAAATACGACAAATCCCAGACATTGCAGCACGGCGGATGGGTGGAAATGACCGCAAAAATTCAGCGTGAGTATAACGATATGTACCAGAGCGAAGGCCCGGTTTATCACGTGATCGAGGTAAAAAAGACCACGCCGCCTGCGGAAGAAGTCGCAACCTTTTATTAAGATTTCAGAACGAATATAAGAACAAATATCAGACTATTAAGACTTCAGAACAAATGTCAGGATAAGTGTCAGAATAAATAACAGAAAACAACGGGAGGTACGCTATGACGGTTACAAAAGAGTATCTGCAAAAGATGGACGCCTACTTTCGCGCCGCAAATTATCTGTCGGCAGCCCAGCTTTATCTGCTGGATAATCCGCTTCTCAGGCAGCCGCTAAAGAGAGAACATATCAAGAAAAAGATCGTCGGACACTGGGGAACGGTGCCGGGGCAAAATTTTGTCTATGTGCATCTCAATCGCCTCATCAAAGAATACGGTCTGGACATGATTTACCTGTCAGGCCCCGGACACGGCGGAAACTTTTTCGTTGCAAACGCATACCTCGAAGGGACATACAGCGAGGTTTATCCGAACGTGGGGCAGGACGAAGAAGGACTCAAACGCCTTTGCAAGCAGTTCTCATTTCCGGGAGGAATTTCAAGCCATGTAGCACCGGAAACTCCAGGTTCCATAAACGAAGGCGGCGAGCTTGGATATTCCCTTGCGCACGCTTTCGGAGCGGTCTTTGACAATCCGGATCTTATCGCAACCTGCGTCGTGGGAGACGGCGAGGCAGAGACAGGCCCACTTGCAACCGCTTGGCATTCAAACAAATTCCTCAGTGCCAAAAACGACGGGGCGGTGCTTCCGATTCTGCATCTTAACGGTTACAAAATCAGCAATCCCACCGTATTTGCGCGAATTTCAAAAGAGGAAAGAGAGTGGTTCTTCAAGGGCTGCGGCTGGAATCCATATTTTGTCAGCGGAAGCTGCCCGATGGAGATGCACGAAAAGATGGCAAAAACCCTTGACCGCTGCATCGCACAGATCAAGGAAAATCAAAGAAAAGCAAGAGAAGAGGGAGTGACAGAACGCCCGATTTGGCCAATGATTATCCTCGAAACCCCAAAGGGCTGGACGGGGCCTAAGGTTGTTGACGGAAACAGGATAGAGGGGACATTCAGAGCGCACCAGGTTCCGATTTCCATGGAAAAAGAGGAACATCTCAAAGAACTCGAAAAATGGCTGAGAAGCTATAGACCCGAGGAACTTTTCGGAGACGACTACCGGCTACTGCCCGAGCTTCGGGAGCTTGCCCCGACGGGAGATGCCAGAATGAGCGCAAATCCCCATACAAACGGCGGGAGGCTCCTCCGCGACCTCAGAACCCCTGATTTCAAGGACTATGCGGTGGAAGTTTCCTATCCCGGCAGCGTCAAGGCACAGGACATGATGGAGCTTGGGGGCTATGTTCGGGACATATTTAAGCTAAACAAAGAAAGCAAAAATTTCCGGATTTTCGGGCCGGACGAGGCAAAATCCAACAGGCTTTACAAGGCATTCGAGGTGGAAAAGCGGGACTTCCAAGGCGAGATTTATGGCTTTGACGAGGATCTTTCCCATGAGGGCAGGATCATGGACTCCTATCTCAGCGAGCATATGTGCGAGGGCTGGCTTGAGGGCTACCTTCTGACAGGCAGACACGGATTTTTCGCAAGCTACGAGTCATTTATCCGAGTTGTGGACTCCATGGTTTCCCAGCACGCAAAATGGCTCAAGGTCTGCAACCAGCTGCCTTGGAGGCAGAAAATCGCATCGCTCAATCTTATATTGACATCGAACGTATGGCAGCAGGATCACAACGGCTTCACCCATCAGGACCCGGGGATGCTCGACCATGTGGCAAACAAAAAGGCGGACGTGGTCAGAATGTACCTCCCGCCGGACGCAAACTGCCTGCTTTCGTGCTTTGACCATTGCATAAAGAGCAAGAACTATGTAAACATAATCGTAGCTTCCAAGCATCCGAGCCGCCAGTGGCTCACCATGGAGCAGGCGGTTATCCACTGCACCCAGGGGATCGGAATCTGGGACTGGGCAAGCAGCGACGCGGGGCAGGAACCGGACCTCGTGATGGCTTGCTGCGGAGACACGCCGACGCTTGAGGCTTTGGCTGCGGTAACGATTCTAAAAGAACACCTGCCGGAGCTGAAAATCCGCTTTATAAACGTTGTAGACCTCATGAAGATGGAGTCCCACGAAAATCACCCTCACGGGCTTACGGACGAGGAATTTGACGCGCTGTTTACGAAGGATAAACCGGTAGTTTTCGCTTTCCACGGCTATCCGAAGCTCATTCACGAGCTGACCCACGGAAGACATAACGAGCAAAACTTCTTCGTTCACGGCTACCTCGAAGAAGGCACTATTACCACGGCATTCGACATGCGGGTGCAAAATCACATCGACAGGTTCAGCCTCGTCAAGGAGGCGCTCGCCCGCCTGCCGCAGCTTGGAAACAAGGCGGGGCATCTTACCCAGCAGATGAACGACATTTTGGTAAAGCACAAGAACTATATCGCACAGTACGGGCAGGATATTCCTGAGGTACTTGACTGGGAATGGAAATAAAAAAGAAATAAGAAAAGAAGTAATAAACGAAATAAAAAAATAAGAACCAAAGAAATAGGAAAAGGAAGAAAAGCATGATTTATACAGATTTCAAAGGCGAAAAGATTTCTCAGCTTGGCTTCGGAACCATGAGGCTTCCGGTTACAAACGGCATAAACAGGGATATTGACGAGGCGAAGACCCTTGATATGGTGGACTATGCATATAATCACGGCATAAACTACTTCGATACGGCATGGGGCTACCACGAGGGAAACGCAGAAACCGTGATGGGAAAGGCCCTCAGTCGCTACCCAAGAGAAAGCTTCAATTTAACCACAAAATTTCCGGGCTACGACCGAAACAATTTCCCAAAAGCAAAGGAGATTTTCGCAAAGCAGCTTGAAAAATTGCAGACCGAATATTTCGACTTTTATCTTTTCCACAATGTTTGCGAATACAATATCGAAAATTATCTGAATCCTGAGTTCGGAGTCAAGGAATACCTCGTTTCGGAGCGAGAGGCGGGGAGAATCCGTCATCTTGGCTATTCGGATCACGGCGGAATCGAATGCTTCAAACGCTTTCTGGACGCCTACGGGGATGTGGTAGAATTTTGCCAGATTCAGCTTAACTGGCTGGACTGGGATTTCCAAGAAGCAAAGGAAAAGGTAAGAATCCTAAACGAAAAGAACATTCCTATAATCGTCATGGAACCGCTGAGAGGCGGCACCCTGATAGAACCTGCGGGAGGCGCAGAGAAGTGCTTTCGTTTCCTGCAAAGC
>CAVKSD010000133.1:0-4645 GCA_963658905.1 Bacteroidaceae bacterium
AAAAAATGTTATGATTTGCACAAAGTTCGCTGCAAAAAATGTTGTAATTTGCACAAAGTTCGCTGTAAAAAATGTTGTGATTTGCGCAAAGCTCGTTGTATTTTTTGTAATCAGGTGATATACTATATTTATATTATAAGAGTGGAGGTGTGTATATGTACCGGATTGCAATGGAAAAACTATTAAAATGGAAAGAAAGCAAGCGCCGCAAGCCGCTAATTATCGAGGGTGCGCGGCAGGTAGGCAAAACATGGCTGATGAAGGAATTCGGCAGGCAGGCATACGAAGATACCGTCTATATCAATTTCGATTCTAATTCCAGAATGGCAGAGCTTTTCGCATCTGACCTGGATACCGAGCGTCTGATTATGGGATTGGAATTGTATGCAGGACATAAAATCAATCCTGATAATTCCCTGTTGATTTTTGATGAAGTGCAGGAAGTACCAAGAGCTCTCACATCGCTTAAATATTTTTGTGAAAATGCCCCGCAGTATCACATTGTATGTGCAGGCTCTCTGCTTGGAATTGCCCTGCATCAAGGAACTTCTTTTCCTGTCGGGAAGGTGGATTTTTTAAAGCTTTACCCGCTATCCTTCAAAGAGTTTTTAATGGCTGATGGGAATGAGCGTTTTGCGGCGCTTCTTGATAAGCGGGATTTTCAGATGATTACGAGCTTTAAGCAGACCTATATCGATGCTTTGAAGCAATATTGCTTCGTCGGCGGAATGCCCGAAGCCGTGCAGAGTTTCGTCGAAAACAAAGATTTTAACGAAGTGCGCGAAATACAAAATCGCATCCTTGAAGCCTATGTGCAGGACTTTTCGAAACACGCTCCAAATGAAATTGTACCGAGAATCCGAATGCTCTGGAAGAGCATTCCTTCCCAGCTCGCGAAAGAGAACAAAAAGTTCATCTATGGTCTTGTTCGTGAGGGCGCCCGTGCGAAAGACTATGAAATAGCGCTTATGTGGCTCAGCGACTGCGGACTCGTTCATAAAATCGGTCGTGTAAATAAAGCAGGAATTCCGTTAAGGGCATACGAAGACTTAAAGGCATTTAAGCTTTTTATTGTTGATGTCGGACTTCTTGGCTGCATGGCAGGGCTTCAGACGAGTACTTTGCTTGACGGCAATGCTATTTTTGTTGAATTTAAAGGAGCACTGACCGAGCAATATGTCTGCCAGCAGTTAAAAACTGTCGAAAATTTAGATGTTTACTATTATACGAATGACAGAAGCTCCTGTGAAGTTGATTTTATCGTTGATACGGGTGAGCAGATTATTCCCGTTGAGGTAAAGGCAGAAGTAAATCTCAGAGCAAAAAGCCTGAAAAGCTATCATGAAAAATTTAAGCCTAAGATTTCCGTTCGTGCGTCCATGGCGAATTATAAAGAGGAAGAGTGGCTTATGAATCTTCCGTTATATATGATAGACCAAATTAAAAATATAGTTGCAAACGAAACCGCCTGCACTCCGAAATAATCTCCAAGTGCAGGCAGCTCCGAAAAAATGTCAACTTGTACGCATAAATTAGATTATAGCCATCCGCTGTAAGGCTTTTTCGTTACACTGGAGACAAGGAAATCAATGACGGAAATAAAGTCGAACACAGGGCGCTGTGTTGCCATCTGGATAGCATACGAATAAGGCGGAAGATCAGAACATTCAAGCACGAATGCACCGATTTCGTCTTCTCTGTCCATGATTGCCATGGCTGCCTCAACAACTTCTTGCGTTGCAATATCGTTGTTAAACTGTCCTCTGTAGTGAACCACACAGGAGATTTCGTCTTTGTAATATAAGTCCTCAATTACCAATCTGTCCGGATCCGTGATCCCGCAACTTTCAAAGAGCTGTGGAGTCATGGCAGCCTTGTTTGCCGTTATGATACCGATTTTTTGGTTAGGCTTTGTCAATGCAGAAATCCAAGGGACCATAACCAGCGGCGACATTGCAACGGGAACATCCACTGCCGCAGATACTTGTTTCTGAAAATTTCCGAAGAAACCGCAGCCGGAGCTGATAGCCCTGACACCTTCCTTTTGAACCAGGTACTGTGCCATATCAATAAGGTCATCCACAAGGGTAGGGTCGCCTTCAAACACACGCTTTTGCGTTATTTTGTCAACACTGCGAAGAATTACCGGGTAGTCGTATGTCCAACCGTTGTTAACATTGCCCGGCATCATCGGATAGTCGGCATCTGCAATATACAGAATGCCAACCGGAAAACCGGAAACTATCTGACGTGAATTCATACGCACATTGCCGTGGTGCTCGCGTGGATCGAAATAACCGAATTTTTTATTTTCAATAATTTGTGATTTTGACATTACAAGTTCCTCCTACTGCTGTGCCTGCGTTTTTTTGTTTTGGCTGATGCCTTTCAGGTCATGCACGATCATTACGATGAAGCAAATGAAGCCAACCAGACCAACAAGCGGTGAGAAGAAGTTTACAAGATTTGAGAACGGGATAAGTGAACCGCCGAAAATTCCCAAAACGGTTACAATGCAAACTATAATACGCTGCTTGGTTGTCTTATCTTCTGCAAACCTGCGGCCGATTGTCCAAAGATATCCGGTAATAGTAGTGAAAATTCCCACTACAATAACCAGTGCAAACACAGGTGCCAGAGCCGGAAGCAATTTTTCGATAACTGCTAACATCGGGACCTGCGCTCCCTTTTCAACGATATAATCTATATTGGAAATAACGGCGTAGTCTACCAAGTATATGCCCCCTATAAAGAGCACCGCAGAACCGATTCCACACGCAAAAGCTTCTTTGCTGTTGTCTAATTTTGCGCCGTTTCCGATAATAAAATGGAAGCAGGTAAGAACCTGAACACCACCATAGAAGCACCCCGATAATATCGGACTCTTTATGCCCGCAACAGAAGCCTGAAGAATATCTCCGCTTTGTACATATCCGGTGATATGGCTGTTGGCCTCCGCAAAAGATGTATCTCCGGCAAAGAAAGAGTAAACGGTAACAAGCAGCGTGCACAGAATAATTAAAATTCCGGCAACGCCCAGTACATTGGTTACGCTGTCAAGGCCGAACCAAACGACGATGACGCTTAGAATACCCAGAATGACAGCACCTACATAAACGGGCAATCCTAAGTATTGATTTACGGTTGCACCGCATCCAGCAAACATAGATAATCCCATACTTGCAATCATAACAATACTGAAAACATCCATAAATTTTGCGAACCATTTTCCGCCATAGAATTCATAGGCTTCGCTTGGATTGCTGAATTCAACGGTTGCTCCCGTATGATAGCAGCTGGATGTGTAAATGATGTTAATAATAAGTGCAATTAAAGGCAGAACAAGTGGCCAAAAGCTGCCCCAAGAGCCGAAAAACTGCAAAACTTCTTGCCCGGAAGCAAAACCGGCGCCGATATTATATGCGGCAAAGGCTCCGGACAACATAACAATTGTTTTGAAACGAATCTTATCGTTAGTCATTTCATATTCCTCCCTAAAATTATGAGTGAACCAAAATAAGTATTTCAGTGCAATTTTTAATAAGGATCCAAACAAAATTATTCCTGAACTTTGGCTGAGTATATATTAACACAGCTTTGGCAATAAGAAAAATTGAATAGTACAATAGGAGGTATAAGAAAAATGAATACTATAAAGTATTATACTTTGATTGAGGCAATTAATAATCGAAATTTATCAAAAACTGCTGAGAAGCTGAATTACAGTCAGCCTGCCATCACACAGATGATTCAATCGCTGGAAAAGGAATACGGATTTCAACTTTTAATTCGCAAGAACAACGAGATTCTGCCTACGCGAGAAGCCGAGATACTGCTGCCATATATACGCAATATTGTGTATAACGAAAAATCTTTGAATGAACAGGTAAATCGCATAAACAAGCTTGAGACAGGCACCATACGGATCGGAACATATAACAGTGCAATGATGACGTTTCTGCCGGAAATGCTTGGAGATTACTCGGACAGCCATCCCGGTGTGGAAGTTATCATCATAGAGGGAAACCGTGCAGAGCTGGATACTGCGTTGCGTACAAGGACTGTGGATTTGGCGATTATTTCAAAATTTGATTTTCCTGATTTTGAATTTGTTCCTTTATTGGAAGATGAAATGGTGGTGGTGATTCCCAAGGGACATCCTCTGGCGGCAAAGGAACGCATTACTCCCCGGGAGCTTTTTGATTATCCTCTTTTGGCCGTGGAAAAAGACTCGGATCGAGATTTGCAAGCTGTTTGTCGCATTTATAACTTAACGCCGAATATTAAGATGCGTGCTAAACAGGAAAGCACATTGCTGAAGCTGATAGGCGTAAACTTAGGAGTTGGTATTATTCCCAGCCTATATTTGCCTATGGTTGACGACAAGGTGGAAATTCGTAAATTTGATTCGGAATATCAGAAAAGAATTATAGGCATTGCGACTCTATCCATGAGCGGTTTATCCCCCGCCGCAAAGGATTTTGTTAAACTGATGCAGCTTTGGATGGATATACATAATACTCCACATATGTAAAAACATAAGCGTTGACAAATATTGGGGGGGGGGGTATGATAAGAGTAAAGAGCTGTGTTTTTGTGATTGCAGTTTGAGCTGCATTACAACAAAACGCACACAAAAGAAATT
>CAVKSD010000134.1:0-4636 GCA_963658905.1 Bacteroidaceae bacterium
TCACAGGTTTAACATTGCAAGAAATTCAAATATTGTAAATTCCACTTGGATGGAATTTTCGGCATGAATAAAACAAAAGTCGGCGCATCGGAATTTGCCGCCGACTTTTTACATGAAAAGGTGTTTTTAACATAGAAATTTCCCCCTACAACATAAAAAAGCACAAAATACTTGACATGGACATATATGTTCATTGTATACTATAGACAAAGGAGGTATTATCCACAATGAAAAGAAAATTAGTTATGCTTCTTGCATTATCCTTAGTAATATCAATGATTCCAGCTCCGGCTTCGGCGGCACTCAAAAGCGCAGGCACGCCAGCCGAGGTGCAGAGCCTTGTATCAAGCGAAAACCTTGAACACAATTTTGTAAACGTCACCGCAAATGGTAGCACCTTGCAAATCGAGGCAGAAACGCCGGTAAAAAATGTTGACGAATACAACTTTAATGTAAGAAAAGTTGGAGGAAGCTCCACATGGGTGGGAAGAGCTTATCCTACCGATATGGGGGACTACAGCAAATACTCTTTCTCCCTGCCAAGCTCCAAAGTAGGCAGCGGAGACTATATTCTGGTAATCACAAAAAAAGTCGGCTCCGTGAGCGGAACGGTTGTCTACAAAAACTGCGCATTTCGCGTAACCGGTGGACAATTCTCGATTCTGCAATATGATAACATCATCAAAGAAAACGCTCGCATCGACAATAACGCCGACAAGAAAAAGGCGCCGTCCAAATTTATGAGCAAATATCTGTCCGACGTCAAGAGCATTTGCTTCACGGATCCGGTAACAAAGAAGACCGCTTCGGTTACCTCAAAGAAAGTAAAATACTTCAAGACGGTTTCCGACAAGATTACAAAAGGCACAACCACGGACTACGACAAGCTCCTGAAAATTTACGAATATGTAGCAGGAAATTACTACTACGATGACATTGCTTTTTCCACAAAGAAGAAACAGTACGTTGACCCGTACCGTAACCTCTATAACCTGAGAAACAAAAAGACCAGCGAAAACAGCAAAGGCGGCAAAGTTGCCACCACATGCGTAGGTTATGCGGCTTTGGTCTGCGCCCTCGCAAGAGCCCAGGGAATCCCGACCAGAATCGTAAACGGTCACCATATCAGCCTCGGCACCGGCGGATACAATAACTGGTCTACGGAAACGGGCATTACAAGCATCGACCACTGGTGGAACGAGTGCTATGTTGACGGCCGTTGGATAACCGTGGACGCAACGCCGGGCAGCAGCAACAAATGGAACAGCAAGACAAATAAGTGGACATACACGGGTCTTACCAACTATATCTACTTTGATCCAACTCCGGAGCAGCTTGCGACCTCCCACCTGGTGCTTAACGTAAAGGGCCTGTAAAGCCTGCAAAAAAGAGAATACGAACAAACAAAAATAAAATCCCTCTCTGACGGAACTTCCGTGAAAGGGGGATTTTTTAATGCCGGAATCCCTGTATACAGTTACCCTGCGAAACCAAAAATAAGCTCTTATGGCAAAAATTCCTTCACTACGACGAAATCACCTCACAAATTAGCGGGTAACCTCCACTAAAAAACTAAAAAAGTATGGACAAATGGGAGTTAGAATTGACTTTTAGCGAGATATCCGCTAAAATTATGATAAGCTTGTGTGTTTGTAGTAGAAAGTGCAGCATGAACAGAAAGTGCGCTGAGAAGGAGATAAGAGAATGGATTTTGGACTTAATGGAATAACAGCTTTTTTGTTAGGAATTTCAACACAGCTTATTTTGGTCTATGCTTTATTTCGGCAGTGGTTTCGCTTTTCGGTAAAAACTACATTGCTTGTGGTTGCGATACTGAAAATAATGGAGCTGTACGCAAATGAATTCGTGACGGACGAAACGCGGTGGATATTGGCAATTCTTGCGGTGCTTCAGACGCTTTTGCTGATTCCGCTGATGAAAAAAGGCACGCGAAGGCTTATGCTGATTATATATATGATTTATGCGTTCATATATAATGCCTTCGGAGGGATTGTCATTTCTGCCATGACTACCGTTTACGGTATTCTCGCGGGTAAAAGCAACCAGACATGGTTTATAGGGGCAACAATGACGCAGGCAGATTTTGTGCTGAAATGGACGGGCGCAATACTCTGCTATGCCGCAGCAATTTTGATATGCCGTAAATGTATTCATTTGCTCGAATATCTGAGTGAGAGGGGAAAATGGTTTTTCTCATTGGGATTTATTATTCCGGATGCTTTATGTATGCTGAGCACCAGAATTTTCGCGACAACATCCGAGGCTCAGTTGGGTGGGCTTCTGGTTGTCATATATGCTGTGTATCTCGGATGGCTGGCGATTTTGGTTACACTGACATTGGTGACTTCTCTCATTCGCCTGCGCTGCGAGAACTGTCGTCTGCAGCAACAGATGGAAGAGGAATCTGAATATTATCAGAAAGTTTTGAAAAAGCAAATGCAGCTGCGCGAAATCCGCCATGATTTGAAAAATCGTCTTGTGGCGGAAACTGTGGCAAAGGAGAGGGAAAAATTATGACGGATGTACAAGTGAGGACATTAGTAATTGTAAAGGGAGCAATACTGTTTGCAGTGGTGGCATTCGTTTTTTGGCGAGCACAAAATGCCGGAAAGAAAAATCGTTACTTGAATGAACATAAACAACTTCAGCAAGAGCAGCAAAAAGCTTTGCAGGATTATGAACAAAGCATACGCAGTCTGCTTGAAGAAATCGAAAAGGAGTCGTGCGATACCGAAACGGCGCTTGCAATTTCTGAACAATGCAGACAGTATATCGGCGGAACTCTTTCCGGACAGCCAATCGTAGATGCATTGCTGGCGTATAAGCGCAAGGAGTGCGATGATCGCGGTATAAAGCTGGAGATGGAAACGATTGCGTTTCCTTCGGAGGGTTATTCGGGAGAAGAATATGTGGGACTTCTCGGAAATTTACTGGATAATGCAATGGAGGCTGCTGAAAGGACCACAAAGCCTTGGGTGCGCTTGAAAAGTTTTAAAGCGTCGGGACAATGGATTTTAGAGGTGACAAATTCTAAGCCAATCGATGAAGCGCCATTAGCGGGGAATATGGAAACCATAAAAGAAGATAAAAAAAACCATGGTTTGGGTGTAAAAATCGTAAAACGAATCGTTAAGAAATACAGGGGCGTAGTAAACTACAGAGATTATGAGGATTCTTTCGAGGCGATGATCGCAATACCGCTTGCGGAAACTGAAGGAAGGAAGACGGAAAATGTGGAATGTGGTGATTTGCGATGATCAGGCTGAAATTCTCAGAGATGTGGCACAGAAGCTGAACGGCTTAAAGGTAGAGGAAATTAGGAGTATCATATGCTTTCAATATGCTGATTTTATGATTGGCGAATTGGAAGAACAGCGCTTTGATGCAGACATCTTTATTCTCGATGTGAAACTGAAAGAAATGAATGGCATCGATTTGGCAAGGAGGATTTTGAGACTTCATCCAAACAGTCAGATTATCTTTATGTCGGGGTATGATGACTATTTTGAAGATGCATATGAAGTGGAACACTGTTTTTTTCTGAAAAAACCGGTTGCGGATGTGAAACTCGAGAAAGCTGTGCGGCGAGCTATCAAAAATTTAGGTGACACGAAGCAAAATTTTTTTTACGCCGAGAATAAATCGGGACAATTTGTAATTGATTGCAGTGAGATTTTTACAATTGAACGGCGAAAACGAAAAATACTGGTGATCGGCGAGAGGGGCAAGCTGCTGTGCAGTTTTTACGGTAAACTGGAGGAAGCAGGAACAAGGCTGCCGGATAATTTTTTTCAGTGCCATAACAGCATTTTGGTTAATTTCAGGAAAGTTCGCATACTTAGTGGCGAGACATTTTTAATGATGGGCGGAAGCGAGGTGGCTATCAGCCGCAGCCATAAAAATGAATGTAAAAGCACTTTTGCAAAATTTTGCAGTGAAAGGCGCGCGAAGGCGGAAAAGAAATAGCAGAATGAAGGAAAACAGCCAGCAATTTCAAGGTAGGAAGTCGGACGGCTGTTTTTTTATTCACAGTATTGACACGATTCGACGAAATTCTGCAAAAAGGCACATCATACATACCAAAAGTTACATCGCTCACACAAAAAAACTTGTTGTGCTATGATAAGAATGGATAGCCAATAACGAAAAACAATGATAAAAGTAAGAAAAAAATTTGAAATTATAAAAAATAAATAGGAGTTTAATCGTTGTAATGTATAAGAGAATCCACAGAGAAACAAATAGAAGGAGGAAGGTTGCTAGAAATTTGAATCATAGCAGGAGAGGAACAATGAAAAACAGATTTTTTGCAGGAATAATTATTACTTGTATGGTAATTTGTATGATATGTCCTATGGTGGCTTTTGGTGAAGTGAGCAAGGACATGGTGAAAGCAACACATTTTAATGTTGTGTTGGCTGTAGATGGAAGCCCTTCACTTGTGGGTAAAAAAGGAACAGATCCCAATGGAGTGAGATATGACGCAGTAGAGCTCTTTATGGGATTGCTTACAGATAAAGGAAATAATGTCGGGGCGGTAGTGTTTAACGGGACAGATCCGTTGGCTTTAAATACAGGACTTAACGAAGCCTCTGGATTTAAAGCTAAAAACGAG
>CAVKSD010000135.1:0-4606 GCA_963658905.1 Bacteroidaceae bacterium
TATTCTTAACGAATGACACATTCAGCTGGAGCTGAACGTTCTGTGCGCCGGCAGTTGCGGTGCTTGCAACTTCGAGGACGATTTCCGCAGATTTCTTTTCCGTAGCCTGTTTGATGATTTCCGTCTGGTTTGCCGTGGAAACTGTTACGGTTGCGGTCTTTTCCTTGGTGCCGTCGGCGTTGGTCTTTTCAGTTACCTTGGTTTCGGTCGGGGTGGTTACCGTTCCGGTCTTGGTGTCGGTAGTGACTTTCTTGACTTCTTCGGTGGTTCCGCCGTCAGTCCACTTATCTGAGCCTTCTTCTTTGGTGTAGTCATCGGTGTAGTGCCATACGATACGGTCACCGTTATTTAAGAACTGTTCTTCTATACCAAGAAGTGGATGAGTACCGTTTAGCGTATACATCCAGCCGGACATTTTACCGTTCGTAAACTCTCCAAGCAAGGTTGTGCTATCAAACTTGCCCGATCTTGTGCTGTCATAATATAGGTAGTCAATATAGTTTCCTTTGTTATTGAACTTTATTTCCTTGCTGTGCGCCTTTTGTACTTCCTGCAATACATCCCAAACAGTCGCATTGACACCTACTGTATAACTCTCGTTTGTATACCATGATGTCAATCCGCCTGTCTGCAAAGTATGAACATCATTGTCGTTATCGCTGTTGTGAATTTTATCACCGTATAGCGTAAATTTAACATTTATTGTTTTAGGACTATTCGGATTATCCTGTTTCAGAACTTTCACTCCGATGGTAGCTTGAACTGCTTTATACTGGAATGTAATCGTTTGAAGCCCTCTGGTGTTGGCATTGTAGCCGGAATAAGTAACTACATTTTCCTTGCTGCTGTCTGTTCCGATTTCTAACTTTGTTTTGTCCTTGTTAGACCAGTTTGCATAGACTTCAATTCCTGTCAAGTCAAGAGCCTCGCCTAAAACGTACTCCGTCTTGTAATCTCCCTCAATGCTCAAGCTTGTTACTACCGGCTTGTCCGTGGTCGTCGGGTATTTCGCACCTTTTTTAACTTCCCAATTCTGATAACTGGTCGACGAAGCATTTAATTTAGTTAAAACAGTTCCGTCCGCAAACTCCGCTTCAGTTGCTGCTGCCGCATACTTATCGACACCTGTCATCGTTCCCTCGACAGCGCCTCCGATGCCGCTCTTTGCTCCACAGTCATCCAAATAGAAGTTGGTTGCCTCGCCGTTTTTCTTAGAAAAATCGTGAACATACCCAAGGATTCCACCTATGCTACTTGCATCTTCTCCGGCTTCAATATTACCGTAAAAATAGCTATCTGAAATTGAGTTTGCACCTTTGATTCCGTAGCTGTCGCCGGTATCATTGAATTTTTCGTGTCCTTCTTCTGAGCCAATTAAGCCGCCTATTTTGTCATTACCTTGAATATTCGCATTTACATAGCAGTTGTGAATCTCAACTGTCGGCGTTCCCTGTGCGCTACTGGAAATATATCCGGCTCCCACTATTCCGCCGACCTTATCCCCAGTGGCAATGATTTCTCCTTGGAAAGAACTGTTCAAGATACTGCAAGAGCCCATTGACTGACCCTTCATACCAACCAGTCCTCCGACATTTTTCCGTCCATAAACGGTGGCATAGCTTACCGAATTAGTAATCGTGCCGTTGAAAGCGCCGGCAAAAGAGCCGATATTGTCACGATGGTCGAAGCTTTCGCTGATGAATCCGTAACCATAGGAAGTATCGCCTAAGTCTCCCCAAGTACCGTCGTCGCCAATTACCACTCCGGATTCAATCGTACAGTTTCTAATATTAATTTGGTTTACGCCAGAAGCATATCCTCCGATAAATCCCGCTTTGAGTATCTTAGTTCCACTTTTAACAGTAACATTCTCTATATCAACGGTTCTTAGCCTAACCGGGTCATTAACATAGATGCCTGTCTCGCCATAGTCAACAGTATAATTATCAACCAATCCATATCCTAATATATGCGTACCATAAAGATTGAGATTTTTAATCGTTGCTTTGCGGACGTAGTTAAAAAGAGGTTTGCTTCCAACGCTCAATGTGTAATTTTTCCCGTCTATAGTTCCGCTAAACGGCAGCAAGTTCTTTCCATTTTCTTCTTTGGTTTTTCCTTCTTTAAGGCAACCTATCGGCTTCCAGTTTTCGTCCAAAACAAGATCATTCTCTAATGCCAATGTTTGACCTGAAAAGTTGTATAGGGTGCCGTTCGTACCCTCCACAAGTTCCTTAACATATTCAAGATCATTTTGATTTTTTATTAGGAAAGGATCCTCCTCGCTGCCACTACCCTCTAGCTTCTTTACAACTTCTGTAACAGATTTAAATGTTATCTTAAGAGGTTCGCTCACTCTTGTTGCCGTTTGAGTTCCATCTGAAACCTCAACCTTAACATAATAATACCAAGTTCCTACTCCCTCTTGGCTAGGTAACTCGAAGCAGTATTCGGAATATCCTTCCGAATATGTCATCCCTGTTTTTGTAGCTGTGCAAGACTCAACTTTTTCTCCACCCTCATTTGAATTTTCATCAGTTTTATAAATTGTCAACTGGTACGGGAGTCCTTCTATCGGGGCGTCATTTTTTTCCAACACTCTAATGGCTATTTGTGGGCTGTCGTTCTCAACATAAATACTGCTTCCAGCATTACCTAAAATATAGGGTTTCCCGGAAAAGGTGGGCGCTGTTGGTACATTTCGGTTTACAGTATATTGCATCGGTTCCGACCATGTAACAAACCTTGCGCCATCGACAGTGCGCGTAATGGCACAATAATATGTCTCTGTTCCTGCAAATTCCTGCGACGGCCGATAACTGGATTCTTCTGCACCAGTTACCACAGTCTTATTGGTTCCTTTATACCACTGATATTCGTCCGTACCCCCGTCATTGTTTTCTACTTCTACAAAAAGAGATTCACCTGTACCGCCTTTATCAGTAGTCAAACTTTCAGATTGAGAACTGATAACCGGCGCAAAATTCTTTCGGCAAAGATTCAAAGTATAATTATTATTTATTCCACTTTTTCCTTTCAATTCAATGTTAATAACTTTTGCCTGTTCCGTTCCCGAAATCGTTATTTCCTTCGTATAAGTATTGCTGACCGGATCTTCCAGCTTTTCGTTATCTGCATAAATCTCCGTATCATTTGAAGTTGCCTTTAGGCTCAAACTTACGTTTTCCACATCCCCTATAACTGCCGTATAGTTAGTTTCGTATGGATTGTTTTGAGTGGAATAGGTCGGAACGAGGTTCACCTGGCTTCCATTAGCTGTTACCTTCATGCCATTGATATTGTTAAGCGTAGGTAATTTTTTTATATGATATGTATACTCATCAACTGATTCAAACTCCTTGTTAGCATCCACAGTTCCTACGCTTATCACTAATGTGCTTCCTTCATTTTTTATTTTCCCGGCAGCAAGATTTAGTGCCTGATACAATCTGGTAGTCTTTTCCCAAAGCGGAAACTGGATTGCTTTGTTATTCAGCTTTATTTCGCTACCATCAAGTTTGAACTTGCAATATAACTTTGCCTCATTCGCATTCCCTCCAGTATATCCGTCGGGTATAGTTATTATAAACGGTGCCAGTCCCGCTCTTGTATCTGGGAACTCGACCGTATATTCCTTCTGTTGCTTGCTAAACTCATATCCTCTCAGATGCTCTGTAGCTGCTGCTGTTGTGTAAATTTCAATATTCTCGACATAATTTCCCTCTGTCTGGCTATTCACTTCGGTAGCATATGCCATCGTCATTAAATCTAGAGGGATAGATGAAAAAACCATCACCACAGCAAGCAAAAATGTCACAAAACCGTTTTTCCATAGGCTAATTTTCATTATACTCACTTCTTATCCTTTTTTTAAAAGTGAGAGGCGATAAGCACGCCCCTCACACTACTAACTTATGCCTTCCAAATTTTAATACCACGGGTGCACAATGGTATATGTTGTATTATAATCAGCATCCCATACTGTCTGGGTTAATGTATAAACGACATCTATTGTATCCTCGCTCTGAATGGTGTACTGATTCATAGCCATGCCATGATCTGGTTCATCAGAGAATGTTGGCATTGTATGGTTTTCTCCAACCGTATATAACCATCCCCAGTCTTCAGACCAACCACTTCCATCTGAGTTGTACTGATGGTCTTCATTTGCAGCGCTATATCCCATGAAACTTGTTAAATACTTAGTTACCAATGTGCTGTCAAATACGTCTGTTCCCGTAGCCCATGCTGGTTCATAGTAAGAAAGAGCGTTAACCACGTCGTATACGTTTTGACCTGCTGTTGCGCTAACGCTGTCAACAAGTGTAGCAGTTCCGCTTTCTTCAACGATGTAAAAGTTCACAGTTGCTGCGGTGTTTGTGTCTGCGAACGCGGTCGCTGTCATGGCGAATACCATAATCAGTGCAAGGACTATGGCAAGGCCTTTCTTCATTTGTCTTTTCATCTTATTTTCCTCCTTGTGAAAAAACTTCTGCATTTTTCCGTACTCGCGGCAGTGCGAGTTCTTTGAAATGCGTGTTACTGTTGTTTTTTTGTGTTTCCGGCGACTGCCCGCCGTATCTACAAGCAGAGAAACCTTTCGGCT
>CAVKSD010000136.1:0-4537 GCA_963658905.1 Bacteroidaceae bacterium
TGCCGCATCTGCGTATGCCTGTGATGACTTTTATCTCGCCGTTCCACATACTGTGGATCAGTCGGTTCATATAGGAATCTCGTTTAACCATGCATTTCACCTCGTACTTAGGACGAAACCGTCCGAACTTCTATGTTAGCATACCACGATTTTTGAAAAATATCAAGGTCGCAAGAAAATTTCACAAAGAAGGCTACTTAGCTGCTGAGAATTTTACAGACTTTTTTCCATAGTCTCGAATAAATTTTCTCTGAATTTGCCATGTGTGGAGTCATCTATTTTAGCACAAATGTCTTGCTAATTCCTCGACCGGTGGCTTCAATAAGATTTAGTTCGCACATCTGTCTTGTCAGGTTATATGCCCTAGTTCTTTTGATGCCAAGGAGAGTTTCTATTTCTTCGGAACTTGCTTTGCCATGCTCAGTGATATATTCTATGATTTTTTGCATCTGCAAAGACAAGGGTTTGTCCGAATGTTCTATTGGGCTTTCATTCATGTTCGGCAAAATAATTTTGAAAGCATTTGCAGTGGTTTCAATTACCGGCTGGGCAGTACAATTTTCATATAGTTTATATATTCTGCGGATGCCGGTGCCATAGCTTTCGATAAGACCCAAGCGGTGAAATATCTCTGCAAGCATTTTATTTCTTGGTTGTGAGATTCCAAGTTTAATATCGTCGCGAGAAAGCCCAGTAACAAGTCCTCCCAGCGAAATAAACTCCATTTTGCTTTCGTTAACATTGATAATGATGCTCCCACTAAAACCATAGTCTCTATGGACAAGGGCGTTAATAAGGGCCTCGCGGATCGCCTCCGGCGGATAGTCTTTCTTATCGCTACGGACGAGCCCCTTAATTGTAGAAACTGTTTTGTTACAAAGTGTAAGATAACTTGCCGCATCCTCAAATTGCTTTAGAATAGAGCCTCCAAACTCTTTGCTGTCCCTGAACTCCGTGCAGGTTTCGTCTTTGAAAACGGCGATTTTTGTTGTATGCCGGCATTGATCGGAAAGTAAAAGCGCAAGATTCGTATAAAGACCGGCCGCTGTCATTCCGAGCGCCCTGTACTTTTCTTCTCCGAATTCAATGCCATAGCGTTCAAACGCTGCCTTTGCGAAATCAAAAGTTAAATCCTGCTCTAACGAGCGAGTGCTTTCATAATTGTCGCCATCGCTTTCTTTTATCATTTTGCGGATTTGATCTAGCGAAGCTTGAACGCTTGAAGCACCCTGCCTAACATAAACTCCGCTTGGTTTTAACCCCTTACCTTTCAGATAATATGGCTTGTTCGTGCCTTCGTTTACTGCTATACGCACAATGTTGTTATCTTGTATGGTGTAATGAACAAACATTGTCACATCAGGCATAATTGCATCGCGAATGCCGTTAGTAATGCGTGTGTACTCATCATCTACATTTTTTAGCCCGATAGCTTCCCCGTTATCAGAAATTCCAACATAGATGAAGCCTCCTTCGGTATTTGCAAATGCAATCACTTCTTTATATATTTCTTCTGTAAATTGGCTCTTAAACTCAATATTTTCAGTTTCAAAATTCATATTCAGACTTCCTTCTTTTACTCATTTACATATTTGTTTATAGTATATTCACTTTTTTCACTCATGTCAAGTGAAAAGCAGTGAACAAAGCGAATAATATGAACAGTAATGTGAACATACGAGAAAAAAGAGCAGAATCTATGCTCTGAGCGCACGAAAAAATCGGCTTTGCAGCCGGTTTTTATTCACAGCCTCTAACCGAACTCGGCTATGCAGGGCGCCCGCCCCAGTTTTCTCTAAATTCGCTATGTGTGAATTTTCTTTTCGATCTCCCTTGCATGAACCATAAATAATAAGGGATAATCAATAACTTTTTCGCCTTTTCAATTTGACTAATGTTTTCAAGCCTTTATTGAATATTGGGGAGCATTATAGTATAATATATATATTAATTGTTCCCCAAGAAAGGAGATGCGATGGCAGTACAATATGGTGAAATACAAGAATTGCTCAGAAGCCGTGCTGACCTTCATGCAAGGCTAAATTTGATGCCTTACGACGGCACGCCCGAAATCAAAGAGCGTGGAGGTGGAAAATACCTCTATGTGAGAAAACGTGTCGCCGGCAAGCAGACATCGAGTTATGTAGGCATATATACCGAAGAACTGTATAATCTGCTTCTTAGAAATGCCAGAGAAATCCGACAAATCAGAAAATCGCTTCGTAGCATCGAAAAGCAACTTGCAGCAGCCGGATATTCTGAAGACGAGCTTTCGGCAGAGGTCGCACGTAACATCGCATTTGCACGCGCCAATATGAAGACAAACATATATGATCAGGCTATCTTGGAAGGCGTTGCAACCTCCTTCCCACAGACAGAGGAAATTATAGAAAATGGAAAAGTTTCCGGCATGACAGCCACCGATGTGCAGAAGATTTTAAATCTTAAACACGCATGGGAGTTTATTCTTGATCGCGATGTGGTCGCCAGCCGTTCAGATTTTTATATGCTCAGCCACATTGCAAGGCTTGTGAACGAAGGTTTTTATGCCGAAGGTGGTCGCATACGAGGCATTCCGGTAACCATCGGCGGCTCATCCTATGTTCCGCCTCTGCCAAATGAACCTGATGTAAAATCCAGAATCGCAGAAATTATCGACGATGAGCCTATTAACATTGCTATCAAACTGTGCCTTTACTGCATGAAGACACAAATATTTTTGGATGGCAATAAGCGTGCTTCTATCATTTTTGCAAACCATTACCTTATTTCACAAGGCGGAGGCTTCTTGGTAATTCCCGAAAAGGAAGTGCCGAAATTCAAGCAACTGCTGGTGAAATACTATGAGGGCGAGGGTATCGCTGTCATTGCAGCCTTTATGAAAGAGTTCTGTTGGAAAACCATGCGTTCTTAAATAACACCTTGCATCCTGCACTCGGTGTACTTACAGGCGAACTTATCAAATCACAATTTACTCAATTATGTTTGACTATTCTCGGCATTTGTGCAATGTATCTTAAAAATCTGATTGATTTGGGAATTGTACAGAAAGAAACGCCATACGGCGAAAAGGCATCACGAAAGTCGATTTATTCGATTGAAGATAATATGTTTCGCTTTTGGTATCGGTTCGTGTTTGAAAACAATTCAATTATCGCCCGCGGCGTAATGGATGTAGTCTATATGAAAAACGATCTTTGGCACATCATAGTTTACAAAACAAATGCCGGCACCCGTGACCTTGCCGATGAATATGTAAGCCAGCTTGACGCCTATATCAAGGCTTTCAAATCCCTCACCGGAGCTGTCACAAAATCGTTGACTTTTATCGTAGTTTCAAGTACAATATTATTAAATAAGTCCAAATCGGGGTGATTTCATGAATTATGTAGCGGAGCTTGTCACTATTGCCTCCGAGCATGGCGGCATTATAGAAGCGAAAATTGCTGCACAGCATGGCATCTCAAAAGCTATGCTATACAAGCTGTGCAAAAAAAATAAGATTCAGCGCATTGTAAAGGGGCAGTACATTCTTCCCGACGATATGCCGGATGAGCTGCTATCCATCAGCAAGCGTTCTGACAAAATAATTTTCTCCCATGAAACAGCACTGTTTCTCCACGGGATTTCTGACAGGACACCATTTGAGCATACGATCACCGCACCATCCGGTTGCATTCCGTCTGCGTCAATTAAATCGGAGTGCAAGGTATATTACATCAAGCCGGAATTGTTTGAACTTGGCAAAACGATGCTGAAAACGCCTTCCGGCAATGAAGTGCAAGCCTATGATTTGGAGCGCACGATCTGTGATATTATCCGTAGTCGCAACAAGATGGGAACGGAAACTTTCCTTACGGCGCTAAAACTGTATGCGTCAAGCTCAAGAAAGGATTTGAATAAGCTTGATTCCTACGCAAAAGAGATGCGGGTATCTAATGTCCTGCGTCAATATCTGGAGGTGCTTCTATGAACAATGTAATGAGTTTGAAAGCGAAAATTCGCAACATAGCAAAACAAAAGAATATACCGGCACAGGTCGTTTTGCAAAATTATATGTTCGAGCGTCTGCTTGTACGCCTGTCCGCTTCTGAATACAAGGAAAAGTTCGTGCTAAAAGGCGGTATTTGTGGATGCGCTAAAAGCAACCGCAGCCCATCGCGGAACTACAGAGCAGATTGCAAATGTCCCTGATATTCTTTGCAGCATCGAAGAAAGTCCGCAGCTCCAAAATATGTGGACAAAATACCGCAAGCAGTTTGCGTATGCAGTTGATATTGAGTACGGTCAGATTATGGATGTTATAAAGCAGCTATGCCGCCCCGTTTAGTTTCGGAGCGGCATATTGATAGGTATAATTTGTTCACATTGAGGCTTCGAGGACATAAATTGCTCTGGCGCGCGTCCTCGGGGCGGAGGCAAATGCCAGTTTGAGTGCGAGACGCACTCGCCGGCGGTGGCTCGCAATTCGCATTTCGTCACTTTCCAAGAAAGTTGGACTTTTTAGCAATAATCAGAAATTTGTACAAACTTTTGA
>CAVKSD010000137.1:0-3531 GCA_963658905.1 Bacteroidaceae bacterium
ATATACGTCTTGATGCATATTGCTCATATCGTAACCGTAGAATACATCTAAGTCTCTTGCGAGGAGAATGCCTTCACCGACTCTGAGCAAATTTATTCTTTCAGGCATATCATTGTTGAAAATGCGAGGCAGGCTTGTGGTTGCACCGCCGGAGATGTATTCGAGTTCTCTTCCTATTTTGCCTTCAATACGTTCTGCGATGTCTACCAGCTCTTGGAGTTTATCTGCGGTAGCTTCGATGGAGCCGTAGCAACCCAGATTCGTGCCTACGCCGCCAAGAACGAGGTTTTTCATATCGTTTTCGACGCAAAGAGCAACGTTGACCATCTCATCCTTGTCCCAAAATCCTTCGCGTAAATCACCAAGGTCCGCCATGAGGATAACTTTGTGCTGTTTGCCCTGCTTTCCTGCTTCCTCGTTAAGTGCTCGGAGAACCTCGACTTCGCTGTTAAGGCTGACATCGGCAATTCTCACAACCTCCGGGACTTCGCTGAGCATCGGGACTCTTAATAACATACGAGGCAGACTTATACCATATTCTTTTGCATCTTCAAGTTGTTCGAGCCTTGATGACGCAATCAAAGAGGCGCCGCCGTTCTCGAAGCATTTTGAACATTCCGGAATACCGGTGGTGCCTTTCATAACGCCGGCAATCTTGATACCTTTTTCGCCACACTGTTTTACAACGGTGGCGACATTTTCGGTGAGGTATTTCAAATTGATTTCGATCCTTGGATACAGTTGTTTCACCATGATTTTTCTCCATTTCTCCTATTAGATGATAAATATATTACCATTATATCACGCTTCTATCGTACTTACTAATAATAGGTTTATTGTTTTTGGAACTATTTTTGTGTGTAATCTGATTCGGCGTCGCGGCAAGTGTTTGCACGATAAGCTCTGGGAGTCACTCCTTTTGCCTTTCGGAAAACTTTTGTGAAATAACTTTGGTCATCAAAGCCGGTGAGCAAAGAAATATCGATGATGCTCAAATTTGAATTTGTGAGTAGCGAGCACGCATATTCGACTTTTAATGAATTAATATAGTCCGTAAAGGTGATTCCCATTTCGTTTTTGAACAGTGTAGAAAAATAAGAAGGATTCACATGCAGATTTGTTTCAATATCTTTCAGCGATATTTTCTCTTTGAAATTTTTGCTGATAAACTGAAGCGCGGTGGCGATTATTTGAGAATTTCCGTTGTATACGGAACGCATACTGTTCTGAGAAATAAGTTCAATCAGTTTTTTGGAAACTTCAAGAAGCTGCTCGTAGGTTTCGGCATCGCAAATTTTGTTCATTACGTCAAGATCAAGGTCTATGGACTCGTCTATGCTTCCTCCACTTTCTTTAACGGTTCGGATTGCGATTGCAAAAAACCATATTACTTTTGTTCTGACTCCGTCAAAATTGCCGGTTTCTATGATTGAGAAAGTGTTGATAAGTTGTTCAACAAGTTCGTTGGCTCTTGCATAGAGGCCGGAAACCATACAGTCTAAAATTTCGTTTTCCAGTGCATAAGGATATTCGACATCCAAGTGATTTTTTTTGCTGAGCTGAATGTCGGCGTTTATCTGATTTTGCTTTTCGTTTTGCCCACGCAGCGATTTGTAGTCCTTGCTTCCGGACACGGCAACAAGAATGCTGTTGTGCAACATCAATGCGAGTTCAGATACCTGATTCGGCATAAATACACGCATTTTTTCGGCGAACATTTCAGCTATATTGAGAGAAATTTCGTTAAGGGCGTTCAAGGAAGAAAACTTTTTTGTTGTGCTACTTCTCAGCTCGCCCATAACAAGTGGCCCCGCGATAAAATATCCGGCAAATACACCCTCGATAATGAGTGGTATCGCGATATTTGCAAGTCCGGCCTTGCATAAAAATATGTATGGCTCTCCGAGACGAGAGGAAAACTGCCCGGCTGAGGACAGGTTAATCTGGCATGCACTGTCAGGCTGGGTGTAGATATTGAAAATGCTGCATATTTTATTGGTCGGCTTAAACTGATACATAATTTCATTGTTTGCGTTAAAAAAAGTCACTGGCACTCCGGTTATGTCAGAAAAAGCGTCAATGGAAACTGTAAGATAGTTAGAGAGGACCTCGGGGTTATCTAAACGCAGCTTATCAAATCCGGGAATAACAAAATTTTTCATAGTTTCACCATGTGTATACAAATATAATCATAAATGTTATAAAAATCTCCACCTTGATTATATCACGATGAAAAACATAAGACAATACAAGTTAGCGCTATTTTATACCTAAAATTTTTTCTAAAAAATCTAAAAAAATATATATACACAGTTATGGTGGAGAAACTAAAATAATGTTAAGACATTATCTAAACAATCTGCTTGGTTTTTAGGCTGGGCAGCGACGGGTAACAATTAGGATGAAAAGAAAAACGGAGGAAAAAAATGAGTAAGGAAGCAATTATGGAAGCTGCAAAGCAGTCAATCGTTGAAGCTGATGAGGATATGGCTATGGAGGCCCTTGCAAATGCAGAGGCTGAGGGAGTTGACCTTGTTGAGTTACTGAGCAAAGGCTACAGTGCAGGAATGAAAGAATTGGGAGATCTCTTCGGAATGGGAGAAATTTTCCTTCCGGAACTTATTTTTGCAACAGAAGTAATGAAGACGGTTAGTGCTGAAATCGAAGGTAAGATGGATACATCTGCAGTTCAGAAAAACGGCACACTCATCATCGGTACAGTTGAAGGTGACGTACACGATATCGGCAAAGGTATCGTTGCATCCCTCGTTAAGACAAACGGCATCGAAGTTATCGACCTCGGAAGAGAAGTTCCGGCTAAGAACTTTGCAGATGCAGCAATTGAACACAACGCAGACTTCGTAGGAAGCAGCGCACTTCTCACAACTACGATGACTGTTCAGAAAGATGTTGAAGATGCCCTCAAAGAAGCAGGTATCAGAGACAAGGTTAAGACAATGGTAGGCGGAGCACCGGTAACCAACAGATGGGCAGAAAAGATTGGTGCAGACGCTTATTGTGAAGACGCATCCGATACAGTAAACTTTATTCTTGACTGGGTAGCTAACATATAAAAATAAAATTAAAGCTTTTTCAAGAATAAGAAGAGGTGTTATAAGATGAGCAAAAAATTCACGCATGAAACCGACATTTACGGTTATTGTGTGCTTCGAAATGAAGATTTGGATGCAATTCATGAGTCTACTATGCAGCTCATGGAGGACTTTGGACTCCAGATTCACGGCAAGGAAGCATTGGATATTTATGCGGGTGCCGGCTGTGAAGTGGACTACGAAAACGATAGAGTAAAATTTCCGAGAAATCTTGTAATTGACTCTATAGAAGCTTGCCCTGCCGAATTCACTCTGTGCGGCAGAGACCCGAAAAATGACGTTGTTGTCGGGGGCAAAAAAGTTGCATATAAGAACTTTGGCACGGGTGTTTTTATCATTGATCCGTATACCGGCGAAGTGAGAGAAACGACGAAGAAAGACCTATGTGACGTAGCGCGTTTCTGTGATGCGATGGAGG
>CAVKSD010000137.1:3541-4500 GCA_963658905.1 Bacteroidaceae bacterium
ACCAGAAAGTAAGAGCCCTTCACGAAGCGGAAGCAGTTCTGAACAACTTAACAAAAAACTTTGCACATGACTTGGAAGGTGTAAAGAATACGCAGAGATTCATAGATATGGCAGCTGCAATTCAGGGTGGATACGACAAGCTGAGAGAAAGACCTATCATCACGATGGGTGCTTGCCCAAACAGCCCTCTGGAAATAAACGAAAATGAAACAAGCATTATAAAGCTTTCCGCAGAGCATGGTCTTCCGATTGATATTCTGTCCATGGGACTTTGCGGAGGAACAACTCCGGCAACTTTGGCAGGAACTCTCGTATGTACGAACGCTGAAATTCTTGGTGGAATTGTACTTGCGCAACTCGTTAACAAAGGAAATCCGATTTTATACGGTACTTCTACGACAATCATGGATATGAAGACGGCACAGTCTCCGGTAGGAGCTCCGGAACACGCCATGTGCGGCGCTGCGGTAGGTCAAATCGGACACTACTACGGAATTCCGACAAATGTAGGCGGGACGTAGGGGGACAGCAAATGTCTTGATGAGCAGCTTGGCCACGAGAAGACAATGACAAATCTTCTTCCGGCGATTACAGGAAGTAATGTAATCTACGGAATGGGCATGTTAGAAATGGGTATGACGATGAGCTATGAGCAATTACTTATCGACCAGGAAATCGTGAAGATGACGAGGAGAATTCTTCAGGGTATTCCTGTAAATAAGGACACGCTTGCTTTAGATGTAATAAAGGCGGTAGGACCTGCTGGAAATTACCTTGCCCAAAAACATACCATGAAATATATGCGCCAGGAGCTTTCGACCACAAACCTCATAAACAGAAGAATGAGAGAAAGTTGGGAAAAGGCAGGTTCAAAGCGCATAGACCAAGTCGCAAATGAGCAGGCAAGAGATATTCTGGAAAACTACAAAGTTACACCGCTGCCTGATGATGTTAAGAAG
>CAVKSD010000138.1:0-4495 GCA_963658905.1 Bacteroidaceae bacterium
GGCCTGGTAGTTCAGTTGGTTAGAATGCCAGCCTGTCACGCTGGAGGTCGACGGTTCGAGCCCGTTCCAGGTCGCCAACTCTTTAAAAAAGGAAATATGGTGGGTATCGTCAAGTGGTTAAGACCCAGGGTTGTGGCTCCTGTATACGTGGGTTCGAATCCCACTACCCACCCCATTAATATTGGGGTATCGCCAAGCGGTAAGGCAACGGATTCTGATTCCGTCATGCGCAGGTTCGAATCCTGCTACCCTAGCCAATTCGGCGACATAGCCAAGTGGTAAGGCAGAGGTCTGCAAAACCTTTATTCCCCGGTTCAAATCCGGGTGTCGCCTCCACAAACGAAGCAAAAAAACCGTTGAGTAGTCAGCGGTTTTTTGCGTATTTCAGGCGCAACCCAAAGTATAACTTTGAAACACAAAAATGTGTTTGCCGCCGGAGTTTTACGAGCCCACCGTATTCCCGGTAATTTCTGCATTTTCCGCAATTTCTGCAATTTCCGCACAGGACTTGATACAGGCTTTGACGCAGTCGATGAGCTGAGATGCGGGCATACATTCAGTGTCCGACAGCCAGCGCTCCAGTGAGCCGATAAAGGCGTCCGCAAAGAAGTTGATTTGAAAGTCCATATACTCCGTTTCGTGAAGAATTTTCCGCATTCCCGCCTGCATAAAAGGCTCAAGACACTCTCGGTAATGGTCGATAAAACAGTTTTGCCCGCGAATTTTCAGCGCTTTTCGGTAAAAATTTCTGTTTTCGTAAAAGCACTGACAAAGAGCCTCCAAAAAAGGCCATGTGAAATAATCGTCTTCCTTTCGGCTTTCCAGAATCTTTGAAAAATCCGAGTCAAAAATCCAGTTTACAAGGTCATATTTATCTTTAAAATGGTAGTAAAAGCTCTTTCGGTTCATGCCGCACTTTTCGCAGATCTCGGCAATATTTATTTTGGAGAAAGGTTTTTCCTCCATAAGCTCCTTGAGAGCGAAAGCCAAGGCGTGCTTTGTAATATTGGAATCAGGCATTGTCTTTTCCTTTCACAACGCTATTTTTTTCGTATTCTTTTCTCCATTATACTGGAATTTAGCGCAAGGAAGCAAACAAAAGATTATATTTTTGGACAAAATGCCGAATTTGTCCAAAGAAAAGCACAAAAAACCAAAAAAGTGTAAAAATTGGACAGCCGCAAAACTTTGTCCCGTGAATTTATTTGGCTAAAATGCCTATAATATACTGATAAAAAGTTTTTAATTCAGTAAAGAAAGGGTGAATCTATATGGCAAAGAGTTTAGCACATATCGCAGAAAGAAAAGCTTTCGAAATGACTCTGGACTCCATTATCAAAAAGAGTCAAAGCAAGGATCTTTCGGAGCTGATGTTGCCTTTAGTTGACAAGGTAGAGAAGATTATGGGTGAAGATTGGGAGGCTTCGTCATACGAAATGCTCCGCAATTTGGCGCAAAATCCGGACAGCAAATGGACGCGCTACACCCAGAGAATATTAAGAGAAGTGGATCCGCATATTTTGAAGACTTTCGCGTTAAATGCGGGATTTGAATCCGGATTTATGGGGTATAAGACCTCTCAAAAAATGAAAGAAAAACACGGCTGCAACATTCCGTGGATTATCCTTATGGACCCCACCACCGCCTGCAATCTGCATTGTACAGGGTGCTGGGCTGCGGAATACGGCAACAAAATGAACCTTTCCTATGAGATGATGGACAAGATCATCACAGAGGGCAAGGAACTTGGAATTTACGCATATCTGTTCACAGGAGGCGAGCCGCTTATCAGAAAAGACGATATCATCAGGCTCTGCGAAAAGCACAAGGACGTTGCGTTCCATGCCTTTACAAACGGCACGCTCATAGACGACAAGTTCTGCAAAGACCTGCTGAGAGTGGGCAATTTCTTCGTTTCCGTCAGCATCGAGGGATTTGAGGAAAGTAACGACGGAAGACGGGGCGCGGGACATTACCAAAAAGCCCTTGCGGCAATGGATTTGATGCATTCCTATCACATTCCGTTCGGGGTTTCGATATGCTACACCGCCATGAACTATCTGACGGTTACCAGCGATGAATTTTTGGATATGCTCATCGAAAAGGGCTGCGTTTTCGCGTGGTATTTCCACTATATGCCTGTAGGCGTCAACGCCAGCGCGGACCTTCTTCTCAGCCCGGAGCAGAGAGAATATATGTACAACAAAATCCGTGAAATCCGCGGAATCGAGGGCGGAAAAGAGCTTTTCGCAATAGATTTCCAAAACGACGGAGAGTTCGTACACGGCTGCGTAGCGGCTGGCAAGCGTTATTGTCATATCAACGCCAACGGAGACGTGGAGCCTTGCGTATTTATCCACTATTCAGGGGCGAATATCAAGGAAAAATCCCTGCTTGAATGTCTGAAACAGCCGCTGTTCCTCGCATACAAAGATGGACAGCCTTTCAATAAAAACTTCCTGAGACCGTGTCCGATGCTGGAAAATCCGGAAATTCTTCAGGAACTTGTAAACCGCACCGGCGCAAAGTCCACAGACCTTGAGGCTCCGGAAAGCTGCGAGCATCTGTGCGCGAAGTGCGAAAATTATGCAAAGGAATGGGCGCCTGTAGCCGAACGCCTGTGGGAAGCCGGTCACACCCCTGCCGCGGACAAATAGAGAATAACGGCTTAGAACAAGGGTGAAACAAAATCGTAAAATACGCAAAAAACGCAAAAAAATTACAAGGAAATTTCGACTTTTGCGAGAAATCAGTTGACATCGGAGGCGAGATAAGCTATACTGTTTCAGTAATGAAGAAGAAGTTATCCGCTTCTCACCTGTTCGGTCGAGTCACCGACACGGGTTGATACGTTGAAATCAGTGCGTTTATCGCGCATTTCGAGCGGATACTTCATGTATCCGCTTTTATATTTTTAGGAGGTGCGCCATTAGTAAGGAAAATTTGATCAACGAAGAAATTCGTGATAAGGAAGTAAGAGTAATCGATTCGGACGGGACAATGCTCGGTATCATGGCAACCGAACAAGCTTTGGCTTTAGCCACGGAGAAAAAACTTGACCTTGTCAACATTTCACCTAACGCCAAACCGCCTGTTTGCAAGATACTTGACTACGGCAAATACCGTTACGAACTTCAAAAGAGAGAAAAAGAAGCAAGGAAAAAGCAAAAGACCACTCAGGTGAAAGAAATCAGACTGAGTACTTTCATCGAGGATCACGACATCAAGGTTAAGGCAAACACTGCTTCGAAATTCCTTAAAGATGGAGATAAAGTTAAGGTTAGCTTGAGATTCAGAGGCAGAGAAAAGGACTATTCTTCGCGTGGCATGGAAGTGATGAAAACATTTGCGGACATCGTATCCGAAGTCGGCGTGATAGAAAAGAAGCCTTTGTTCGAGGGCAGAAGCCTGACAATGGTACTTGGACCTAAGAGCGATAAATAATTTTAGGAGGAAAAATCATCATGGCAAAGAATAAGATGAAATCCCATAGAGGAGCATGCAAAAGACTTAAATTAACAGGATCCGGCAAAATCAAGAGAAATAAGGCATACAAGAGCCATATTCTTACTAAGAAAAACGCCAAGAGAAAAAGAGGCTTGAGAAAAGCTACTGTTTTAACGAGCGCAGACTTGAAGAGAATGCTCAGATCTATGGCAAAATAGTTGAAAGGTTACGGAGGTAAGAAAAATGGCAAGAGTAAAAAAAGGCGTTAACGCGCATAAAAGACATAAGAAAATTTTGAAACAGGCAAAGGGCTTCTACGGCGCAAAGAGCAAGGTTTTCAGAGCCGCTAACCCGGCAGTTATGAGATCACTTAGATCCGCTTATGTAGGCAGAAAGCTCAAAAAGAGACAGTACAGACAGATGTGGATTGCAAGAATCAACGCAGCTGCAAGAATGAACGACATCAGTTACAGCAGACTCATGGACGGTCTGAAAAAGGCAGGCATCGAAATCAACAGAAAGATGCTTTCCGAAATGGCAATCTACGATGCACCGGCATTCGCAGCACTTTGCGAAACCGCAAAAAAAGCCTATAAGTAGTATTTGCAGGCAAAATATGCTCTGCACAAGCTCTGCGCCATATCGGGGCGGGGCAGATAAAAATAGTTTTTTCAGAGAGCTTCGGCTCTCTTTTTTATTGAATTCATGCTTTCACAGAATGATAAAATTTCAGATGAGGTTTCTGCACAAATCCACCCGCAAAAGAACTCAATCTTATCAGAATGACCATACCGGACAAACACGCAGCAGAAATGAAAGGCATGTAAAGTTTCAGGCATAAATATCCATATATGCAAAAACATAATCATTGACAAATGTTGGGGGGGGGTATGATAAAAGTAAAGAATTGTGAAGTTTTTGTGATTGCAGTTTGAACTGCATTACAACAAAACATGCACAAAAGTAATTATAAAAATCTTTCATTAAGGAGGAAAGGTTGAAAAAGAATAGTAGAGGACATCCACTCCATTAAGGACATCACAAAAAG
>CAVKSD010000139.1:0-4489 GCA_963658905.1 Bacteroidaceae bacterium
TTTTCTCTCCCCGCTTTTGATACATTGTTCCATATCCTGTTATGCAAGACCATTATATCAAACAGAATACCTCCGCGCAAGAAATTTAGAGAGGTTTGCAAAGTCAGCTTAAATTCAAACAAAAACAGCCCGCGATTTGCAAGGCTGCCTTGAATTGTATTTAGTTTTACCATCTTTTCGTCATTTACCAAAATTTACATCAATTCTTTTCCTCGCAAGTTCATAGACTTCTTCATCATCTCTTGCGCCGATGATAATGATCAAAACCTTTTCGTTTTCACGCTTTAAGGTATAGACAATTCTGAGTTCTGCCCCTCGTAGCTTTACTTTCAGAAAGCCTGATAAATTAACGCCTTGTTTATTTCCAAGCCACTGTCCGTATCCTCCTTCTGTTTGCGGCAGTGGGTTCCCCTTTAATTTTTCAAGAGCTTTTCTGGCCAATTTTCTCTGGCTTCCGTCCAGATTTTTCATGTCCTGTATTGCTTCCGGAATATAAGTTAACTCGTAGTTCATTCAAACTCCACTCCTTCGAAATCTCTCACGTCATCGCCAAAGCCAAAGATTCCGTCTGCTTCTTCTTCGCTGATGGATTCCTCCGAATTGTATCTTTGCATACGCTGCGCCGCAAGTGCTATCAATTTAGCATCATTTACCTCGTCAACGAGTTTAACATAACTAAATTTATCAATATATTCATTTATAATTTATTCTATAAATACGCTTTCAACTCATTTGTGCCTGTAGCATTTGCTTTGCATATACCGCAGAATCGTTAAGCCTTGCATTTCCTACAACAAAATAAACAAACCGCAGAGGATTCTTATTTCCTCTGCGGCTCGCAGTTTATTCATTTTTAGTTGGTCGTGTTGTCAGAAATTTTTAAAAAGACTGCGTTCGTCCCGTCATTGTTCCAAGCAATTTCAGTTCTATAGTTCCCGGTAATACTACTGAGCGCAGTTTCAGTATTATTTCCGGTAACCACGAAGCGCGGATTTTCCGCAGTAGGCGTGCCGATGGTCAAATTTTGTTCGTTATACTGTAGTCCGCCCACAATGCCTGCCGCAAAGTTCCGCCGGAAATCGAAGCCGCAGTGTTTGTATTCCCGGTCACCGTTGCGTGATTGTATGCAAGACCGACGATACCTCCGGATCCTAGGCTTCCAGTTGCCGTAATACTTCCGCTGTTTTCGTTTCCACTAACAACGATCGTCATGTTGTTTGCGTAAGCGGTACCGTTTTGATATCTGATCCATCCGATAATGCACCCACATTTGCTGATCCGCTGTTGGCGATGTTTGCGGTGTTTATGTTTCCGGAAACGGTTCCGTAATCGGTGCAACTGTGTTTTTATTTTTCGGGCAGGCTCCCCCACCAATATTTGTCGGCCGCCATTTACTGTAATTTCAGTGTCCTTTCGCATCTTTTCGTGTCCTTTCGTGCCATACGCATCTCCTCTGCGATGCAAAGAGCGATGTGACTCCTGAAAAAGAGTTGAAATAATACTGAAATAACCGGAAATTTTTTGCGATTTTCGGGATTTTTGAGCTTAATTGTGCTATAATGATTCCGTTTTATTTGTATCAATGTAGAAAGGTAATTTATATACAGCATGTTTTTGATCGTAGAAAAAATAGTTTCAATATTTTTGATTATGGCGGTAGGCTTTGGTGCAAACCGCATGGGTATTCTTCCGAAAGAAGCGAACGAATTTTTGACAAATCTTTTGATAAAAATTATAACGCCCGGCATGATAATTGCCTCCATAACTTCGAAGGAGTTGACCGACGAAACCTTTGCTGCCACCATCGAAACCCTGATTTTTGCGCTAATATTTTTTATTCTTGCGGCAGCCTTAGGTTATGTACTGTGCAAATTTGTCATTCGCGTAGATAAAGAGGATTTAGGAATGTACGCTTTTACTTTCGGCTCCATAAACAGCGGATTCATCGGATTTCCCATCACCCTTGCTCTTTTTGGCTCAGATATTCTGTATCTGATGGTTCTGCATAATATAGCACTGACAATCTACCTCTATTCTTTCGGGCCTACCATCCTTGCCCTCGGTTCCGGTGGCAAGAAATCCTTTGATTTCAAATCGTTTTTGCTGTCATTTTGGAATATAAACGCGATTGTTTCGTTTATAAGCATCGTGATGCTCTTTGCAGGGCTTCATTTCCCATCGGCAATTTTTGAGACGGCGGAGACCATTGGAGACGCTACGGTTCCGGTTTCCATGCTGCTGGTGGGAATGCAGCTTGGGGAGACGAATCCCGTCAAAATGCTTGCCCATGGCAAGATGGTCGCAATTTCTGTTACAAAAATGCTGCTACTTCCGGTTTTGACTTTCCTTGCGGTAAACTGGCTGCCGATTCCAAGCGGTGTAAAGCTGTGTCTGACTTTTGCGGCGGTATTTCCTGCGGCGGTTGCTGCGGTTCCGGTCACATCCCTGGAAGGTAAAAACGCCCTTTCTAGCGCAGAGGTCGTTGCTTTTACCACGCTGCTTTCAATTATAACTATCCCTGTATTTGCAACGATTCTGACGGCTATTTATTTATAGAATAACCCCGTGACTATCGCAACATACTATTGCAGATTGTGCCAAGTAAAAGAGCCGCAAAAATGTGCAAATGCGGCTCTTTTACTATGTATACTTTAAACAAGATGTAAAAGCTGTAACAGTTTTTTCGGCAAGCCGCTGAACTCTCAATCTCTCAGCAGCCCTGCCAGTTCATCGACGGATACCCCTCTCATATATTCCTCAAAGTGGATTTTTTCAAGGTAGTTTTCCAAATTTTTATCCAGCGGAATGCCCTGTAAGGCTCTCTCTAAGTCTGAAATATCCCTGTTTCCGAAGAAGTCTCCGAAGATTTTGATTTCATTTATGCGTCCTTTTTCAACCTCCATATGTGCGGTTACAATTCCTCCGTCGAATTTAGTTTCCTTGCGAATTTTATATTCCGGCGAAAACCCGTAATTCCATTCCCAAGTGGCATATTTTTCGTCCCGAAGTTTTTGAATTTCCGCAACATCATACTCCGTCAGCCTGTATATTTCAAGAGGATTTCCCGCAGCAACCTGATTTTTCAGTTCTGCCTTAAATTCATCCATGGAAACAGGCTTCTCTAAGTTTGCATTGATGCTCGTCACACGGCTTCTTACAGATTTTGTACTCTTAGACTCCAGTTTTGCAGGTTTAACACGCAAAGCCTCGGCAACACTGCCCAAGTTGGAATCGAGCATAATGCACCCATGATGCATTATGCGGTTTTTCTTCACATACTGCGAATTTCCCGAAAATTTCTTTCCGCCTATCGTCACATCATTACGACCGGAAAACTCCGCCTGAAGCCCAAACTTTTTAAGTGCTTCCGTAACCGGTAGTGCAAAATATCGGAAGTTAAAGTCAAAATTATCATTCTTGTCAACAATTATTGTATAATTTAAATTGCCCCTGTCGTGATAGACCGCCCCTCCGCCTGACAATCGGCGCGCAACCGAAATCCCGTGTTCGCGTACATACTCCGTATTTATTTCTTCAATGGTGTTCTGATATTTTCCGATAACAATCGTATTGTAGTTTTGCCATAAAATAAGCCAGTCGCAGCTTCTGTCGAGCTTTTCGAACGCATATTCTTCCAGCGCAAGATTGTAATACGGTTCCTTCCACGGAGATTCAATAAATTTCATACCCACATCCTTGTGAATCTTTTCTTGTCGTAATAATCAGTATAAGTTTACGAAAATTTGTCTGAGTTCTTCGTATGACAGCGGCACATAGCTCTTGCTCAAAAGTCTTTGCTGATTGTCAACGGTAGATTTCGTGAATGTCTCAATCTGTTCTTCCGTCATGCCATATTCGTGCAGTGGCTTTTTAGCAATCAGTTTGTTAAGAACTTTGTCAAGCTCGTCATATACGTCCGCCGTATCGCAACAAAGAATGTCGGCATAAACCTTGTTCAAAGATGCAATCTTGCCGTTAGGCTCACGTTTCATATATGTCTTGAACACCTCTGTGAAGAACTGGTAATTGGACTCGCCGTGAGGCACATGGAACGCTCCGCCGATGGAATATGACAAAGCATGCACAGCTCCGCAGCCTGCGTTACCAAAGGCAATGCCCGCATAGTTGGATGCCAGGCAGAAGTCTTTTAAAGCGTCTTTTCTCGCAGTCGCTGTATTTCCACCTTTTGCAAGCATGGACATATATCCGTGCATAATAAGCTCAATCGCCTTCAGGGATAAAATCTCCGTCTGTGGGGAAGCAAGCGGTGACAAATAGCTTTCTGTAGCATGAATCAGCGCGTCGATTGAACTTGTTGCAAATACATAATCAGGAAGTCCTTGCAGGGATTCCGGAATCAGCACTGCCTTGTTTGCATATGTTTCGTCTACGGCAAGCCCCAGCTTTACATGCAGGGATTTTAATTCGGCAACCGCAACATTTGTTACCTCCGAACCGGTTCCGCAGGTCGTCGGTATAACAATAAGCT
>CAVKSD010000140.1:0-4331 GCA_963658905.1 Bacteroidaceae bacterium
CGATGATGCTGCGAGAAGGGTAAAACAAGGTTTTCAGTTGGTTACATGTATGAACGACCTCGGATTCTTCTGTAGCAGAAGCAGACAACACCTTAATACAATCAAGGAAACAATACAAAAATAACTACGCCTAAATGCATCCTTAAAAAGAGGGCCTGCCACGCGGTCGGTTAAATCGACTGACTACGACAGATCCTCTTGTTTTTCAGTGAAGGATCATTCATCTTTTGCAATACCTAATAGCCGCATCTTACGAACGATCGTTGACTGAGAGGTACCCAAGGCGTCGGCTGCTTTGTAGGTAGACTTATAGGTACTTAATGCATCTGTTATCATCTGACGTTCAAGCGCATCTACCGCATCTTTCAGAGAAGAAACCGGATTTAATGTATGGGCATCGACAAAATCCGGAGTTGCAGCATCCATAATAAACCCCACTTGTTCGGCAGTAATTGTTGGTTCATTCCCCACGATTACCAACCTTTCGATGATATTTTCCAACTCTCGAACATTTCCAGGCCAGTTATACCTTTCTAGGGCAACGATGGACTGCGGCGAGAAAAACTTGCTTTTTCTATATTTCTTATTAAAGCCGGACAAAAAGTATGATGCTAAGGGAGCAATATCCTCACGCCGGAACCGTAAAGGCGGAACCTTGATAGGAAAGACATTGAGCCTATAAAACAAATCCATTCGGAAAGAACCCTCTTTGACCATATCCTGAAGTATGCGATTTGTTGAGGCAATGACACGGACATCCACCGGAATATTTTTGGAGCCACCCACACGCCGCAATTCTTTTTCTTGCAATACTCTCAGCAATTTAGGCTGAAGATGCAAAGGGAATTCACCTATTTCGTCTAGCAGAATTGTACCTTGGTTGGCAAGCTCAAACAGACCGATTTTGGAGGAAACAGCGCCGGTAAAAGAACCTTTTTCATGTCCGAACAACTCGGATTCCAAGAGATTGTCAGGGATGGCAGCACAGTTTACGGTGATAAAAGGCTTGCCGTTTCTCATACTTTGCGTATAAATTTCTTTTGCAATAAGCTCTTTACCCGTACCGCTTTCACCATAAATTAGGACGTTGGCATCAGCCGGTGCAACAATTGAAATAAGCTGCTTTACCTCTGTCATTTGCTTTGAATTCCCAATTATACTGGAGTCATTCAAGCTACTGCGTAAATTGGCAAGTTCCTTTTGCGCCATGATATTCTTTTCCTGACTTTGAACCATAAAATCATGCCAACTGGATAACATGGTAAGGTCTTGAACCAATGTGAACACGCAGGAAATTTCTCCTGCTTCGTTAAAAATAGGCGTGGAAGAAACCATAACCTGATTATGAGTTGGTGTTTCAGACAACAGAGTAATGCTCTTCTTCTTTTGTAAAGCAACAATTGCGGCGGAACTGTTTATAGGTTCCTTCAATAAATGATATTCAAACTTAGAATAATCAAAGCTTAGAGGGTCGTCCAAAGATACATAAAAGTTTTCGATGTGTACTGCATCTTCGATATGTTTACCCAACACTTCATCGGGACTTTTTCCATAAACAAGACACCATGATTGATTGACAAAACGCAGGATACCGTCAGGAGTGATGATGTGGATGGGTTGGTTAACCATGTCAGCAAGACTAAACATATCTATACAATGTTGGTCAATATAATCATAGTTCTCATTATACATAGTAAGTCGCCTTCTTTTTAAGTTAATTATAAGTTAAAAAAGTCAAAAATGACTTAAATATAAGTATATTATAGCAGATTGAGCCGAGAAAGCAACATAAATAATTAAGAAATTATAAAGGTTTCAGAAAATAGACGAAGAAAAAAGAAAATGGCATAAAGCTTGCATATGTTAAATAATAAACATGAAAGTGTATGCTTTCGTGTTGCAAATGGGAGGACTGAGATAATGCGAAATAAAATATTTATTACCGCAGCCTTTGACGAAGAAGTGTGTGTATCCGAAATAAGTAATTTTTCGAAGAAGAACGCCGAGGAAGCTGTTCGGGCCTACGAAGCGGGAGCGGCAATTGCATATGTGTATACTGGAGATTCGCAGAATGGAGATTCTAAGAATAGAAAGGATTCTATAAGAAAAACACTTGAGTTGATTCGTAGTAGATGCGATGTGATCTGCTGTGTTAAAATGGGTGTACCTTTGCCCAGTCAGCCGGAAGATAAATTCACTCCGATAGCGATGTTTAAGCCTGAACTTGCGACGATAGATGCCGGTTTAGCCAGTTTTGGGATTCCAGGGATCATCGAGATGCCATGGGACAAGGTTGGATGGAATAAACCGTCATTTATTTCAACGCGAGAGGCTGACTTTGCAAAACGTTGCAACTTGCTTGAAAAGAACATTAGGACTATGAATGAAAATGGGACAAGACCCGAATTCGTGGTATATGATGTTGCAACGATAAACAATATAGCCTATTTTATAAAGGAGGGTATTATTAAAACGCCTGTCTATATACAGTTTGTTCTGGGGGTAGCAGGTGGAATTCCGGCAAGCGTAAGTAATCTGACATTCATGTATAATACAGCCTGCAGATTACTCGGAAAAGAGAATTTTTTCTGGTCCGTCGAAGGCATAGGAAAAAGTCAAATTCGTATAGCGAGTGCCGGATTGGCATTGGGAGGCAATGTACGGGTCACCATTGATGCAAACGATGCAAAGTCACCCAGACTCGTGCAGTCGGTCGGTGAGCAGGTTGCTATCGTAAGGGATATGGCGATGACCATGGGATATGATGTAGCCACTTCCACAGATGTCCGTAGAATGATGGCGCTAAAGGGCGCAGATAAAATTGTTTTATAAATTTTAACTATAAATGAACACACAGGAGGTAAGAAATGGACAACAGTATTGACTGGAAAAAGTTAGAGGATGAATATATTATTCATCACGGAGACTTGCTTGAGGGAATTGTAGATATGCATCTGCATGTTGCGCCGTCTTTGATGGCACGCAGATGTGACATTGCGCAGCTGACACTTCGCTGTGAGCAATTCGGATATAAGGCCGTTGTACATAAGGATCATCATATGATGACAGGTCCGGGATGCACTATAGTAAATGATTATGTAAATCCGAACGGAAAATGCAAGGCAATCGGCGCACTTTGCTTGAACAATACAAACGGAGGATTGAATCCATACGCGGTATTATCGGCAATCAGTGCAGGTTGCAAAGTTATTTGGTTACCAACAGTTTCGGCACAAAATCATATCAATGCAGTTTTGAAAGGCACCAGTTTCCCGAAACTCGCCAATGGCGTGGTTATTAAGGAAACTGCAATTCGCCTAGTAGATGAGGATAATAACTGCCGTTCTGAAATAAAAGAGATTCTAGACATCATCAAAGAACATCCGGATGTTCTTCTTGCAACAGGCCATGGCGATTGCTATGAGATCAATAAAGTTGTCGAAGAAGCGTGCAAGATGGGAATGCAGAAACAGATCATGGTAGACCACCCTGACTTTATGCTTGAAACGCCTGATGATTTGCTTCAGCACTGGATTGATTTGGGAGTATGGATCGAATGGGTCGGCACCATGTATTGCGAGATCAGCAGGCACCATATGTGGACCTATGAGCAGATGGCGCAAAACATCAGAAAAACAGGCGTCGAACATGTAATTATTTCAACAGATTTTGGTCAGAAAGATAATGTTGATCCGGTGAAGGGATTTGACAATGTGCTTGACGGACTGCTTAGACAGGGATTTACCAAGGAAGAACTTAGACTGATGACCAGCGAGAACCCAAGCTCTGTTATGGGACTTTAATTATGATGTTAAGGAAAAGATTTAATAAAACACAGTGATATTAAGAAAGGAGATAAAATTATGAGCGAAATAATGTCAGGAAACTGGAACCAAATGCCGTTCCGCCCGCTGAGACCGGGAATGAAGCAGGTGACTCTTGCAATGGGCGCTGACGATTGTACTGTTACTTTAGGGATTGTTGAGGCAGGGCATGAAAAAAGACCGCATTCTCATCCAGAAGAACAGATTGCGCTGGTTATTGAAGGCGAATGCGATTACTATGTAGACGGAGTTCCTTACCACCTCACACCAGGCGGATTTGTGACTGTACCGGCAAATGTGGAACACTATATTGACGTGCATGACACGAGCATTCCTTGCTTCCAGATGGATATATTCGGAACGCCGCGCCCTGAATTTAAGAAAGCGTATACGGAGTTTTTAGAAAGCTTAAAAAAGTAGGCACATGAAAACCTGGTAACTGCTGCAGAAAGAAGTTAATTATAAAACAATGTAAGATGTAAAAAGCAAAGGAGAAAAAGAAAATGA
>CAVKSD010000141.1:0-4276 GCA_963658905.1 Bacteroidaceae bacterium
GAAAAGCGGCTCTCCCGAGCCGCTTTTGTGCTGGAATAGTAGCAGCGAAGGCAAAACAGCTCACACCGAGCTTCGCAGGGCCGGCGCGCCGGAGCAATTTATATCTTCGCCGACTCGCCTCGAAATTGGATTTTCCCGAGGATTTCTTACAAAAATCCAAAAGACTTTGGGAAAATCACACATAAAATACTGCTTTTAGCGCATTTTCAAAGCATCAAAACCCTAAAATTGGACTCTTTCGCGCGTCTGCTAAAAAAGTCCAAAAGAAATGCCCGATTTTGTTGTATTTTTTTCGAGAAAACAGATATTTGTCCAATAATTAACTGAAAATGGAAGGAAAATAGTAAAAAAACAGACGCAAGTCGTCAAAAGTTTGTACAGATTTCCGATTATTGTGAAAGAGTCCAAAGATTATGAGTGAGCGACTTGCGAGCCACCGCCGGCGAGTGCGTCTCGCACTCAAACTGGCATTTGCCTTTGCACCGAGGACGCGTGCCAGAGCAATTTATGTCCTCGAAGCCTCCACGCGAACAGTTTTTTCGACGCATTACAACGACGCTGAGGAGAAATGGACGGAAGGCGTAGAGACAAAATTGCGGCAGCGATTCCACTTCGCTAAAAAGAAAACATACGAAAAGCGGCTCTCCTGAGCCGCTTTTACATTTCTTATTGTTTATTTTCGTAAAATCAAGTATACTGATATATAAGCAAAATAAAATATATAACAAGGAAACAGACATGAGCAAAGCAGATAAACTATTTGTAAATATGTGCGAGAAGATTCTCACGGAGGGATTTTCCACGGAGGGGGAGACAGTTCGCGCCCGCTGGGAGGACGGCTCTCCTGCATACACAATCAAAACATTCGGAGTCGTAAACAGATACGACCTGTCCGAGGAATTTCCGGCGCTGACCCTAAGACCCACGGCGATCAAATCCGCCATGGACGAAATACTTTGGATTTGGCAGAGAAAATCAAACAACATCCACGACCTGAAGCCGCATATCTGGGACGAGTGGGCAGACGAAACCGGCTCCATCGGTAAGGCTTATGGCTATCAGATGGCAAAAAAATATAAATTTGCCCAAGGAGAAATGGATCAGGTGGACAATGTACTTTGGCAGCTGAAAAATCAGCCTCAATCCCGGAGAATCATGACGAACATATATAACTTTGCGGATTTGTCCGAAATGAATCTGGAGCCTTGCGCCTACAGCATGACTTTTAATGTGACAGGTAATAGGTTGAACGCAATTCTCAACCAGCGGTCACAGGATATTTTGGCGGCAAACAACTGGAATGTCGTGCAATATTCACTCCTTGTGATGATGTTTGCGCAGGTGAGCGGGCTCGAACCGGGGGAACTTGTCCATGTAATCTCTGATGCCCACATATATAACAAGCACGTTCCGGTAATCGAAGAGCTGATAAAAAGACCTCAGTATCCTGCGCCGAAGGTCAGATTAAACCCGGAGGTGAAGGATTTTTACAAATTTACCACGGCGGACATTATAGTGGAAGATTATCAGACAAACCCGCAGGTGCTTAACATACCTATTGCAATTTAACGATGTGGCTTGAAAGATGATAAAAAGAGCAGCGCGATTTGACGATGTATCCGAAGAATCCAAGAAGCGAATATCGCAAATTGACGATGCTGCTGAAATTTAGGCGTTGAAGGCGAAATTTGTGAGATACAGCTTGGAGAAACGAAAGGAAGAAAAATGAATTTGATAGTAGCCGCAGATGAGAACTGGGGCATCGGAAAAGACGGGGGGCTTCTTACTCACCTGTCCGGCGACCTTAAATATTTCAAGGAAAAAACGAAAGGCAAAGTGGTTGTTATGGGCAGGGCAACCCTCGAAAGTTTGCCGAAAGGAAGACCGCTGCCGGAAAGAACAAATATTGTTTTGACAAGGGATACAAGCTTCGAAAAAGAGGGATGCGTCATTGTCAATAACATGGAGCAGCTGCTTGCAGAGTGCGCAAAATATGACTCGGAGGATGTGATGATAATCGGCGGGGAGCAGATTTATATGCAGCTCATCAGGCAATGCGAGAGGCTCTTTATTACAAAAATTTTCGGGGACTTTGACGCCGACAAGCACCTTATGAATGTTGACAGAATGCGGAGTTTCGAGCTTGTTTGGGAAAGCGACATAAAGGAAGAAAACGGGATAAGCTATCAATTCCTCGAATACCGCAAAAGGGCGTAAGAAGTCGCAAGAAGCGTAAATCACGGAAAGAACGAAAAGCATAGATGAGGCGCAAAATCAGGAGATAAGAATGGCAAAAGTAAAGAACAAGAGAGAAAATCACACCACAAAACGGGGAACATACGGCTACGGATACGGCCCGAAAAATCAAAATGAGGGCCCGCACCAAGCGGGTCAGAAAAAGCCTGCGGCAAGACGTGCTGGTTCGGAAAGCGGCAACAGAAACGATACGCCAGGAATCGGAAAAATAGGCGGCGCTTTCGCCTTCGCAGAGAATGCGGAAGCCGGCGAAAACCTGATTGTAGGGAGAAATCCGGTCACAGAGGCGCTCAAAAGCGGCAGAGAGATTGATAAACTGGTCGCATGCAGCACGGAAGGCTCAATGATAAAAATCCTTGCCATGGCGAAGGAAAAGGGCATTCCGGTCATGAAAGCCGAAAAGGCGGCGCTGGACAGAATCGCACCGGGGCAGGCGCACCAAGGTGTAGCCGCATATATCAGCCCCTACGAATACGCGGAAATGGAAGACATATTTGCAAAAGCCGCAGAGAAAAATGAAGAGCCTTTTATAATCATTCTCGACAATTTGGAAGACCCTCATAACTTGGGGGCGATTATGAGAACTGCCGAATGCGCAGGCGCCCACGGAGTCATCATTCCAAAGCGCAGAGCTTGCGGACTTACGGAAACCGTTGCAAAGGCCTCGGCGGGAGCAATCGAATATATGCCTTGCGTAAAGGTCACTAATATCGCCCAGACCATTGATGAACTCAAAGAAAAAGGCATTTGGGTAGCGGCCTGCGACATGGGCGGCGAGGAATACTACAAAGCCGACCTAAGGGGCAGACTCGCAGTTGTAATCGGTAGCGAGGGTTTTGGCATAAGCAAACTGGTTCGCGAAAAGTGCGATTTTGTGGTTTCCATGCCTATGGTGGGGAAAATAACTTCCCTGAATGCCTCAAACGCCGCTGCGGTAATCATGTATGAAGTCAGGAAACAAAGAGATGGAAAATAGCACGGTGCATATCCTTACCGACGAGCAGCTGGTGAAAATGGCACAAGAGGGCAGCAAGACGGCGGAGGAAATGCTGATAGAAAAGTACAAGGGCATAGCAAAAGGCAAGGCAAAAGTATATTATATCGTCGGGGCCGAAGCCGAGGACGTGGTTCAAGAGGGCATGATAGGCTTATTCAAGGCGATCCGAAACTATGACCCTGACCGAGAGACTTCATTCAAGACCTATGCGGACACCTGCGTAAACAGTCAGATAATCACAGCCATAAAAAGCGCCAACCGAAAAAAACACCAGCCCCTAAACGAGTCTCTTTCCCTAAGCAAAACCGTTATAGAGGGCGGGTGGGAAACCACGATGGAAAACATCATCCGGGACAGTGAAGAAAACAATCCCGAAGCGCTTACCCTGATAAAAGAAGTGCTTGACTGCCTCAAAGCGCAGGACAGCGGGCTTTTCAGCGACTTTGAACAGAGAGTGTGGAGCGAGAAGCTAAAGGGACGCTCCTATCTTGAAATTGCCGAATTGCTGAATAAATCACCAAAATCCATCGACAATGCGTTGCAGCGAATCAAGAGAAAAGTGTTGCAATATTTGCAGGAATAGGCGAAAAAAATACTTTACAAACCCAGCTCGCCTGTGCTATAATAACGGAGCGACAAAAAATATGCTGTTGTAGCTCAGTAGGTAGAGCACTTCCTTGGTAAGGAAGAGGTTCGGCAGTTCGAGCCTGCTCAACAGCTCCATTTGAATCCCCCACGGCGACGGTCATCGAGCTGCGAGGGATTTTTTTATAGAAATGCCATCGGTAACACCTGTGAAAAAGACCCGACGAAAAGGCGAAAAAAGGATGAAAAGGGATGAAAACTTGCAAAAATCACTTGCAAACCGTCCCCAATATGATAAAATTAGAAATAGGTTTGAGCAAAACCCAACGGCAGATTTGGGGACGCCCAAGTCTGCGCTTCCAAAAAATAACGTTATACAATCAGGAGGAAATTTAAAATGGCAAAACAGAAATTCGAAAGAACAAAACCGCATATTAA
>CAVKSD010000142.1:0-4264 GCA_963658905.1 Bacteroidaceae bacterium
CATGATAAAGGCACAGCAGGCATCGAACGTGGAAGAACTGCTCATGCTTGCAAAAGAAAATAATATTGCGTTGACCGAGGAACAGGCAAAAGAATACTTCGCCAAATTGCAGCCACCGGTGGGTGAGCTGTCCGATGCCGAGCTTGACGCAGTAGCAGGCGGCGGCTGTGGCGGTTCCTCCCCTTCTGCTCCCACAAGCGTTACCGTCAGAGGGCGTGCGCTTGACTGGAATTGCCCAAAGTGCCACAAAGACTGCTGGGACTTGGTACAATTTGGTACGACTGACAAGCAGAAGCTATGGTATTGCTGTGTTTGTGCGGAAACGCTTGGGTACGAAAATGCTCCACAAGTGAATCAGCCAGGGCGGGAATGGGAGTTTCCAACCGTATATGTAACGATTGAATAAAACAGGAGGAGCTTATGATGAAAGATGAATTGATGAATAAGGCAAAACAAGCAGCAAATACAGAAGAACTGCTGGAACTTGCCAAGTCTGAGAATATTGAGCTTACGGAAGAAAAAGCACAGAAGCTTTTTTCCGAGCTTCACGCCGAGGGAGAACTTTCGGATACAGAACTGGATGCGGTTGCAGGCGGCGGCTGCTATGCAAGGGATGGGAGAATGGTTATTACTGTGGGATATGTCTGCGCTGAAATTTCCGGGTGTCCCCATTGCAAAAATTCATCTATGAGAATGGACTCTTCAGGCTTTGTATATTGTAATACCTGTAACCGCCAATTAACCTGTAAGGACTGCAGCTACATGAGCTACGAGGGTGGAATGTGGCTTTGTAATCACGCGTTAAACAAAAGATAGGGAACATACTTATAAGCAAATATTTTCTTGTTTTGGAGGAAATGAAAATGAACGAAGCTATGATGATAAAGGCGAGGGAAACAAAAAGTGTGACGGAACTCATGGAACTTGCCAAGTCTGAGAATATTGAACTTACGGAAGAAAAAGCACAGAAGCTTTTTTCCGAGCTTCACGCCGAGGGAGAACTTTCGGACACAGAACTGGATGCGGTTGCAGGCGGCGGCTGCGGCGGTGAACCGGAATATACCCTGCCGACTTATTCAGAGGGTGAAATCGTTGCTGTTAAGGGTGCATACAGATGCAACGCCTGCGGATGCGAATTAGGGAAGATTGTCCGTGTTTTCATGGGGTATTGTAATAGCTCAGAGTGCAGATATGATTACACACTGATCTGTACAAGCTGCGGTAATCAGTTCGAAGCAGACGAAACAAAATATAATTCTGATTATCGGTATACCAGATCGGACATTATCGGTCGTCTCGGTTAAGATAGGAGGAAATGAAAATGAATGAAGCTATGATGATAAAGGCAAAGGAAGCAAAAAGTGTGACGGAACTCATGGAACTTGCCAAGTCTGAGAATATTGAGCTTACGGAAGAAAAAGCACAGGAATTCTTTACACGCCTTCATGCGGAAGGCGAACTCTCTGACAACGAGCTGGATGATGTAGCCGGCGGTGGATGTACTGAGACTGGACCTAAATACAAAATTGGGGATATTGTTACAGTTGTCAGCAAAAGATGCCCTGACTGCAATGGAAGTGTGTTCAAGATTACCTATGAAGTCAAAGATCGCACACGTTTAAATGATTATTGGGTTGAATGCGTTCATTGCAGACTTAATAATTCGATATGGGAAAGAGATATTGCTGGTCGTATTCAATAAGAGAAACTCTGTTATGGACGAAAAGGAAAAAGAATTATCGGAGCGAGAGTTGGAGGCGGTTGCAGGTGGCGGCTGCTATTCGGATGAAGGTTATCTGATGACAACAATCGGCTATGGCTGTGAGCATTTTGAGGACTACGGCGAGGGTGCATTAGGTGTAGACGGCACTTGCTGCCGCTGTAAGTATTGGGATCAGAATGCAGCTTCTCAGGCGATTGTGCTTGGACAACCCGCACCCTGCCGTCATCCGGCAAACAGGAAGAAATAAGTAAGTAGGGCTATGATGGAACAAAATATAGTCGAGAAGGCGAAAAACTGCGAAAGTGTCGAAGAACTCATTGCCTTGGCAAAGGAAAACGGTGCGGAGCTTACGAGAGAACAGGCGGAAAGCTATTTTAAGAGTATGCATGAAAGCGGCGAACTGTCGGACGAGGAACTTAACAACGTTACTGGCGGCGGCTGCTATAATCATGACGGCTATCTCTATACCACGATTGGGTACGGTTGTGAGCATTATGAGGAGCGAGGCGATTTTGGCGTCGCCGGAACCTGCTGCCGTTGTAAATATTGGGATTACAGCAAGGTGAGCCAAGTCGTAATTATCGGTCAGCCGATGCTTTGCCGGTGCGAGGCGAACAGAAGAAAGCGAGAGGGTTGAGAATGAAACGGGATAAACAGAGGGAACTGTTCGATGACGAACTGGACGCAGTAACCGGCGGCGGATGCGTTGATAACGGCGGCGATCATGCAAACCCGACTGCGAGCATGACCGTGACTTGCAACACCTGTGGCCGTGTAATGCCCAGGGATTCGCTCTGGCTGTATACGCAAAACGATGACGACACGATCATCTGTGAACAATGCGAATCCGGGCAGATACAAGGTGACATCGCTCGTGCCTATGACATGATTGCGGAGCGAAATAGATGACCGAGTATCTCGACTGCGAATAGTCGAGACATATAGAAAGGCTGAGTATGAAAAAATATATCCTAAACGAAAATATAGCACTGCGCTCCTGGCGGCTTGTTCCCTATGCCTACTATGTTCGTGGTATTCGCAATGCTATGGGACTGAAAGCAGAGGAATACAATTTTCTATCTAAGTGTGATGGAGTCCATGAATTTGACGATGCTGATGCCTGCGCTGCCGTTTTTTTGCGGCGAAACATGATTCATGAATCGGATGGAAACGAACAACTCTCCGACTGGCAAAAGCCACGCTTTTGTGACAACCGTTATTTTCCGGCTGCGAATTGGGCTATTACTGGCAAATGTAATTATAACTGTCGTCATTGCTTTATGGCGGCAGACAACGCTCGTTTAATGCGAGAGTTTTCGACGGACGAGTGGCAGAAAACACTGGATGAGCTTGACCGTTGTGGTGTACAATCTCTTACTCTCACCGGCGGTGAGCCTACCATCCACCCGGATTTTGTTGAAATTGTCCGTGAGATTTATAAGCGTGGCATGGTAGTAAAGGAGTTGAACACCAATGGCTGCTTGGTGAACGATACACTTCTTGAGACCTTCCGTGAAATTGGAGCAAATCCACTCATTAAAATTTCCTTTGACTGCATCGGTCATCACGATTGGATGCGAGGAAAAGTTGGTGCTGAAGCAGAAGCTATGGCGGCGATTGATGCTTGCAAACGAAACGGATTTGCAGTCCGTATTCAAACCTGTGTTCATCGGTTGAATATTGATACGCTGTACGAAACAGCAGAACTGATGGCGAAAAAAGGTGTGGAACAATTGCGTATTATTCGAACCTCTGAGGCTCCACGCTGGCAGGAAAATGCCGAGGGCGCCTGCTTTGGCTTGGAAGAATATTACGATTTGATGTTGGATTTCACAGAACGCTATGCCGCAGCCGGGTATGAAATGGAAATTGATATATGGCAGTTCTTGCAGTTCTTCCCGAAGTTTAGGCGTTATCATTACCGTCCGGTAGAAGGCGGCTGCCGCAGCTTCCGAGACAACGCTCCGGTATGTCGTGGCAATCGAGGTATGATCGCTATCAATTCCGATGGCTCGCTTGTCCCGTGCAATCAGCTCTCTGGTACTTTGGAAAAACGAGGAATCCATCTTGGTAATATAAAGACAGGAGATTTGCAAAAGTTTCTTCAGGAGAGTGAATACCTTGACTATGTAACCTGTCCGATTTCTAAACTGCACGAGAAAAACGAAGCTTGCCGAGAATGTGAATATAAAAAACTTTGTGCCGGTGGTTGTCGTGCAATTGCCGTAGCGATGACTGGAGATTACTACGGTATCGACCCGGCCAAATGCAGCTATTTCAAAAATGGCTATATGGAAAAAACAGATGAGGTATTCCGCCGTGTGGCGGAGCGTACCGGAATCTGTTATCACAATTTTGATGATGTGAGGGAATGATATCGGAAAGGGTGAAGTACATAGTTGGAAAACATACTTGGCAAGCAGGGCACGGCGGTACCCACTCGTGCAAAATTTATAAGCCCCTGCCGAAGCAGGAGCTTATAAATCGCTTGTCTGGGAAATATCCCCGAACCCCTTTAACACAGATTTCATCTGTGGCTAC
>CAVKSD010000143.1:0-4210 GCA_963658905.1 Bacteroidaceae bacterium
TTGTCTATATTACCACCATTACCCCCATACTGTCAAGTACATTTTCTCATTTTTTCGCAATTTTTCACAAATTTTATTTGTCTTTCGCCTGCGCCCCTGTATTTGCAAGGGTTCCCCTATTCTTAAATCCTTAGTCCAAGCAGCTCCCATGAATTTTTCATTGCAACCGGAAATTTATCATCCGTCACAAAGGTCTCTCCGACGCTCTGGGAGTCCCAAAGTTTAGCCCCGATTTCTTTGTAGCTTTCCTCGTCGTAAAAGTCCTGCAAATTGCTGTAGAGCCTGCCGCAGTACTCATGCCCGTCCTTGCCGAACACGTTTATGATTACGGAGTTGCAATCCGCCATAGACCATCTGTTATATTCTTCGTCTCTCTCAAAACCGTTTCCGCCCTGCGCTGTCTCCGCCCATAGGGACCTAGCCTCATAGTTCAAAATCGTCAGCCTGTTTTTCTCGTACAAAACCTCTGTCCCAGATCCCGCATCCAAATAGTACATTCCTAGCGAATCGAAGTCAGCACCGTCAATCTTAAAGGCGAGGCTATACTTTCCCGCCGAATAATGATATACCCTCAGCTTAGACTCTCCGTCAGAAAAAAGCTGATAGTCTCCGTCGTCCCTAATGATTACATTTTCACACCCGTCGATAGCTTTTATTTTTTCGTCACATTTGCCCGCAGCAATATCAATTACCTCGAAAAAAATCGTCGGTCTTCCGTCTCCGGTTTCCCCGCTTCCTATTTCTTCATCATAATAGTACGAAACGAAGAGTTTTTTGCCGTCCGAACTTGCCGAAATGCCCAGATAGTGCGCCTCCGGGTCAAGGCTGTATATCGTTTCGATATTTTCCGCGGGCAAACTTCCGTCCTTTGTTTCAAAAGGCATACGATAAATCCCGAATCCGCCCGGAATCAGGCTCGTGTCCACCAGATCATTCTTCAGCGAATGAGCGTCAAAGATAAAGTATGCCGCTTCATCCGTTTCGCAGGCTTGCACATTGAAGTAAAATGCGTCCTTGCCTTCCGGAGTTCCGTAGTCTGCCGAGGTGTATATTTCACCGTTATCCCCTATGCCGAGCTGATAAGAACAATATTCCTCCTCCAAAACCGGAATCTTGAAAAATTCCTGCCATGCTTTCCACTTCCTTGCGTCCTCCGAGGCATTTCCTTCTCCCATGTCCAAACTTGTAAAAAAGAAGGAAATTGCATCATCCTTTCCGCCATAAATCAATACATCCATTATATAGTAGTCGAGAATATCCTTGACGTGGATTTTGGCGTATTTTGAGCCGTTTTTCGGAATGCTGTCTCTCAGCTTCTTTATATATTCTTCGGCGTCCTCCGCAAAAGGAGCTTGCAGAATTTCTTCTGCCTTCTCTTCTTTCTTCTTGTCTTCTTCGATCAGAAAAAGCCGCGAAATGCTTTGGAGGTCAAAAGAGTTGTATGCCGAGAAGTACAAAGAATCTTCCCCGCCGTTTTCCCCGGCCGTCCTCGCTTTCGCCAGTTTAGTCGGTTCGCCGCAAGCGAATCTGACGTTTTGCCCGCCGCCGTAGGTGTAAGTATTCTCCCAATAAGACTCGCTTCGATAACTTTTTAGATTCCTCACATATCCGCCGAAACATGCTGTAATTCCCTCTGCAGCCTTTGCGTTTCCTGCGATGGTTTCCTCGAAAATTCGCACTTTGTCTTTTTGCAAGGCAGTCTTTCCTGCGGCTGCGCCCCCTGCCGCAAGGGATAGAATCAGCACTGTCGCCGCAATTTTTCTCATCTTCATACTTCCGCCCCCTCTTCTTCGCTGACCGCGCTGAGCACGCAAAATACCAGTATCACAAGCATCGCCGCCGCCAGAATGAAATTGCTCGGAGAAGTATTTAAATCCGCATAAAATCCTCTTGTGAAAAGGTATAATGTCAAAAGTGCCGCCACCGGCTTTCTTTTGCCCTTTCGCAGAAAACAGTTCAGCCGCGCAATCGCCGCCCCAAGTGCCGCAACGCCTATGACGTTTCTTATCACTAGCGAAATATTTCCTGCCGGCAGCCAGAACTTCAAATCATGACTCCTGCTGAAAGCAAGAAACAATCCCACTTCCTTATTAAGCGCCTCCGAAATATTTTCCGTGAAATAAGCACCGAATCCGCATAGGAGCGCGACTGCCAGCGCCCAAAATGCCGCAAAGGCAAGGATATTGATTATGGTTTCCGCATAAAACAGCTCTTTTGGCTCTGTTTTTAGCCGTCTCAGGGTGTAGCTCAGATTGCTCTTTGAGGCTTTCATGGAATTGCACATCCCAAGTGCCAGCAGCACAAAGCCTGCTTTCAGCGGAATTGCCGCGCCCCTTGCGAAAAGGTTTTCGTAGTACATGGTTTCGTTTTGCATCATATTATATAGTAAAAACCCCTCTGCCAGCATCGTGAGCAGGATCACCGCCGCGATTTTTCCTCCCCCGTTTCGCAGCAGCAGCTCAAAGATTGACAGTTTTGCCCGCATATCTTCTCTCATTGCTTGCCCTCCATGCCTGCGATGGCTTTGCTCACCCGGTCGGCTCTGTAGCTGTAAGTTTCCTTTATAATGTCAATCAAGCTTTTGCCCGATTCTTCGATTTCATCCAGACTCAGATCCCCGATGATTTCCCCTTTGTGAAGCAAAATCGCTCTGCCTATAAACTCCGCAACTTCCTCGATTAAATGGGTCGAAAGCAGTACCGTCTCTTCCGGCTCCAAAATTCCCAGCAAAACCTTGTAAAAGTCCTCCCGGTTAAAAATGTCATTTCCCGCAAAAGGTTCGTCCATCAGAATATACTCTGCACCCTGGGAAAGAGCTAAAATAACCTCGAACTGATTTTTCTGTCCGGTGGAAAAGCTGCCGATTTTTTTGTGCCTCGGAAGCTCAAAGAAATCCATCAAAGCGTCGAAGCGCTTTTTCCGAAACATATCAAAATGCTCTTTATAAAATTCTTCGTGTCCCTCCGCAGTCAGCGCCGGAAAAAACGAATGCTCACCGGTAGCAAATGAAATTCTTGTGATGTTATCGTGTGTAATTTTTTCTCCGTCAAGGGTAATTTCCCCCTCGTATCTTACAAAACCCAGTATCGACTTCATCAGCGTGGTCTTGCCTGCACCGTTTTCCCCGAAAAGCCCGACTATCTGCCCTTTTGGAATTTCAAGGCTCACGTCTTTTAGCGCAAGCTTGTCCCCGCCGTATTTTTTACTCAAATTCTTGATAGTTAACATCTAAAACACCCTCCATTTCTCCAAAAACAGGCTCCACTGCCCTGCCCGCAGAGCCTCCGCCGGAGTCGCTTTCATGTATATAAGGTAATAAAATGCAAGCATTGCCGCCATTGCCAGCAAGATCAGCACGGCTTCTATCACCGGAAGAGCGACGCATCTTCTGCCAAGTTCCCGGCTGCCTGGAAGTCTTTTCATGGTGTAAAAAGCGTTGCTGCCGTCTCTGTGATAAGCATAGTGGCTCGAAATCTGCGCCGCGAGGCAAATCAGCGCCATCAGCGGAAACGCCGCCATGCTGCAGCCCAGAATATCTGCAAAATCATCCATCACGGCTCCCGGAATCAGTTCTTTTCTGAGTCCCCCTGCCACATAGCGAAACAGGCTTTCCCTTGCCCTGCCGTAATCCAAAAGGAATGTCATGCTAAAAAAAATCGCGCCTGCCATGCACAGGGCAAAGGAACTCCCCTCTTTCTTCGGACTGTAACCTATCGGCAGATTTCGCCTAATAAAATTTTTCATTCCTCCATCACCTCCAAGTCCCAGTACTTTTCTATCACCGCTATCGCCTCGTCTCTGCTGTAGCCCGCGGCTTTCAGAGTTGCTATTGCGGTCCTTGCGCCATCCTCCGTCAGTTCCTCTCTTATCTGCGATATTTTTTCCTTCGTAGCGCAGACAAGGCTCTTTGCGCCGGCGTGGGAGCTTATTATTTTCTCCGCTTCCATAAGAGCATAAGCTTTTTGGACGGTGTTCGGGTTAATTCCCAGTAGCGCGGACAAAACCCGCCGCGACGGCATCTCGTCGCCGCACGCGATTTCTCCCGACGCAAGTCCCCCTTTGACAAATTTTATGAGCTGCATATATATAGGCTCACTTCCATCCATCTTTATTCTGGTAAAATTTATCATCGCCCTTTGCCTCGCCTCCTTTCCCGAGCATCTATTTTCCTTCTTGTTTCGATCTTGCGCAGCCGTATTATTCGTATAAC
>CAVKSD010000144.1:0-4204 GCA_963658905.1 Bacteroidaceae bacterium
TGTTCACTTACAATGCGGCAGGCAAAGCTATGTCTGTAAAAAGTTTGAGGCGACCCGCAGGTCGCCTCGCGCGATTCTATTCTGCCTCTACTTAGACGCAGGATTTTTCGTTTGCTTTCACACCGCGGTGGGCGAAGCGACAAGTCTAGCGTATGCGCGTCGCGTACCAGCACTTTTTGAGATTCGTCTTGGTGATGAGTTTGCCCTCTGCGTCGTAAACCACGATGCGTGCCTTGTAGTAGTATCTCACGCCTTTTTTCGCGTCGGTGTTGGTATATGGTTTTCCGAGGGTTTCAAACTTGTACTTGTAGTCCTTTCGCATTTTTGTGCTTCTGTAGAACTGATATTTCAGCGTGTAGCCCATGTCTTCGAGGGCTTTGAAACTTGCCGCGCCCTTTGTGATCTTGAGGGTAACCTTGATGTTGCCCTTGGCGGTCTTTACGGAGCGGGCTTTGATCTGAATCTTGCTTGCAAGGCTCTTTGCCTTTGCGGTTTGCTCTGAAATCACTTCATTCGCTTCGTCCAGCGCCATTATTGCGTAGCTTGAGAAATGCCCGGTTATGAAGGTATATGTTCCGTCGCTATTCTTTGCTCCGTTTACTTTGTGGTAAATGCCGCCGTCGCTGATGTAGACGCAGGTCAACTCTTTGGTGGCAAGGGCGCTGCCTAGCTTAACCGTGATGCTTACGTCTCCGCCCCTAAAGTCGGTTACAACGCCTTTTGATGTCACGAGTTTAAGTTCCACCTCCTGAAACCTTGGCTCCTGTTTCACGGTTTCCACAACGAGTCTTACATAGCCGTCGTCTCCTGCCTGTGCTGCAAGCCCGTCAACTGCCGCTTTATTCAGTGTGACTTCTGCCGTGTCGGATTTGATTGTCACGCTGGCTTCGGTCTTTTGGGAAAGTTCCTGCACCGTTTTCTCAGGGAGAGCAATTTCGGTTGCACTTCCCGCCGAGGCTTCCGCTATCTCTTTATTTGTCGCGGTATCTACCACTACCTCGGCAGATTTGTTTGAAACCGCCTTGTCTACGATTTTAGTTGCCGTAGTATCGTCCACTGTCGCCGCTGTGGTTTTCTTGCCATCGGTGGTTGTGGTAGTTGTTTGGGTGACGGTTGCAGTGGTTGTCGCCGGAGTGCCGGTAGTTCTGTTTTCGGTTTTGTTTACAACATTATCAGTGGTGTTGCCGTTCTGCGGAGTTACCGAGCCGCCGCCTGATGAGCCGCCGCTTGGAATGGTTATCTTTGCGATTGCTTCGGCCTTTGTGGCGCTGCATACCGTGCATGTATATGTTCTTACGCCCTCTGCTGATGTGGTCGGGGCAGTGGTTACTACGCCGGCATCCCAGCTGTGACCTGTTGCCTTTATTTTTACACTGTCCTTGTCTGTGATTTCATGCTTAGCTGCGCTATCGCTAAACCACTTGCCGCAGGTGCAGGTATAGTATTCCGAATTACCGTCCGCAGTGCAGCTTGCAGGAGCGGAATCTACCTTTGTCGGGGCGTGTTCATGCTCTACAGGACCAGCGGCAGGCTCGTATCCGCAGGTGTTGCAGACAGTATCGGAATCGCTGTCATAAACATGACTTCCCTCTGCATCTGTCGCATTACAGCGTGTGCAAAGCCTCCAGTGCTTATCTTCATCATGCTGCCATTCATAGCTGTGATCAAGAGCACTGCCATACTCGAATGTTTCTGTGCCTATTTCTCCGCATTCGCAGGATTTATAGTATACTGCCGGCGAAGTGCAGGTTGCTGCGGCTGCGATGTACCCTTCCTCAGCGGCCGTTCTGTCAAATACATGCGTATGGCTGAGCTTCGGTATCGTTCCATCTTCCCTTTCTTCGCAAGCGCTGCATACCCGATGCTTGCTGCCGTCCGCATCCTCGGTGGCCACCTGATCTATGATCCATTCGCCGTAGCTGTGTTCTAACTTAGGAATCACCGCCTGAGCTACAATAACTTCTCCACACGCCGAGCAGTGCGTGCCTTCGGTGAGGCCGGTCTGCGTGCAAGTCGGGTTTACTGCTGCGTCAATCTCTTCTGTATGGCCTTTAGCTCTAATTATCCAGCTTTCTGCAGTTATTTCGGTGCCGGCTTCTCTATCTGAGAAGTATTTCCCGCAGCCTGAGCAGGCATAGTATGCGCTGTTTCCTGCTCTTGTGCAGGTTGGTTCAACTGCAGCTACCTCGGTCAAGCTATGTGTATGTCCAAGCGCAGGTACTATCTGTGTTTCCTGGTACTCACAAGCACTGCATTCTCTGTGCTTACTACCCGTCTCGTTCTCCGTGGCTGCTTTCTCAATAATCCAGCCGCTATAGGTATGCGCAGCTACATCAAGAATTACCCCACACTTGGTGCATACTTTCCAATGGTTTTCAGCATCCCGAGTCCAGTCTATTGCGCATACATGCTCTATTTTAGATAGCGGCTCAGCTTTTGTACTCCCACACTCGTTGCAGGTATAGGTTTTTTCGCCCTGCGCCGTGCAGGTTGGCTCTGTAGTCACTGTGCCGCTGTTCCAGTTGTGGTCGCAAGTGGTCTCATAGCCGCAAGCAGTACAGGTATGTTTGCCGTCGCTCCAGTCACCGAAGGTATGGTCTGCTTCAGCAGTTTTTACTGCGCCGCAGCAAGTATATGTCTCTTTGTGGGTCGTTCCGGCTGTTGTCCATGTTGTCGCAGTGTCTGCATGGTTGCTTGCATTTACTTCGCCATATTCTTCTTGGCACCGCGTACATCGTGCTCTTTCAGTGCAGGTTGCCGTGCCGCCGGTATGTCCTAGAGGTTCTCCTGATGTAAATGTATCTTTTTGTGATTTCTCTCCGCATTCACAGGATTTATAGTATACTGCCGAATTTGTGCAGTCTGCTTCAGCTTTCAAATACTTTTGTTCTGTAACTTCTTTGTCATAGGTATGCCCTGCAAGCTTTTCAATTGTAAGGTCTGCAAGCTCTTTTTTGTCTTTATCAAAGTTCTTTTCGCATACCGAGCATGTATAATTCGCCTTTTGTCCATTGTTCATATGTGTTGCAGGAACTTCGGAAATCAGATTGCCATATTCGTGGTCTGCTAAATCCCCGTATTCTTTGTTGCACCCTGTGCACGTTGCTTTTTCCTTGCAGGTCGCTGTGCCGCCGAAGTGGTTGACTTGTTCGCCAATAGCATCGCAGCGTGAGCACTTGTTCCAGTGCTGCGTTTCATTGTGTTCCTGCACGGTGTAATCGTGGCCGAGCTTATCCTTGGTTTTCACATTGAGCTTCGTTTGCGTTTCAAACGGTTCATTAAATGTCGCCATATAGGTAGACAGCTCATCGTTAACACAGGACTGCCCTTGCGTAACTTCCTTTACGGCTGTTGTCACGGTTTGCGAATCTGTATGACTACAGCCACTACGGGTACACTGACGCTCCGCCGTACACTGTGTATTGTCTTTGCTCCACGTATATGTCGCTTCACCGTAATTATGTCCCAGTGCAGCAATCTCCGTTACTTCGCTTTTCGCACTACAGCCGTTGCGAGTACAATGCTTGCTTTTGCTCCCAACTTTGGTGCAGGTTGCCTCAATGTCAGTTCTGAAATCTTCTGACCAGCTGTGATTAAGCGCGTCGATGGTTTCTGTTTTGGTCGCTTCGCAATCATTACATTTGTAATAGGCTGTTCCTGCTTTTTCACATGTTGCCGGATCTGCTCCTGTCAGACGATAATCATGTTCCTTCATCTGGATTGTTTCCAGTCCCGATAAGGCCTTGCCGCATTCTGAGCATTTTGTTCCTGCTTCATGGCCTTCTTTCGTACACGTCGCTTCTTCTTTTTCAACATCTGTAGATTTATGGCCCGTTGCTGCGATCCTCTCTGTCTTTGTCGCTCTGCAGGTTGTGCAGGTATAAGTCCTTACTCCTGCAGTCTCACATTTAGGAGCTGTTGTTATATTTCCGTCATCCCAGCTATGTTCGCAAGTGTTCTCATAGTCGCAAATGATACATGTACGTTTGCTACCGCTCCACTCGCCGAAAGTATGATCCCCTTCATCAATCTTGGCGTGACAACAGCTGTACGCCTTCCAATGTACGTTGCTATCGCTTTGCCAGTCGCCAAGCTGTCCGGAATGATTGTTAGCGTTTTGATCCGTTACAATTTTTGTTAACTCTGCTGTCCCGGCTTCATTGCTGAAATTCTTATTGCATACGGAGCAATGCCAGTATTCCAC
>CAVKSD010000145.1:0-4143 GCA_963658905.1 Bacteroidaceae bacterium
GTTATAAACTACTGGTATTGTGAGATGAATAAGCTACTCCGGCATGTCACATCAATATGATATGCCGGAGTGGCTCTTTTTTTAGCGGGACCTGGCGGATATTCGTCATATCATCAAAAAAGTGCCCATATTTTGTCAAAAAATAGTCAAAGTCGCGCCTTCTATCGCGTGTAAACCGCTCAAAAAGGTCAAAATGGTGTTGGCACATAATTTGCTTTACTAATATATCAAGTTAAAACCATTCTATTAGGTTAAACGAGAGCCATGAAAAGTTCAAAGAAAATGATAAAAAAATACCCGAAAGTGCTTATTCACACAAGGATGATGTATGAAAATGTGAAAAAGTCGGTAGAAAAATGTGCCGAAATGAACATCAGTGTAATGGGTATTACAAAAGTTTCGGACGGACTTGCTGAACTTAACGAGGCATATATCAATGCAAACGTGAAATATCTGGGGCTGTCACGATTAGAGCAGCTCCAAGATGCCAGAAATCAAGGAATACAAATTCCGCTGGTGCTAATCCGAATCCCCATGCTGTCTGAAATTGAAACCATGCTTGATGCGTGTGACATAAGCTTGCAAAGTGAGCTTGAAGTCTTAAAAAAAACAAATGAAATTGCCTCAAAAAAAGGCAAAGTTCACAAGGTGATTTTGATGGTTGATCTTGGTGACCTTCGCGAGGGATTCTGGGATAGGAACGAACTTTTAGATGCAGCGGAAAAAGTCGAAAAGGAAATGGATGGCCTGTATTTATATGGCATAGGAACAAATCTGGGTTGTTATGGAGCAATCGCCCCTACTGTCGATAAAATGGAAGAACTTGCAGCAATTGCTAAAAGTGTAGAACAAAGACTTGACAGAAAACTTGATATTGTTTCGGTTGGAGGAAGTACTTCGCTTATGAGGGTATGGAAGAAAGACATGCCGAAAGGGGTCAATAATATCCGCGTAGGAGGCGTACCGTTTATGCCGCGGAGGAACGCCGAAGCATTCGGTGAGTACTATGGATATGGCATGAATCGAGAGACTGTGTGCGTACAGGCAGAAATCATTTCCGTAAAAGGAAAGATTGTTTTTCTGGCGTTGGGGACTGCGGATTATGGAGATTGGAATGAGCTGCGCCTAAAGGATGAATCGTTGAAAGTTATTGGTGCAACGCATGATCTCACTTTTGTAGATGTGAGCAAAAGTGAAAAAGAATATAAACTCGGGGATATAATTGAGTTTGATGGTACATACACGACACTTGTTTACCTTGCCAAAAGCAGGAGTGTTGTTAAGGAGTATGTCGAATGAGCTCGATTGTATCAAGCGTGAACATTAGCAGAAAGGAGATATGTGACAATTTACTTGCAGATTGTCATTTGTGAAGGCTATGAAAATCGGATTACCACGGGAAATAAAAGAAAACGAATACAGAGTTGCGATTACACCGGCAAATGTCAAGAAACTTGTTGATGCAGGACATGATGTGTATGTTGAGAATAATGCCGGTGAAGCTGCTTCGTTCACAAACGACAAATACGAAGCAGCAGGGGCCAAAATTTTGCCTGACGAGGAAGCGGTCTTTCATGAGGCAGAGATGATAATTAAAGTAAAAGAAATTCTGCCTCCGGAATTCGGCCTTCTCAAAGAAAAGCATATCTTATTTACATATATTCACTCTGCGAACAGACTTCCTCAGACGGAGGCACTGCTTAACGCCGGGTGCGTGGCATTCGCATATGAGGATGTGATGGATGCAGACGGCAATTTTATATTACTGGAGCCGATGAGCCGAATTGCCGGAGAGGTAGGATTTTTAACCGGGATTTGGTATTCTCAGACAACCACGGGCGGCGCAGGTAAACTGGTATGTGGCTCTCCGGGGGTAAAACCCGCGAAAATAGTCGTCTTGGGGGCAGGAAATGTCGGAACGGCCTGTGCCAGACTTGCACGCAATATGGGTGCAGAAGTGGTCGTAATGGACACGAATCTAAAAAAACTGGAAGAAGTAATGAATGTTAAAATACCGGGCGTTAAAACCTGTTTTTCCAACAAAGCAAATGTCGAAAGGGAAATTAAAGACGCAGATATTATATATAACTGTGTGAAGTGGTTTCCGGGGCTTTCAATTATCACGAAAGACATGCTGAAAATAATGCAGCCGAAGTCGGTCATAGTTGACATTGACGCAGAACCGAACGGTGCCATTGAAACGAGCAGATATACGACGCATAACGAGCCATGGTTTGTGGTAGATGATATCAGACACATCGGCATACCGAATCTCCCTTCTGCGGTTGCAAACACCGCATCAGAGGCACTTTCCAATGCCACGATACGTTACATTCTGGAGATAGCTGATAAGGGTTGGAAACAAGCCGCTAAAGATAATCGGGACCTTTGGCACGGTCTGGATTTCGTAAATGGACATTTGACCTTTGAAGATACAGCAAATGCCTTTGGCATTGAGCTGTCTGACAAAGATAGCCTTCTTAAATAGTAAGAATAAAGCCCGGACATGCTGTCCGGGCTTTATTCTATTCATATTACTAAGAACTTTCAGCTTTTTTCAAATAGCATAGTGTAATTTTGGTCATCCACCTGGTATACCTTCTCGAATGACAAGTCAAGAAACGTATTTGGCTGGAATTGCGTATCAGTCGTTGAAAACAATACTGCAGTACCGCAAGATGAACTTAAAACACGAGGGACCGGTTTCATTTTAACCGAGCCAAGAGTTTTAAGTTTTCGGGATGCGATATTCGCATCAAAATTTGTGTGAAATGTGAATAAATATACCATGGCGGAATCCCTTATCATACAATGCTATTTTTCGATTTTAATAATCCATTCATCAACATTCTCTGCGTCTGTAACGGTTGCTGTACATCCGTGGCTTGACGCGAATCTGAGAACGTTGTTTTTTGCTGTGGCATTGTCAACGAGTACTTCAATCGTATTTTCTTTTGCCAAAGCGTTTTTGGTCATAATGACCGGCTGTGGACATGCAAGTCCTCTTGTATCAACTGTCATGTTAAGCTCCTTTCTTTTTGTTTGCAGCTATGTTAACAAGTGCGATAGCGCCAACAACGATAAGACCGAAAATAACGGCAAACTGTCCGTTTGAAGTCGGGCCGTCAGCGGAGGACGCCAAACCAAAGTTATGACAGAATGCTGCACCTACAAACATACCGATAACCGTGATAACGGAGTCGATATTTCCTTCTCCGGATAAGATCAACTGTCTGAGAGGGCAGCCTCCCAAAAGAACGGATGCGAAGCCTACCAGAAGCATTCCGAGGAAGTTCCATAATCCATCTGTGTGTGCAATCGGCTGTTCTGCAAAACCGAAATTAAAGAAACCGAATATAAGATTCATGACAGCAACGGTTATGATTAATGATACAAAACCGATTAACATAGTGAAATCTTTAAACATGATGCTGTCTCTGATACCTGCAACCGTGCAGAATCTTGTACGCTGTGCGAGTGCACCTGCAACAAGTCCGGCAATCAATGAAATGATAATCGGTGCGTGTTTTGATCCCGGGCCTTCTGTACTGAATACGAGCACAGCAGGAATGGCAACAAGAAGTACCAGGAATATTACCTGTATAATAGGAAATACATAAGCTTCACTGTTGGTGACTTTGTGGGATCTGTCAAGTGAGAACCCTTTGTTGAGTGCAACGATGCCAACTGCAATACCGCAAATGAAGCCTAAGAGACCGATTACTGCGTTCATGTCTCCACCGCCGATACGAAGCATCATTCTAAGCGGACATCCAAGGAACATCAAGGCACCAATCATTACAAAGAAGCCCAGAACAAAACGTACAACAGGGTTGGAACCGCTTCTTGCGATTAACTCTCTCTTTGAAAAGGCCATTACGGATGCACCTAAAACGATGCCGATAATCTCCGGACGGAGATACTGTACAACTCCTGCAGTATGGAGTTTCAAAGCACCTGCTGTATCTCTGAGGAAGCAGGCAATACAAAGACCCATATTGCCGGGGTTGCCGAATTTTACAAGTAAAACAGCAAGTAAGCCGACAATGATACCTGTAGAAGCTATAAATACTTTTTCTTTCTTCATCTTTATATCCATTCCTTTCGCGCTGCTCAAGGCACAAAACGTTATGAAAAACGTTG
>CAVKSD010000146.1:0-4142 GCA_963658905.1 Bacteroidaceae bacterium
TCCCAAAGCAGTTCGTCAAATCTGCGGCTTTTTACCAAATTCTCATAGAATTCAAGTAACAGTGATAAATCTGCCATTTATTTTTCCTCCGTTTCTCATTAGTTTTTGTTTCTTATTTCTCTACTTATATATGTTATTCGTCTTGTGGTGTTTTTTCAAATATTGATTTTTTATATGCTTTTATTCCACCGAATTATAGACACTCAAGATATATTCTGCGAGCATCCTCCGGCGTGAATTCCGTATAGCTTGCCGCCAGCAATCTCTGCTTTTCCGCAAACACATTCTCGGTAAAAGGCTCGATATCGCTTTCTTTCATTCCTGCCTCACTGAGTCTTCTTGACGGATAAATCATGTTAAGCATCTTATCCAGTCCTCCGAAAACGTCGGAATCCTCAATTCCCGCCCTGCGTAAGTGCTTTCCGATCAATTCTTTCAGCTCGTCGAGGTATTTGCCCCCGCCCTTGCTTTCGTAGTGTTTCAGCACCGGAACGAGGAACTGGTAAATAGACTCTCCGTGGGACATCTTATAGACTTCTCCAAGCGGATAGGCAAGAGCGTGTACCGGGCCTGCGCCTCCGTTGTTAACTGCCATTCCTCCGAGGCAACTTGCCATCAGGAATTGCTTCATAAGCTGGGGCATAACTGCATCGCCCTGTTTGATGATCTGGGCATATCCGCCCAAGATGAGATCCACCGAGCGATAGCCTGCCGCCCTTGCAATATCGTTTCCGCGGGTTGTCGAAAGGTAGGACTCCATCGAGTGTCCCAGCGCATCCACAGAGCAGTGCATAAATATTTTTTTCGGAAGCGTTGACAAAAGTTCCGGAATCAGCACCGCGTGGTTCGAGGATAATATCGGATCGATAATCGCCGTTTTCAGCCCCGTTTCTTTCATGGTAACGATGCCGCCGTATGTGACCTCGCTTCCGGTTCCGCAGGTCGTCGGAATTATGATAAGCTCCTTGTCCACCGCAATGGGCTTTCTGCCCTCGATTATGTCCTTTATCGGATAGGCGTCCTTCACGCAGAGCAGCTTCGCAATGTCGATAACGCTGCCGCCGCCGATACCGATGATCCTCGTGACTTCGTAGGGTTTCATTTCCGTTAAAATCGCGTCGATCACTTCTTCCTTGGGTTCTCCCGGATCGTAAGCGTCTTTCAGAATAACCTTGCATGGCAGCTTGAGCTTCTTTATGTAGGTTTCATACAAAATTTTTTCCGTCAGAATCAGGTCTTTTTCGCCAAGGGCGAAGGCCTCCCGAAATTCCTCGAAGCGGTCAAATGTATGAACGGCAGGTTTTACGCAAAATAGTTCCATTTGTATTTTTCCTCTCCTACATTCCCTCGGAGGAACCGTTTGGCTCGATAAGAACCTTTACGGTATCGTGGTCGTTCCACACAAGATCCATTCCCTCAAAGAAGTTTTCGAGAGGAAGAACCTTTGTAATAAGCTCCTCGCAGTTCATTTTGCCCTCTTTCATCGAAGTAAGCACCTGTGGGAACTTGAAGTGCTGAAGCGGCGAACCGATGAAACGGATGCCTCTTGTTACGAACATTCTCGTGTTGATTTCAACAGGGTCGTCTGCGCTGGTGTTGTTTACGAAAGCGTAGCAGATGAATTTGCCCTGTCTTCTTACAAGTTCGAGGGAGCTTGTGATTATCTTCGCGTCAGATGTTGCGTCGATTACCACATCAAATCCGTGAGGATATCTTTCTTTCAGGATTGCTTCGTGTTTGCTGAAGTCGTCTTTATCCGCAAGGACTGTTTCTATTCTTTTCTTTTCAAGGCGATCCAGTTTTGACTGAACGTAGTCGATTGCTACGACTTTTGCCGCATTGGAGCTTTTTGCCATCTGTGCGATCAGGCTTCCGCTTGCTCCGGCTCCCAAAACCAAAACCTCGTCGCCGTAGTGGAAATCACATTCTTCCATGCACTGATATACACACGCTGCAAGTTCAGTCATAGCAGCGTTTCTAAGGGATACGCCATCCGGAATTTTATAAACCAGACTCTGGTCAATAGCAATCTTCTGTGCGAATCCGCCGTTTTTATGCTGTCCGTATGGGTGATTGTTTTCGCAATAAACAAATTCGCCTCTCTTGCAGTAATAGCAAGTGCCGCAAGGGAAGTTTGCGTCCGCTGTAACTCTGTCTCCCGGCTTAAAGTCCTTTACGTTTTCGCCTACCGCCTCGACGATTCCCGACCATTCGTGTCCCGGAATCAACGGATATTTGCCGAATACGGAATACCCTCCGTCATGGGCGCAATCTGCAGGCTTACAGATATAGCACGCATAAACCTTTGCCAACACGTCGTTTGGGCCCGGAGTAGGTTCCGGTACATCCGTAAACTCAGCATTGGTTCTCCCGCCTTTTTTGTACAAAATAGCTTTCATTTTACATTCCTCCTAAGTTTTTCGACTATCTATATTATCTATAAGCAATCAATTTTGCAATCTCATCCTCTGAGTAAGACGCTCTCGGCCCCACAACTCTCATGCCGTACTCGATAACACATCCCAGTTCTTTTCTGAAATCGAAATATTTGCAGTTTCTACCAAGGTGGGTTACGTCATACAGAGGCACCATTCCAAGGTCTTTTTCCAAATATTCGATGCCTTCTTCTCTGTTCACCAATCTGATGTTCAGGTGATGGATTCCCGGGCCGCCGTTTTCCTTGAGGAAGTCAGTAAACGGGTTGACTTCATCTTCGTAGCCCGGAATCGGAGCAAACATTTCGATGTCCATTCCGCCCATGAAGAAATTGTACTGAACATAGTGAAATTCCCCTTCCACGCCGTTGTACTTTACATCTTTGAGTCTGCCCTCTGCATAGGCGTCTCTTGAATCTGAGAAAGAAAGGGATTCCTCGTTAAATCCGAACAATTCTCTGCACATATTTACGCCTTCTTCCAAATTGTTTACGACTACTGCCACCTGGCAAACCAAATCCATTTTTAACTTTGTCATTTTGCTCATCCTTTCCCGTGCAAATTACACATATCCATAAGCCTCGTGCAGCGCCTGCACATCGCGCCTCGCCGCTTCCACATAATTCAAGCCTTGACGAACTCCCGGCTGATAATACATATTTTCTGCGATAATCCATCCCTCGAAGCCGATTTCCTTGACAGCCTCAGCCGTTTCGCGGAAATATGTCACGCCGGTTCCGAAAGGTACAAGTGGCGTATCGTAGGTAACAAGCCCGTTTTCGTCTCCCGCATTATCCTTGATGTGGAAGTGATCCATCCTGTCCTTACCCAGCGCACGAATCATATCCGGCGGATATCCGGTTCCGTACATACACGGATTGTGTGTGTCGAAGCAGAGCCTTAGCCCGCCGCCCACCTCATCGAGAAATTTAAAATGCCCCTCTAATGAGAAGTCGCACTCCACGCCGATATTGATTCCGTATTCTGCACCGACCTTTACGGCATATTTTGCTACATCCAGTGCGTGCTGTTTTTTTGCCGGATTGTTCAGCTTCATCGCGTCGATTATAACCGACGGAACTCCCATCTCCGATGCGGCGATTACCGCGTTTTTGATAATTTCCAGACAGGTCTTGCCTTCCACCGTGTCGAGGGGATTTCTGTAATAGCACAGATGCCCCAGAGTATATAAATGAATCTGCGGAAATTCGATATTATATTTTGCTCCCGCATTCAGGTAATAGTCCTGCACTCTCTTGTCTCTCAGCGGGTGCGCGTGCATACACGCTCCGGCGTCTCCCAGCTGAATACCGTCAAATCCCGCTTCGTGCGCCATTTGCACCGCGGTCGATCCCCATGCGGGGAATGCCCATTCGCAGGCTCCGAACTTAAATTTTCCCATGTCTTACGCCTCCTTATGCAAATGCCTTTTTTAGTGTTTCAAGGTCTTTTTTCGCGAGGGAAATATAGTCCTCGCCGCCTACGTTAAGCGCCGTACTGTTAAATGGTGTGTCGCTGATAATATAACCCTCGAAGCCGATTTTTTTCGCCGCCTCGACACATTCGAGCCAGTTCGCATCACCGTCTCCTATCGAAACAGCCTCCGTTGTTTCCATGGTGATGAAGCCCTCCCGGTCTTTCTTTCTGTCCATGATCTTGAGCTGCTGAATCTTTGACTTGCCAAGCTTTTCAATCATTTCCTGCGGG
>CAVKSD010000147.1:0-4130 GCA_963658905.1 Bacteroidaceae bacterium
TGGTGGGAGTTACAGGGCTCGAACCTGTGACCCTCTGCTTGTAAGGCAGATGCTCTCCCAGCTGAGCTAAACTCCCAAACTCTATAAAAATGGTAGCGGCGAGTGGAGTCGAACCACCGACCTTCCGGGTATGAACCGGACGCTCTAGCCAACTAAGCTACACCGCCACACCGGATTCAAGCATTTGCTCAAATCACTGACTGCAAGAGTTATCTTACCAAAATATCGGCCGGTTGTCAATGATTTTTTGCACTTTTCTCGTCATTTTTCGCAAAAACTTTTTCTAATGACAATTTACACGTTTTCATATATAATAGATTCACAGCTTGAAATTAGGAGATGATCGTATGTATATAGACGGCAAGGGCAGAGACTACTTGATTTGTGTCTGCAAGAACAAAACTCTCGGCGAGGTGGAAGATATTATTCGCAAGCAGCATATCACGGACCTAAAAACCCTTTGCGAAACCGCAGATATCGGAAGCAAATGCGGTGCCTGCCGTGAAATGTTGGAGGAGCTATTGAGAAAAGTTAATCAACCGTCAATTTAGGCAGAAAACGCCTTTGGATCGAAAACGGCTCCCCGACTTATTGTCAGGGAGCCGCAGCTTACTTTATTAACTTTCAATGATTTTTTAGGTTTTAATCCCATCTGTAATCCCTGTCATAGTCGTAGATCTTGCCTGTGCGGGCGTTGATTTCAAATTCGTACTCGTAGTCCCCCGCATAGAACTCTATGTCGTAAATCCGCACTCCGTCGTCGTAGTCAAGATAAGCTTTTATAAACTCTGCGTTCGAGGCGCTGACCCCTGCTTTGTCAAGAGCGATCTGCTTTGCTTTCGATTCGCTGATATATCCGGAAGAAGAAGTCTCTCCCGCGCTCTTTGTCTTTACCTTGATGTCCTCAAAATCGCTATAATACTTGTAACCCAAGGCTTCGTTTATTGCGCGAACCTTGAATTTATAATATGTTCCCGAAGAAAGTCCCGTCACTTTATAGCTCGTCTTTGTGGTGGTAATCAGCCGTTTCCAGCTTCCTGTGCTTGAATTATACCTGTAAACCTGATATTTATCCGCACGGCTGACCTTGTTCCAGCTGAGAGTAATGCTATTTTTGGTTTTCGATGAAGCCCTGAGCTCATCAACGTCGCTTGGAGATGTTGCCGTTGTGAATACCTTGGAAAATTCGCCTGTCTTGGTTCCTTGAACCGCCCTCACCTTGAATTTATAGGTGCTTGCGGATAGCAAATCTTCGATTTCCGCATGGCTGGCCTGAGTCTTTTCTGCCAAAATCCATTCTCCCGATGAGGAATATTGATAAACTTCATATCCATCTGCTCCTGCAACGGAATCCCAAGCAAGAGTAAGCTCGTCGTCATCTCTTGCGACAGTCTTTAGGCTCGTAGGCGCTGCAAGTTCTGCGCTCGCTGTCTGCGTTGTTGTCGCTGCCAAGGCAAGCTCTGCGGGCAATGCCGCTGCTAGCGTAAATGCTAGCATAAGTGAAAGCGCCGCGACCTGCAATTTTGTTTTGTTTTTCAATAAAGTTTTTTTCATCATGGTGTTAATCCCCCTTTTTTAATTTTTTGGTTTCGTTTAGTTTTTTGTTTGTATCTTTATCTTATGGCTCAATAATACAGGTGAAAGATTAAAGAAAAATTAAAGCATACAAATTTTATTTTCCTTCGTTTGAGCGATGACAAAAGGCTCATTTTTATGTATAATATCTTTGCTGCCTGAAAATAGGGGCGAAACGAGAAATTATCAGATTAACAGTTAAAGGAGATATATATGCATTCACCGGGAAAAGTTGCATTTTCAATATTCGGTCTTGATGTTGCGTGGTACGGAATCCTCATCGGCTTCGGCTTCCTGCTTGCGACCTACATCTCATACAGGCGGGCGCCGAAACACGGAATCGAGCCGGATTTCATCCTCGACCTCATTTTGTGGATGATTCCCTCGGCAATAATCGGAGCAAGAGCCTACTATGTCATTTTCCAGTGGGACTCTTACGCAGGAGATCTTGCGAAAATTTTAGATGTGCGGGGAGGCGGTCTTGCGGTTCACGGCGGACTTATTCTATGCTTTTTCGTGGGCTATTTCGTCTGCAAGCACTATAAGCAAAGTTTTGTATGCACCACCGACCTTGTGGCGGTGTCGATTCCCCTCGCCCAGTCCATAGGCCGCTGGGGGAACTTTTTCAACGAGGAGGCTCATGGCGGAGTGACGGATCTTCCTTGGGCGCAGATAATCGACGGCGTTGGTTATCATCCTACTTTCCTCTACGAGTCGCTCTGGTGCTTCTGCCTGTTTTGGTTCCTGCTGTGGTTTGACGACCACAAGCGCAGCTTTGACGGTCAAATTATTTCATTATATATGATGCTCTACTCCCTGGAGCGTTTCTTTGTCGAGGGGCTCAGAACCGACAGTCTTATGATCGGGCCGCTGAGGCAGGCGCAGCTCATAAGCCTTTGCCTTATCGCCGCCGGAGGGATTTTGTACTTTCTTCTCAAAAGAAAATCAGTCCGTAATGTTTAGCTAAAATTTATGTCGAACTTTGTATTTTATCAGTTATAACTTATAAATTTATTTTTTATCATTGAATTTCAGTTATAAATGTGTTACGATGTGTGTGAGGATTAAAAGGGGGGCTAAAATTTATGATTAAACGTGAACTGTATATGAGTCGCATCCGTCCGTTTATTGGTTCTGATCTTGTAAAAGTTATGACAGGCATTCGCCGCTGCGGGAAGTCGGTTATGTTGGAATTGATTAAGCATGAACTCACTGAATCCGGCATCAACCCGACGCAATTTATCTCCATCAACTTTGAAGATATGAGTTATTCTCATCTACAAACGGCTCAGGCTTTGCACGATGAAATTACTGCGAGAGCCGCAGCTATCAATGGCAAAGTTTATCTGTTTTTTGATGAAATACAAGAAGTCAAAGACTGGGAAAAGTGCGTCAATTCTCTCCGCGTTTCTTTGGATTGTGATATCTATATCACCGGCTCCAATGCAAAACTGCTGTCAGGCGAACTTGCAACTTACTTGGGCGGACGGTATGTGGAGTTTGTAATCTACCCCTTCTCCTTTGGCGAATTTATTGAACTATACGGCTCTATTGCTCCCAATGAGTCGGTTCAGAAATGCTTTCAAAAATATTTGCTTGCCGGAGGTATGCCTTACCTTGCAAACCTACGTTATGCGGACGCCCCATCTAAGCAATATCTCAACGATTTATTTAACTCGGTTCAACTAAAGGACATTGTCAAGCGAAACAAAATTCGTGATGTTGACTTGCTTGAACGAATCATTGCATATGTGATTTCCAATGTAGGCACGACTTTCTCCGCAACTTCTCTTGCAAAGTTCCTAAAGAATGAGCATCGCACCGTTGCACCGGAAACGATTCTAAACTATATTAAATATTGCTGCGAAGCTTACCTTTTCTATCAGGTGAAGCGTGAAGATTTGCAAGGCAAGCAGCTTCTTTCTTCGAATGAAAAATATTATATTGCCGACCACGGTATCCGGGAAGCGGTCTTCGGCGGCAATATGCGGGATATCAACCTCACTTTGGAAAACATCGTCTACTTGGAGTTGCTGCGCCGAGGCTACAAAGTCACCGTAGGCAGAACCGGAGATAAGGAAATCGACTTTGTGTGCGCCAAAGGCGGCGAAAAGCTATATGTTCAGGTTGCCTACCTGTTGGCATCGGAGGAAACGGTCCGGCGTGAGTTTGGCGCCTATTATAATGTGCGGGATAACTTTCCGAAGTATGTTGTTTCTCTCGATGAACTTGATATGAGTCAAAATGGCATTAAGCACCGAAACATTCGCGATTTCCTCTTAGCTGAAGAATGGAATTAAGCGCAATCGAAATTACGAAATTACGCTCACAAAAAAGGAGCGCGGATTGCGATTGAAACTCCTATCTTCTTGTGCTATAATACTAAGGCGAATAAAATCCAAAGAAAGGCGAAAATCCTTGTCCGCGAGGTTTTTCGGATAGGTAAATATATATGAAATTAGGTATTGTCGGACTTCCAAATGTTGGAAAAAGCACTTTATTCAACGCAATTACAAAGGCGGGAGCCGAAGCTGCAAACTATCCGTTCTGCACCA
>CAVKSD010000148.1:0-4123 GCA_963658905.1 Bacteroidaceae bacterium
GGTATGGACAGCATGATGTGGACGATTAATGTTGCGATTATCGCGATTGCATTTGGTGGAGTTTACTTTAAAGTAGGAGCTGTTGAATCCATTCTAGGTTCCCTGATGAGAAAAGTTAAAACGCCGTTCCAGATGGTAACAATTACCATTTTAACGGCGATGTTCTGCATTACCACGATGTGTGACCAGTATCTTGGACTCATCATTCCGGCATCTATGTACAAAGACAAGTACGATGAAATGGGTCTTGGAAGAAATCTTTTGTCAAGAAGTATGGAGGACGGTGGAACACTTTATTCACCGCTGGTTCCTTGGACGAGTTGCGGTGCGTATCATTCAAGAATGCTGGGCGTAGACACCCTTACATATTTGCCGTACTGCTTTATGAACCTGATAAATCCTGTTGTTGCTATCGCGACGGCGGCATGGAACGGAAATATACTTTATGCTGACGGTTCCTACACTTCATTCTTTGGCAAGTTGAAAAAAGGCAAGCCTGCCGGTGCTCCCGACGATGCACATGAGAAGGCTATGGAGAACCTTGAGAGACTTAGAAAAGAAGGAGTTTATAAGTCATTATAATTTGAAAAAGGCGAGGAGTTGTTACGATGGAGTATAAAGGTATCGTGCGGAAACGCGAAACATGGTTTGAAATTGCAATGGTTATTGTAGGAGGATTGCTGTTTTATGTGGAACTCATAAGGGGACAATATTTGTACCTGATAGTTATTGCGATTTTGATTCTTGCGATATTTTTTAGGAAAGAGCAGGTCATATCTGAAGAGGGAGTCGATATTAGGTATTATCTTTTTGGCATAACATCCGTAAACCACTGGGGTTGGGATGAGGTTACATCTATGAAGCCGGATTATGTCAAGGCGAGCCCCGATGTGATTATGCTGATTGCAAAGGATGTGACGATTCGCAATTTTAGAATGAAATCATCCGACGCAAGAGGCGCGATGCAGCTTGCCGCAAAAATGAACCCTAAGCTTGGCAACGATTTCTGTACCGAAGAAGAACAACTTGAGCGCGAAAAAGCATACGCTGCTAACAAAAGAGAGAAGAAAAAATAAATAGAAATAGCGAAAATTTGCGTTTTCAAAGGAAAAGAGCCGGTTCGAAAGAATGCGGCTCTTTTTTAGGGACTATCTGTATTGCTGACGGTATTCTTTTGGCCCCATGTCATAATGTTTTTTGAACACCTTTGTGAAATAACTTGGGGAGGCAAATCCTACCATAAGACAAATTTCAGTTATTGAGTTATAGGTTGTGCGAAGAAGTTCTTCCGAACGTGCAAGCCTTATGTTATTGAGATAAGTGGTAAACGGAATGCCCATTTCCTGCTTAAAAAGCGTGGAAAGGTAGGTGCTGTTCACATGGACTACATCTGCCAGTTTTGACAGATTGATATCGGTGTTGTAGTTTGTATTTACATATGAAACAACTTCTTTTATAACGGAGGAACCTCCGGAATAATTATGCTGTGACATAGATTCTGTAAGGGCGAGTATAAGGGAAATGGCGAATTGATGCATTTCTTTTAAAGTCTGAGATTCGTTTATTCTCTCCAAATAAAAGAAATGATCGAAATTCGTTTGCCACTCGTAATTATTTTGTATGATATGCGTAAAGAAGGCTATGAGCCGAAGCTTTACCAAGGACATATTGCCACCCTCAAATACAATGATATCCTCCATGTATTTGCCAAAACCCTTTTTGCAAAGGTCAATGTTACCGGACTTAATAATATCCTCTAGTTTGTTCTCTGAGTCATACGGATATTCAAGATTGATTCTTTCCTTTTTGAGAGAAATAAGCTTTTCTCCTATTTCGGTTTGTTCCTTGTACTGCTGGCTTATCGGGCTGAGACTGCCTGAAATCTTGGTCACTGAGGTCAATGCGTTTTGGAACAAAGTATTCAAATACGAGATTTCGCTGGGTTTGTACATGTTCATGTGCTTTATAAGCGGGATCAAACGTGCATAATCCACCTCAAAAGATACAATCTTGTTAGAAAGAGTGCCGACATGTTTCTCCATGTTGGTGCCCATGGCTATAGGACCTGCAATCAGGAAACCGTAGACATGCTTGTCGAAGACCAAAGGACTGCATAGATTGATAAGTCCGGCTTCGCACATAAATATGTATGGCTCCGGTAGCGAAAGGGAAATGTTCATCGAAGAAATGAGATTTCGCGTGCAAACAAAGTCGTCATGGCCGAAAGCGGTGTTAGCCGCGCAGATTCTGGCATTATCCATTGTAGACCAAACATATTTGCCTTTTCCGGAAAAGAAAGAAACAGGCACCTTGGTAATTTGCGAAAAGGCAATGATATTCGCCTCGAGACGAGGCATTCTTTTGTTTATATCTTCCTGCTTTAACTCCGGAAGCTCATATAAATGCTGCATGTTATAAACCTCTAAACTATTTTTTTATAAAATAAAAAAAAACTCACATTTATTCAACGTATACGCTTAGATATTAATCGAAAATAAAAGAAAAGTCAAGCGGAACTTTTAGAAGTCCCAAGTTTTTTGCTATTAAAAAATAAAAGAATGGATTAAGATAAAAGTATAAAAATGCTTTAGATAATGTCAATACATAAATGTATGAATGTATGAAAGATTACCAAAATAAGGAGGTACGAAATGAAGATTAATATGCAAGAGTGGGCGCAAGGTATTATTGATGCGAAAAATGTTAAGATCTTGCCGGTACAGTTTTTCCCTACGATTCCTTCTATGGAAGGCATGGGTGTTGAAAAAGCAGTAAAAAGTGCCGAAGACATGGCAAAAGTTATGGTAAAAACAATTGAGGAATATCCGGATCTTATCGCTTGCATGACAGGTATGGATTTGACCATTGATACGGAAGCGTTCGGAGGCATCGTGAACTATAGCGAAAAACAAGCACCGAACATTCACGATGCGGTTATTTCAACTCCGGAAGAAATCAGAGCACTTCAGATTCCGAACATCCATTCTGCAAGAGTTGACGTACAAACACAGGCAACAGTTGAGGCCGAAAAGGTTGTTAAGGACAGACCGATATTTGGCGGAATGCTTGGACCTTTCTCCTTGGCATCGAACCTTTTGGAGGTTTCAAAGGCTTTAATGATGACGGTTACAGATCCGGAAAGCATGCATATATTGATTCAAAAGGCAACGGATTATCTGATTCTCAGAGCGAAAGAATATAAGGCAAATGGTGCAAACGGTATCTTTATTGCAGAACCGACTGCGGGATTGCTTTCACCAAAGGCTCTCGATGAATTCTCTTCGGTATATGTAAAACAGATTGTAGAAGCTGTGCAGGATGATTACTTCTTCCTTGTATTACACGACTGCGGAAAGGTTACAAAGTCAGTAGTTTCGATGTACAACACTGGTTGCAAAGGATTCCATTTTGGAAACTCCGTAAAAATGACTGACATTCTCCCTCAGGTTCCTGCTGATGTACTGATGTTCGGCAACATCGACCCATCATCTGCATTCTTCATGGGAACTCCGGAAGAAATTTATGAAATGACGACAAAGCTGTTGGAAGACATGAAACCGTATCCAAACTTCGTACTCTCATCCGGTTGCGACTTGGCACCTGCAGTTGAGAAAGAAAATATCGATGCATTCTACAAGGCTTGCAGAGACTTCAATGCAAAGAATGCATAAATTGCAATAGCGCATAGATAATGCAAAAAGCCGGCACCCGACGGAATTTTTCGAGAGGTGACCGGCTTTTTATTGAGAAAGGTTTCTATAATTTTAACATGCGGTTATACAAATACGATTTGCACGTTTCTGCAATTTGTCAAGTATACTATCGAAGCGTAGTTGATGCCGAATGAGAGGATATCGCCAACTTTGATTTCTCTTTCCGCTTCTTCGATATCAAGGATTGTGTGGTCGCTAGAAGCTCCGATTACCTCAATGCCTTTATCCTTCGGGAAAATTTCATCAATGCTGCCATAATCAACTTTACCGATGCCAAGCAAAGCACGTTTTCTCATACCACGGTCAACATAAACCGGTTTGTGACCGAATGCGTCAATCGTGATAGAGCCAACCGGATGTGAAGGCTTTGTCTTTACCTCTATGACCTCCGCTTTCATTGTATATACGTC
>CAVKSD010000149.1:0-4071 GCA_963658905.1 Bacteroidaceae bacterium
TCGCCGTTCTGCGGCAGGCTGCGGCAGAACGCGGCTCAGACTATCTTGAGACTCGCGACCTGCCTTGCCGCATCAAATCGGAAACCCTCGCCGGCTCATGCTTCGACCTTGAAATCGGCGAAAAAACTTTTGAAAATCTTGAAATCGGCATGATCGGCGAGCATCAGATCCGTAACGCCGCGGCGGCGGTCTCGGCGCTTGCCAAAGTCGCCGAGACCGGGGAAGCTCAGCTTCCCGCGCAAGCGCTCCGCCGCGGCCTGCGCAGGGCGAAGCAAATCGGCAGATTCGAGATCATGTCCGGCGCCGGAAAGAAGCCTATTTACATCATCGACGGAGCCCACAATCCCGACGGAGCCAAAGCACTGCGGGAGGCCGTGAACAGGTTCTGTGCCGGCTCAAAAATTCTGATGGTAACCGGTATGCTAGCGGACAAGGATACCGATAATATACTGGGAGAGTTCTTGCAAATTGCCGGGGACTTCATCGTTACGGAGCCTGACAATCCCCGCAAGATGCCAAAAGAGGAGCTTGGAGCAAAGATAGAGGCCCTCGGTGGCAATGTGATAGCCGCCGGTTCCCCTGCGGAGGCCTTTGAAATTGCCCGCAGCATGGAAGAAGAATATGACGTGATTCTCACCGCAGGCTCGCTGTATCTCATCGGAGAAATCCGAGGTATAATCAGGAGGACGATATGAAATTTATTTTGCGCTCCACAGACGAATATGACAGACTCGTAAAATTTTTCGTGGAAAACCGGCTGGAATTTGACGGAGACGAGGAAGTGGACACGGACATTCTCAAATGCTGGAAGATAACCCAGGCGCAGGGAGACGACCTTTCCCACATCACCGCAGGCAGGGCAGATGGCAAGGACTACATTGTCGCGGGCTGCGTTCTTGCAAGGCGTGAGGGCGAATATATCATCGACGGAATCGCCGTTGACAAGGCCATGCGAAAATTCGGGCTGGGAAAGCTCCTTATAGACAAAGCGAAATCCGAGGTAAAGGATCGTGGCGGCGATTCCATTTATCTGGTGGCAAGAGCGCCGGAGTTTTTTAAGAAACTGGGATTCGATGCGATAGATCCTGAGAATGCGCCGAATTTCTTTGAGTGCAAATATTGCCCTCAGTATGGCACAGAATGTCATCCGGAAATAATGAAGCTGAGACTGGAATAAAAAAGATCATAAATACGTTATACAGAAGAAAAGTAAGGTGTTATGGAAGAAAAGGGGATAGATTACAACAAGCTTTTGCAAGGCATATTGGATATTGCCGAGGAAATGCTGATTGCCGGAGCGGAGGTAAGCCGCGTGGAGGACAGCGTTCAGCGAATGTGCGAAGCCTACGGCTGCGACCGGATAAACGTCTTTGTAATTACATCAAACATACAAGTTACGCTACAGGATCCACAAGGCGAGATCATCACTCAGATACGCAGGGTCATCCGAAACGACGTAAACTTTGACAGACTGGACTATCTCAATGATTTATCCAGATTTGTATGCGCAAAAAAGCCCTCACCGGAGGAACTTGAAAACAGATTCGAAATTGTCATGAGAAGAAAGCAGCAACCCCTTGCGGTTACTGCCATCGGCGGAATGGCAATTGGCGGCAGCTTTGCCATGTTTTTTGGAGGAAATATATGGGACGGGGCGGCGGGAGCCCTCTGCGGACTTGCGGTGGTGCTTCTTAACATTGTAATTTCAAGGCTTGGGCAAAATGCCCTTGCCAATGTGTTTGTAGTATCCTTTTTAAGCGGACTTATTTCGGTATTTACCGTCTGGCTTGGAATCGGAGAACATACTGACAAGATAATGATAGGCATCATAATGCTGCTGATCCCAGGAATTGCAATGACAAACGGCGTTCGGGACATGCTCACCGGGGATATTGCCACGGGAATGCTAAGGGTCGCAAACGCCCTGCTCATCGCCATCGCCATCGCCTGCGGCTTTGCCCTTTCACTCTTTGTGACGGGAGGCGGTTTGATATGATATTGCAAATTACCGTAGCTCTGATAGGCTCGATAGGTTTCGCGGTTTTCCTGAAAATGCGGGGAGTCCAGATCTTGATGGCAGGAGTGGGGGGCGGCCTGACATGGGCGCTGTTCCTGGGACTTGAGGCAAGCATAGGCGGAGTTTTTATCCCGAATCTCATTGCCTCGATTTTCGTCGGAATTTATGCGGAAATCATGGCGCGGGTCAACAGAGCCCCTGCGACAATTTTCCTTACAACAGGCGCGGTGCCGCTGATTCCAGGAGGAAGCCTTTATTATACCATGCTGGGGCTTGTGGCAAATGATTATGTAATGTTTGAAGAAAACGGCAGAAAGGCGCTGATAATCGCCCTTGCCATTGCGCTGGGCTTCGTCTGCGTGGCTATCGCAAACAATTTGTATATGAAAAGCCGTCGGCAATTTCCCCACAGGTAGAGACAGGCAGATACGGGGGGAGAGACAGGGGGAGACTCCAGACTTGCAAATCCGTAAGAAAAATACGAAGTTTTGAAGGAATAATTCACAAGTTAGCCACATTTGTGAATTATTTTTGTGCTAAAATAAGTACAAATTGAAAGGAGCAGACATATGCTGACTTGGATAAAAAAGCACAAAATCATAACGATAATAATTATTGCGGCAATACTGCTTGCGGGCAAAAGCATGCTTTTTAAGGACGAGGCTCAGGGCTATGTTCAGGAAACCGCAGAAAAAAGGGACATTGTGACATACAACAGCTTTGTGGGAAACGTTGCGCCTGCCTCTGAGGTAGAAATCACGGCTCAAACAACGGAAGAAGTCACACAGGTTCTCGTAAAAAAAGGCGACAAGGTCAAAGCCGGTGATGTAATCGCAAGGCTCGACACCACCACCATCGACTACAATATCAAGCTTCAGGAGGCTAACCTAAAAGCCACCAAAGAAAGCAATAAATACAATATTTCCGACGCAAAGCGCGGATACGAAAATTATAAAGAGACGGTAGACCAAGAACTCAATGCCTCCATCGAAAGCGCAAGAATGCAGACAGAGAGCGCCGAAAAAGCCCTGAAGGACGCCCAGGAAGAATATGATGAGGCAAAAAAATCAGTTGAGGACGGAAGCTACGAAAGCATCCAAAGCGTATATTTGCAGCGGGAACAAGCATATAGAACTTATACGAATGCAAGGGATGCAGCTTCTGATGCTTATTCATATTACAAAGATGCATATGATGCGTACCAGACTGCCAAGCAGGCGGCAGATGCTGCTGCCAAAGCAGAGGATAGCGATGTAGCAACTCTTCAGGCTGCCGCAAGTCAGCTGAAATCTGCGATGCAGTCCGCCGAGACTCAAATGAACTCTGCCGATCGCTCCGCTTCCAGCGCAAGAGACAATTATGACGATGCATGCACGGCATATAACAATGCAAAGAAGAGCATATTGGATAAGCTTGAGGATGCGATAGAAACCGCACAGACCTCGTATAACAATGCCGTGAAGAACTTTGAAATAACACAATTACAGGTAGACCAGCAGCTGGAAAGCTACGAAGCCGCCTACGACAAGACAAAGGCTCTCAGCGACGTAAGCGCAGCCGAAATCCAGTTGGAACAGCTGAAGACCTCCAGAGAGGATTATACCATCAAGGCTCCAACCGCCGGCACGATTACCGAACTCAATCTGAAAAAAGGCGAGACGGTTACCATGGGAATGCCTGTGGTCGAAATTTCCGACCTCGAGGGAATGGAAGTCGAGATCAAGGTCGACGAATATACGGTGAAGAATGTTAAAATTTCCGACACCGTAAAAATATATATCGATGCACTGGAAAAGGAATACGAGGGGACTTTGATTGAAGTTGACAAGACAGCTACCGTAGAGGGCGGCGTTTCGTATTTCAACGCAAAGGTCAGCTTCACACCGGACGAAGAGGTAAAAAGCGGCATGAGCGTGGAAGTCAAGGTCACGAGAGTGAACGAACTCGATACTGTTAGTATTACCCAAAGCAGCCTGCAATATAACGACGACAACACCGCCTATATCTATGTAAAAGACGAAAGCGGCAAACTCATCGAAAAGACCCTGACTCTC
>CAVKSD010000150.1:0-3996 GCA_963658905.1 Bacteroidaceae bacterium
TTGACAGGTGAAAAAATGGAATTATTGCTTTTATATTATTCTATTATGGCGGCGTGCTATTTTATAGCGTCCAAACTCCGGGATAAAAAATACAGGCTGGAGTGCGTGGTAAATAACGGGCTTACTGCTACTATGTATATAATTGTTTTCATAATGGGAATAAGGATGGGCTCGAATCAGGAAGTTACGTCAAATTTAGGCACCATAGGGGTTCAGTCTGTTATTATAACCGTTCTTACCATTGCCATGAGTATGATTTGCGTCAGCATTATGCGGAAAGTGATGAAACTGGATAAGCACGGCGACAAAATCACGGGGATTGCCGAAGAAAGGGCGGAAGTTCTCGGAGCAAAGGGAAAAACAGCGGAAAACATATCAGGAAAAATTGCCGCAGAAAAAATCATCTCAGAAAAAATAATCGAAGAAGAAAATTCAAAGGAAACGGATAATTTCAAAACGACCCTGTATATTGCAATAGACGTGGCGCTGGCAATGCTTGCAGGCTACTTTGTCATAAGGCCGAAATTTGTGGAAAACTATGGAGGCTTTGACTCCGTAACCTCTGTCGCTATTATAGTGGGGCTTTGTTGCATTGTGGGCTTTGTGGGGTTCAGCTTGGGACTTGATGGAACGGTTATCTCAAAACTGAAAGAAACAGGAATAAAGGTTATTATGGTTCCCACGATGCTCATTTTGGGAACAACCCTCGCAGGAGTTATTTTCTCTTTGATAACGGATTTCAGCGTGAAAGAGGCACTGGCAATCTGCTGGGGATTCGGTTGGTACACCTATGCACCGGGAGTAATCGCAGAAGCAGGCTATGTGATAGCAAGCGCGGTATCTTTTTTGCATAATGTAATTAGGGAAACGGCGGGAATCGTGGGGATTCCGCTTCTTGCACAGAAATTCGGGTATCTGGAGGCGACTACGGTGCCGGGGATCGCTTCGATGGACCTGTGTATGCCAATAATCGAAAGGTCATGCAGGCAGGATACCATCGTCTACGGCTTTTGCAACGGACTTTTGGCATCCCTCGTATGCTCCCTCATGGTGCCGATTATTATTGCACTGTAAGAATATTCTAAAAGTCAAGTTCCATTCCGGTTTCGCCTATATTTTTTCCAACAACCAGTCTTGCAGATTCTCTACTTGTATGCCGTTGTAATTGCCTAATGTGAGTCGCTCGTTAGTAAGAATGATTTTCGGATAGTTGTCGTTTATGCTCTTAAGAGGCTTTATCTCGCGATCAAAGGTTTCCTTTGCGGTCATATTGGCAGTTACCTGAAAATAGGTGTAAGCGCCCTGCTTTTTCGCAACAAAATCCACTTCCGCATTCTCAGCTTTGCCAACTGCAACCCGATATCCACGCCGAAGCAACTCAAAATAGACTATATTTTCTAGTGAAAATCCAAGATCATATTGGCTGCGCGGAAGTATGTAGCCTCGCAGACCCAAATCTACGATGTAGAGTTTTTGACCGGTCTTCAAAAGCTGCTTTCCGATAAGGTCAAACCGTTCTGCCGGATAGAAGATAAAGGACTCGGTTAGCGCGCATACATAATCGCTTACGGTGTTAGGGGAAATTTTTCTGCCGTTTGAGGTCAGATGATTTGTGATGCTGCGAATTGAAACGGGAGTTCCAACCACCGACGCCAAATACTTTGCAATGGTTTTTAGCAGCAAAATATCCGTGATTTTTCTGCTACCTGGCTCGCTGTATTTTCTTCTCTGTCTATCCTCGATGTCATTGAGGATGACGGTGTTGTAAATGCCTTCCAAATATGTTTCTACTTTTTGATCGGAGCGATTCATTGCCGCAATATATGGAAGCCCGCCGACCTTGATGTATTCTGCAAATGCGTGCGCTTCATCAAGCTTGGTAAGCTCCAAAAACTCCTTATAGGAAAGGGGAAGCATTCGGATTTCAACATATCTGCCGGTAAGCGACGTCGCCAAATCTCCGGAGAGCATATAAGCGTTGGAGCCGGTGATGTAAATGTCAACATCTTGCTGCACATATAAGCTGTCCACGACCTTTTCAAAATCAGTAACTTTTTGAATTTCGTCAAGAAAAATATAGGTCATTTTGCCTTTGCAGAGGTTGCCTTTCAGATAGTCATATAATTTTCGGTAATCCTGTAATTCCTCATATTCCAAATCCTCAAAGTTCACAGAAATAATTTGCTGCCGAGAAACGCCGTTCTCTGCCAGTCGAGATTGAAACTGTGCCAATAGTGTGGATTTTCCACATCGACGAATACCTGTAACTACTTTAATCACCTGTTCATCTTTCCATTGCGCCAGTTGGTCAAGATATTCTTTTCTTTCAACCAAAGCAATCACCTCCTCTAAATAGTATTCCGATTATAGCATAAAATATACAAAAAGTCAAATTTCGTTCCGGTTTCAGAACAAAAGCGGGGGAATTTTAGATTATATTCTGATTTCAGAACAAATATGTGAAAAATCCATATATTGTTCCTGTTTTGGAATGAGCATGCAAGGATTTTAGATTTTGTTCCCGTTTTGGCGCGAAGATGCGAACGCTTTGCATTCTTTGCATTCTCGACATGGCTTATATCCCATAATCTAAAAAGCCGATTCCGCTCCCCTACTATAGGAACAAAATCAGCTCTTTCAGCTTTATTCAAATATAAGTAGTTTGCATCACGCCGCGGTTTCAGAGTGGTAAGTTGCCAAACTGTAATCCGACGGTTTCTGCTATTTCCAACTAGCTAAAGTATCTGAACACGCCCTTGACCTTGCCCATGATCTTAACGTCTTTCACAAGAATAGGGCTCATGGTGTGGTTCTCTGGCTGCAGTCTGATATGATCTGCCTCTTTGTAGAAAGTCTTTACGGTGGCTTCGCTTTCAAAACCGTCGATCATTGCCACCACGATTTCGCCGTTTTGGGCATCAGTGGTCTTTTGAACCAAAATAAGGTCACCATCCATGATGCCGGCTTCTATCATACTTTCGCCTCGAACCTTGAGCATATAATTTACGCCGCCTGTCGCAAACCGCGCGGGAACAGGGAAAGTATCCTCTATATTCTCCTCGGCAAGAATGGGCGTTCCTGCGGCGACTCTGCCTACAACAGGAATCTCCACAACGTCGCTTACGGAGGAAGTGCCGCCTGAGAAGTCGTGGAAATAGCCGCGACCGGGCTGCATATGACCGGTCTTGTCCGACGGGTCAACCACCATCAGAGCGCGAGGCTTGGAAGGGTCTTTTTTGAGATAGCCCTGCCGCACTAAACTTTCGATGTCCTTATGTACGGTGGAAGTGGACTTGATACCGAGGGACGCGCAAATTTCACGCACCGTAGGCGGGTAGCCCTTTGTCCTTATTTCGTTTTTCATATAGTCTAAGATTTTCTGCTCGCGATCTGTCAGCATAATGATTTCCTCCCCGAACTTTTGTTAAGAACATTTTAACACAAGCCGAACAAAAAGTAAACAAGCGTTCTGAAAAAATCGTGAAAAAAGTTTAAGTTTAAGTTGAAGAAAAAAGTACCCGATAAGCCCTGCAGGTAGAAAGGTACAAATTCAAAGCGCTGTTTTGGTGCATAAAGGTAAAAACACAAGTTATCAAAGCACAAACTACCCACAAACTACCTTTTTGCAAGATGTGACGCGATAACTTGATTTTTTTTGACCTTTGAGTATAATAGTATTATCAGATATCTAAGGAGATGATTTTTGTTGTGCTGTTCAAAAGGTAGAAATCTTTGAAAAAGCTATCAGGCGCAGGGTAAAAATCAAAGATAGAGCAGCTTTCGAAGCGGTAAGAAATTGCGCGATCAACAGCATATGAAAACATGTGCTTCAAGATATGAAATCAAGGAGGTATATCGCCATGAAATTTGAGAACAAGGATGCTTTTGAGCAGCACAATATGTTTGGCACAGGCGAAGCAAACACAGCATTTGCTAAATATTTTATCGGGGAATCATTCTTAAATCCGCTCACAGACCCGAAGAAAGGACTCTTCG
>CAVKSD010000151.1:0-3925 GCA_963658905.1 Bacteroidaceae bacterium
GCGCGACGGAATACATGGAAAGAGAGGGCATAATGCCCGAAAGATTTCTACTCACGCGCCTCTCGCGAGGCGCGACGTAGTCGTCCATGTCGTCCCATTCTAAATCATGATTTCTACTCACGCGCCTCTCGCGAGGCGCGACGTCCGCTTTGCGGTCAGAAATGGAAGGAGACAGATTTCTACTCACGCGCCTCTCGCGAGGCGCGACCGCAACATATAGTATATGCTGCCGCCGTGCCCTCATATATCTTGCTTGAGGCGGACATTTTATCAAAAAAACACCATATAAAATGTTTTTTCAATCTCTTATTATGCTCTTTTTTGCGCGAACCCCTATGGAAATTCTCATCATTTCCGGTTCGCCTAAGCAGCTTTCCTATAGGATGATCACACCCTCGGAATCATATGTTTCCTTTGCACCGATATGTTCCACTCGCCGTTTCCAATTGTTTCCTAAATAGTAAAATCGCAGGCTATCTGCCTCAGGGTCAATCAGTTCCACCAAGCGGGACTTTAGTTTCATAAATGCGGAATAATCCAAATTTGCTTCAAATACCGAATTTTGCACTCTTTGCGCATGGTTTTGACATTCTTTTGCGACCTTACGAAGGCGTGTTTTTCCGGCAGCTTCGACCGTACTTACATCATAACTTATTAAAACCATCATTTCAATCACCTACTTTTGCAAATATGGCGGGTAAGCTTCTATGTCACCGCGCACATATTTTGCGAGTAAATTGCTTTGTACATAAGGGAGCAGCCCCGTCGGAATTTTCTGATTTAAATATGGGTGCAACATATCCGTCCTCTTCCGCTCCTGCCACTTTGTCAAAACTTTTTTTCTTCCGTCATCGTTTAGCCAAACTGCCCCTGAAATTTGTTTTTCAAAGTCATTTTCTCCGATTATTTTCAAATTGAGCATCGTCAGACAAAATCGTTCTGCAATGCAGCGAGCCTCCTCAACTAAGTCAAAAGCCAAAGACTTTCTGCCGCTTCGCAAAGCATGACAAAATCCGATATAGCTGTCCAATCCCACGGTTTCCAAAGCCGCGCCATATTCGGATGCCGCCAAAGTATACACAAAAGAAAGTAATGCGTTCACAGGATCCAGTGGAGGTCTTTTGCTCCGATACTCAAAGGAAAAAGGTACGCTATCATTCGTAATCAATTTCCCGAAAATTGAAAAATAACTTTGTGCGCAGTTTCCTTCAATTCCAACTACCGATTCGATTTTATCTGTTTCAAATACCTTTTCAATTCCTTCATTCAGTACATCCAGTGTTTGCTGAATTTCCGCATCGTTTCGCAGCTTCGGATTATCATGCAAAGTGCGTTTAATAAGCTGACGATTATTGCTGAATTTTGCAGCCATCGTATTTTGTGTCAGTTCCAATCCTTTTTCCCTGAAACAATCAATTTGCTGAACGCGCAGAAACACATTTCCTTTGGTCTCGCCACAGACCTTTGCAAGGAATTTCCCCTGCGGTGAAATAAAGTTAATCGGTATCGTTTTACTTACGCATTTTCCCATCAAAGCAGGCGAACAACCTATGTAATTCATGCACACAATTCCTTCGATATTGTCAAAAGGCACTCGCAACTTAATCTCTCCATCCAATTTGCATACAAGATTTTCGCCGTCCAGAGTGAGATACATATTTTCATTTGTAATATAAATCGTATTCAGAAGTCGTCGCATACCGAATCACCTCCCTGCCTTTGAACTTCATCCGATTCGGAGTTCAAAATTCTGATTTGTTTCCGCAAATCCGGCACTTTTTTCAACTTTGGCATACATAGGTCTTTCATCGAGCAACCGCTGCATTTCTGCCCTTTGCGAATCGGTGGTATCTGTCCGATGTCCAAAAATCTATGCATTTCTTCAAGAATCTTCTTGAGTTTCTCGTCATACTCCCGAAAGTTTTCTCTCAGAGGCAAAGTATAACGCCGTTTCACATCCGCATAATAAACTTCAGCCGCACAATCGCAAGAAAACACATAGTCCACGCAAAGTTTTTGTGCAAAAATCTGCATCAAATCGTCCATGCGCCAATTGCCATCTTTCGGCTTTGTTGGCTTATATTCTACAATGCATAAATTTTTCCCCTTCAAAACCTCCGAAGCATCATCCTTACCGCAGTCCTGCTCTTCCACTTCGATGCAATCCGTTACACCGTACAAATTATACTCCGGCAAATCGTTGTAAACCGGGACAGAGGTGTATACACGCTTGCCACGTGATAGGTAACTCCGATTCGGGTCATGCACACGCTCGTGCATGAGGTTCGCTTTGGTTACGAAAAAATTTTCTGCCCACGCCCTGTCAATCTCAATCAGCCCCCAGCGGTGCGGACAATAAAGATAATGCTGGATGGATCTTATGGAAATTTCGGTTTCTTTCATGGCATCGGCTGAATTCTTTACAGCTTTTCAATCAGTTCCACGCCTTCCGGCATCTGACGATCAACACTGATTTCATAGTCGCTGAACGCCCGCGGCGGTTCCTCACCTTTTTGTTCTATATTGATTTTATCAAAGAGTAAATGGGATGGCGCATTGCCTAACACGCAGTTGTGTTTAAAAACGTAAAGTTTACGCATACACATCTTGCCTCTCGCTGCGCTATGGTCGATTTCAAACATGTTGATTATCGCGTCCCACAAAACTTCCAAATCTTCTTCTGAAAGCTGTGTGGTCTTCTGTGCCAGCGCGGCTGAAACATAGCCCTCCGCACGATACAGTGCATATGGGATGATACTCTTCTTGCCCATTTCGGTGTTGCCGGTTTCTGCTCTGTCTTCCGTTGTACGCGCCTGACGAGTAATTGTTACATCTTCAACAAAAATCGGTGATGCGCTTCTACCAAAAGTCAACTGAACAGGACCTCTGACAATACCGCATGGGTCGTCTCCGGTGGACATGACCGCCCCAAAGGTTCTGACATCATAATAGTTTCTGCACATATATTCGCAGGCTTTCTTAACGTCATCAACATTTTTTCCCTTTTTCCCTGTCTCAAGACTCTGTTTCTCATATGCTTCAGTAAACTTGGAATTTAATGCGCGATCCGGTTTTACGAGAATATTGTATCCCTCTTTACCGTCCTTACAAAGTTCCACATAGTTCCGAATTTTGCGTTTCAGACATACATCGGTTACATATCCATATCCTGTTTCTGCGTCTACGCGTGGAGCGTTTCCAGCATCCGGATCCCCGTTCGGATTTCCGTTTTCCACATCAAAAATCATCACAAAGTCATATCTGTTTTCAATAGTCATTGTTTTTTCCTCTCTTTCTAAAGTTCCGTCGTTTTTTTACTTGCAAAAAAATCCTGCACTTGCTGATAATAGCCAATCATAAATTTCCCCTGCTCCACCAAAGACAATGTTTTAGGAAACTCATTCTCCAGCATGTTAATAATCTCACCGACTAATTTTGCATGGAAGATTTGACTTCCGTCATTAAGTTTTTTCATGTGATGCTGCGAAAGTTTGATTAAGGTAGGAAAAATACTTGCCGGTTTTGCTGATGCTGACGCAAAATATTTGTCCTTTATTGTACTGTTTAATTTTCCACCTCCGACAGCTTGGTTTTGAATATTTTCCAATACCGCAAACAGCCGTCCGCATAAATATGCCTGGTCATTGTTGCTCCTGTCTAAACTCACTTTCAATTCCTCCTTTTCATTTCGAGTCAAATATGCCTTTATCACACCGGCTCTTGTTGCGTTAATAAATTTATCCGTCTTAACCCTGCGTACCATTGTTTCGAGCAGCGAATAGGGATAATTTGTGCCATAAATTGCCGCTTCAAACAGCTTTGTAAATAAAGCCGGGCTTATTTTTTCAGAATTGCTTTTTGGAGATAAGCATTCTTTTTTAATCCATGACAGCGACACAACTCTTACCTCTTCCGAGACCTGCAG
>CAVKSD010000152.1:0-3899 GCA_963658905.1 Bacteroidaceae bacterium
AAACATTCGAGCCAGTTTGCATCACCGTCTCCTATCGAAACAGCCTCAGTTGTTTCCATTGTGATGAAGCCCTCCCGATCTTTCTTTCTGCCCATAATCTTGAGCTGCTGAATCTTTGACTTGCCAAGCTTTTCAATCATTTCCTGCGGGCTTTCCTTTGCAAATACAATCGGATCGATGGTGTGAAAATCCGTCTTGAGCTTGCCGCCTAGCTTTTCGATGACCTCAAGCTGCCTGTCAAGCCCTGTATCGAAGGAATTTGCAACGCGGATTCCGTATTCCTCTGCCACCTGCACCGCATATTCTAATTTCTGGTAGGCATACAGATTCTTTGCGGTTCCGAACATACCCTTTGTCGGTACGGTTACCAGCGGGATTCCCATTTGCGAAGCCGCCACTATCGCATTCTTGATCGTAGTCAGTGCTTCCTTTCCCTGCAAGGTGCTGTTTTCGTGATTCACAAATCCCTGATGGTTCAGAAAATACAGATACACGCCGGTGATTTCGATGCCTGTCTTTGCCTTGGCATTCAGGTAATCGTCCTGAATAATTTTGTCTGTAAGCGGGTAATTATCTAATCTTATCAGCCCCGGTGTGAATCTTTCACATTCCACGAACAAGCCCTTGTTCATAGGGTGTGGCTGCAAATATCCGCCGCCGTCTGTGATTTCTATTCCGTCATAACCTGCCTCATGAGCCATTTCCAGTGCAAGTGAACCCCACACAGGGAAATTGTATTCACAGGCGCCAAATTTATATTGTTTCATACTATTTACCTCTCGTCATTAACGTGCGCACGGGCCTTCCATGTAAGCCCACGGTGCAACTTTAAATCCGGTTTTATCCGAAAAATCATAGAGCAAGTAGCGTTCCGCTTCCTCAATTTCTTCATAGAGCGGAGTCTTTCCCTCATCCTTATATTTTTGAAGCAAAGCGCCGTAATCATCTGCGGCAAAGCCGATATGGTGAATTCCCGGGCCGCTCTGAATCAGCGCGTCGGAATACGGATTTCCGGCTTCCTTTTGTTTCGGTTCCACTAACTTCATCTGCACACCGCCCAGATCGAATGTGGCATAGCGCGTCGGGCAGCTGATTTCCTTGCCCCTATATATACATTTCTTCTCCGAACCTGTTTCTCCAACTTCGATGGACGCTTCATCAAACTCAACCATGCGCTTCCAGTTAGCGATGGTTTCGTCTACGCTTTCCACGACCATGACAATCCGGAAAATCTGTTTCATATTTTCTTTTTTATCTGTCATCACCATTTACCTCCTATAAACTTTGTGGTACATTTAACATTTCGCTTAATAAAATTTTAACATTATAGCTTTCAAAGTTCAAAGTGCTAATTGGAATACCCACAAATAACATGCGGTTATATCCTTTCAAAACTCTTTTTCATCGTCAGCAGGTCTTTACTTGCAAGCTCAATATATCCTTCTCCCTTTGCGTGAAGGTTTGGTCTGGTGTAAAAGGTTTCGCTCATGATCCAGCCTTCAAAGTCAATGTCTTTGATTGCCTGCACGGACTCCTTGAAGAAGGTATCGCCCTCGCCGAGAGGAACCATGGGAGCCGTTTCTTTCGTGATGAATCCGTTCTTATCTCTGGTGGATTCTTTCATGTGGAAATAGGCGATTTTATCCCTTCCCAGGGCTTTAATCATCTCCGGCGGATATCCGCTTCCGTACATAAGCGGGTTGTATGTGTCATAGCAAATTTTCAGTTTCCCCTCCAGGCGATTAATCAGCTGCAACTCCTCTGAAACGGTCAAATCCGGCTCTGCGGCTACCTGCACGCCGAGGTCTTCTCCCACATTGATAGCGTAGCTCAATGCCTCCTGCATATACGTCTGGGCCGCAACGCCGTATACCCGCAAATAATCAAAGGTCACGAACTTTATTCCCATCTGGGATGCCGCCTCTATGCCCTTGCGAATCCCCTCTCTGGCAATTTTCCCCTTTTGCGATTCCGGATCCTCGCACATATATCTTTGCTTCGAGGTGGTGGACAAATACAGTGCGTGAAGGATTATTCCATATTTTTCGGCACAGTTAAGGTAGCTGTCCTGAATCCACTTGTTGTTAAGGGGATAGGCATAATCCACACCACCGCCGTCTGAAATCTGCATTCCTTCAAATCCTGCCTCATGGGCCATTTTGATTGCTGGTTCTCCCCAATATGGGAAGCAAAACTCACAAACGCCAAATTTAACTTTCATCTTCACTCCTCCACTGCCTATATTCTCTCAAAACTCTTTTTCATTGTCAGCAGGTCTTTCCTCGCCAGTTCAAAAAAGTCACTGCTTTCGTCGCACATCGGCGGCAAATAGTAATAGTTTTCACTGATTACCCAGCCGTCGTATTTCATCTTTTTTATCAATTCCACGGATTCCGAAAATCCCGCGTCGCCTTCCCCCAGCAGTGTGCAGCCCCGTTCTCCCATGCGAAAGAGGTCTTTTGCGCTGTCCTTGAGATGAAAGTGGCTTATATGTTCTTTGCCGAAAATACAAATTTGTTCCTGTGGATTTCCCGTGCCGAACCTCAGAGGGTTCAAAATATCCATGCAGATTTTTATTTTTTCCTGCATGCTCTCCAAAATTCCGAGAATCACAGAAAGTTCCTGCGCCGATTCCATCGCAATTTCAACGCCATGTTCGGAAGCGAGCTCCGTTGCATAGGCAAGGTGCGCCAAGGCATTCGACGTCTGCTCCTCGTCCTGCGAATTGACCGTGATCACCACCGTTCCAATGCCAAGAGCCTCGCAGGCTTCAAAGCCTTTTTTCAAGCTTTCTCTGGCAAAGCCGCCCTGCTTTGTTTCGGGAGCATAATTCAGCGTGCCTTCCGCAAGCAGCGCTCCCAAGTTCAGGGAGTGCAATCTTTGCCCGTATTTTTGCGCTGTTTCAAGATACAATTCCTGCACGCGGCGGTTGTTTAGAGGATAGCCCATAAGTCTGCCCCCTGCTTCGCCCATCTGCAATCCGTCAAATCCCATTTCCCCCGCAAGTCTGATTGCAAGGGTGCCTGATACCGGCAGTGACCATTCACATATTCCGTATTTCATTTTCTCTCCAATCAATTTTCAATTTCGCCGGCTTAAAAAAGGATTACCGCAAAACTTGTCGATAATCCTTTGTTTTCGCCTTTTCTACCGGCAAAATAATATTTATTTTACTTGCATACTTGCGTCTTGGCTTGCCTGCATTGCACGGGTTCCGGAGTATCCGCCGTCAATCGGAAGAACCTGAGCCGTGATTTGACGAGCTTCGTCCGAAACCAGGAACAGGTATCCGTTTGCGATATCCTGAGCCTCGTTGATACGCTTTGTCGGCGTAATTTGCAGGAAGTTTTCGTCGATGCTGCCCGGAATGTGTCCGTTGTTGTTAGTTCTTGTGAAGCCCGGAGCTACGCAGTTTACATTGATTCCGTACTGTCCTACTTCCAAAGCAATGGCTCTTGAGAATGCGATAATTGCGGACTTTGTTCCGGAGTAGATGCTGCCGTTCTTTTCGCCCTGGAATGCCGCGGTGGAAGAAGTGCTGACAATTCTGCCGCCTGTTCCCTGTTTTATCATCTGCTTGCAAGCCAGCTGGATCATGAAGTATGTAGCTTTCATGTTCAAATTGATGGAACGGTCAAACGGTTCTTCTGTCATTTCGAGAAAAGGCGTCTTGCAGCCCCATCCTGCGTTGTTGATCAAAATATCAACCTTGCCAAACTCTGCCACAGCCTTTTCAAATATAGCTTCTCTGTCTGCCGCTACGGTAAGGTTCGCAGCCACTGCCAAAGCCTTGCCGCCCTTGTCGTTAATTTCCTTTGCGGCTTTTTCTGCCGCTTCCTTGTCCATGTCTACGATGACAACAGAAGCCCCTTCTCTGCTGAAGGTGTTGCTGGTTACAT
>CAVKSD010000153.1:0-3872 GCA_963658905.1 Bacteroidaceae bacterium
AGCAATTCCTATAAGCTATAAGCCCTATAAGCAATTACGGGCAAATTACCGCTTTTGTATTGACATTTACCATGCCGCGATATAAAATAAATCTATTGAAAATTCAATAGAAACGATGACGAAGAGGAGTAGGAAATGACTTGCCCTTTACAGAGAATCGGGGATGCGGCTGAGAGCCCCGAAAGACGGCGATTTTTGAAGGTTGCTTCCGAGTTTTAATCATAATGAGGGTCTGTTTTCCGAGGCGGAGAGCAGGAACAAAGGTGGTACCGCGGAATAATATTTCGTCCTTTGTGAGCATTGACTTGCAGAGGGCGATTTTTCTTTGCTTCCGCGCAGGTCGAAACGAGAGATAGAAAATGCAAGAAAGGAAACGCAAGATGGGAAAAAACTTAGCAAAGACCTACAATCCAAAGGATTTTGAGGATCGAATTTATGAAATGTGGGAAGAAAACGGCGCCTTCAGGGCAGAGCCTGACAAGGACAAGAAACCTTTTACAATCGTAATGCCGCCGCCAAACATCACGGGGCAGCTTCACATGGGACACGCCCTTGACCAGACCTTGCAGGACGCACTTACCAGATGGAAGAGAATGCAGGGCTACAGCGCGCTGTGGATGCCGGGAACAGACCACGCCAGCATCGCGACGGAAGTCAAGGTAGTGGAGAAAATCAGAGCCGAAGAGGGACTGGAAAAGGAAGACCTTGGGCGCGAGGAATTTCTCAAACGCGCCTGGGCTTGGAAAGACGAATATGGCGGAAGAATCACGCGTCAGTGCCGAAAATTAGGAGCTTCTTGCGATTGGTCAAGAGAAAGATTCACCATGGACGAGGGATGCAGCAGCGCGGTAAAAGCGGCTTTTGTAAAGCTCTACGAAAAGGGTTTGATTTACAAGGGAAACAGGCTTGTAAACTGGTGTCCGCAGTGCGGGACTTCTCTTTCCGATGCGGAGGTTGAACACGAGGACAAGAACGGCAAGTATTGGTATTTTAGGTACCCGGCTGCTTCCCCGACAGATGATTTCGACGGAATCGTGGTAGCAACGTCAAGACCGGAAACCATGTTCGCAGACGAGGCTATTGCGGTACATCCTGATGATGAAAGATATAAAAATGTCATCGGAAAGAAAGTTATCCTGCCGCTTGTTGGCAAGGAAATTCCGATTATCGCAGACACATATCCTGATCCGGAAAAGGGAACCGGCGCGGTTAAGATCACTCCGGCCCACGACCCTAACGACTTTGAGGTTGGACTTCGGGCAGGACTTCCGGTAGTTTCCTGTATCAACAAGGATGCTACGATGAACGAGCTTGCGGGAAAATATGAGGGACAGGATCGCTATGAGTGCCGTAAAAACTGGGTTTCTGACCTCGAAGCTGCGGGGTATCTTGTAAAAACCGAGGAAAAGGTTATTCCGATGGGAACCTGCTATAGATGCCATACGGTTATCGAGGACATGGTTTCCGACCAGTGGTTCGTAAAGATGGAGGAGCTTGCAAAACCTGCTATTGAGGTTGCAAAAAACGGCAAGCTGAGACACATTCCGGAAAGATTCGAGAAGATTTATCTGCACTGGCTTGAGGGAATCAAGGACTGGTGCATTTCCCGTCAGCTTTGGTGGGGTCACAGGATCCCGGCTTATTATTGCGATGAATGCGGCAAGACCGTGGTTGCCTATGATATGCCGGAAAAATGTCCGAAGTGCGGCTGCACACATCTTACACAGGACGAAGATGTGCTTGACACATGGTTCTCCTCGGCCTTGTGGCCTTTCTCTACTCTGGGATGGCCGGAGAAGACCCCGGAACTTGAATATTTCTATCCGACGGACGTGCTGGTAACGGGATATGATATTATCTTCTTCTGGGTAGTAAGAATGGTATTTTCGGGACTGGAATACATGGGCGAGGTGCCTTTCCATGACGTTTATATTCACGGTCTTGTGCGGGACGCTCAGGGTCGGAAGATGTCAAAATCCCTCGGAAACGGAATTGACCCGCTGGAAATTATAGATAAATATGGCGCAGACGCCTTGCGTTTCATGCTTTCCACAGGAATTACGCCGGGTAACGATATGCGCTTTACGGAGGACAGACTGGAAAATTCCAGAAACTTTGCCAACAAGCTTTGGAATGCGTCGAGATTTGTTATTATGAATCTTCAGGACGAAGAGGGAGAGTTCAAACCACTGGCAAAATGCTGCGAGGACTGCTGCGGAGGCGCTTGCGCAAATACCACAAACTTTGCCAATATCGCTTTGAGAGACGAAGACAAGTGGATGCTCCAAAAGGTAAACGAGGCGATAGAATATGTTGACAACGCCATGGAAAGATATGACCTTGCGCTGGCGGGACAGAGGGTTTACGACCTCATTTGGAACGAATACTGCGACTGGTACATCGAGCTTGTTAAGCCGAGACTTTGGGGCGAGGACGAAGAAGACAAAAAAGTCGTTCGTTTCGTGCTGGTAATGTGCCTGAAGAATATGCTGAAGCTTTTGCACCCGTTTATGCCATTCATCACGGAAGAAATTTGGGGCTTCCTGCCTCACGGAGAGGACGAACAGGGGTATTTGATCAGTACGGAATGGCCGAAAACAAGCCCTGCGTACATTTATCCTAAGGCAGAAAAGACCGTCGAAACCGCCATGGAGGCCATCAAGGCGATCCGTAATATCAAAGCGGAGAAAAACGTTGCGCCGTCAAAGAAAATCAAGGCTATTATACTTGCCGATGGAGAAAAGGCTGAAATTGCAAAGGCAGGAGAAGCATATCTGAAGAATCTTGCGAACATAACGGAGCTTGTCTTTACGGATTCGAGGGCAGATATTCCGGAGGATGCGGTTTCTGCGGTTATCGACGGAGCAGAGATATATATTCCGCTGGACGATCTTGTTGATTTTGCGGAGGAAAAGGCAAGACTGGAAAAAGAGCAGAAGCGTCTTGAGGGCGAAGTGAAACGCTCCACGGGAATGCTCGGAAATCCTGGATTCGTAAACAAGGCTCCGGAAGCGAAGATTCAGGCAGAAAGAGAGAAGCTCGCCATGTACGAAGATATGCTGGCTAAGGTCAGCGGACAGCTTGAAGCTATCAACGAAAAATTGAAATAAATTTACTTATGCGAGGAGCGGCAGATGACAGAAATAAAAAACGGAGCCTATACTGTTGAAAAGGCGCTGAACAAAATACATGAATTTGAGAAATTCGGTTCGATTCTCGGACTGGAGCGAATGACTAAGCTCCTTGAAATTCTCGGAAATCCCCAGGATGAGCTAAAGGTGTTTCATGTTGCCGGAACCAACGGGAAAGGCTCGACTTGCAAATTTATATATAGCATATTGCAGGAATGCGGCTACAAAGTCGGGCTATATACCTCGCCATATCTTGAAGTCTTTAACGAGCGAATCGAGTTTGACGGGGAGTATATAAGCGACGAGGACTTGGCTGAGTATACAGAACGAGTGCTCGCTGCGGTGAATAAGATGACCGCGGAAGGGAAGCAGTCGCCAACAGAATTTGAAGTGATTACGGCAATCGCTTTCCTGTATTTTGCAGAGAAAAAAGCCGATTTCGTGGTGCTTGAGGTAGGACTTGGAGGCAGAGGCGATTCAACCAACGTCTGCAAGAAACCGCTGATTTCCGTAATCACCTCGATTTCATACGACCATACGGACCGCCTCGGCAATACCCTTGCGGAAATTGCCTCGGAAAAGGCGGGAATCATAAAGGACGGCTGCCCTGTGGTAACAAGTGCAGATTCAGAGGAGGCTCTCGCCGTTCTGCGGCAGGCTGCGGCAGAACGCGGCTCGGAATACATAGAGACTCGCGACCTGCCTTGCCGCATCAAATCGGAAACCCTCGCCGGCTCATGC
>CAVKSD010000154.1:0-3854 GCA_963658905.1 Bacteroidaceae bacterium
ACTACCTATATATAATCGAGCAATGCGGAAGCACCGCCCTTTTGCCACCGCCCGCGTAATAAGAATCACCAATTAATATCCAATTCTGAAATAGTCAAGGTATGTCTTGAATTTATCCTGGGCGGCAAGGCAGGTGTCCCTTAAATAGCCTTTTTCGCGATTCCACTCCTTGAGCCCGCGATAATAGAACAGTTTCAGCTCATCTTCTATGATAAAAGGAACAATCTTATTTTTTAGGCATTCTTTGAACATAATCAGTCTGCCGACTCGCCCATTTCCATCTTGGAATGGGTGGATTTTTTCAAATTTCACATGAAAATCCAAGATATCCTCAAAAGTTTTGGCGTCCTTGGAATTGTATTCGAGAAGCAGTTTTCGCATTTTGCCCGAAACTTCTTCGGGAAGCGCCGTCTCCTCTCCTCCGACTTCGTTAGGAATCTTTTTATATTCTCCTACGCAAAACCAGTCCTTCCCTGCATCCGCTGTCCCGGTTTTTAGGATTAAATGAAGTTCTTTTATGAGTTCTTCCGTTAATTGTAAGTTTGCGCCGTCGATGATCCTGTCTATACACCGAAAATGGTTTACCGTTTCCAATATATCGTCTACCTTTAGGGCTTCGTTTTCGTTTTCGGTTCCGACGGTATTTGTTTCAAAAATATATCTTGTCTGGTCGTGGGTTAGCCGGCTGCCCTCCATGTGATTTGAATTGTAGGTCAGCTCAATTTGAACTTTGTGATAAATGCCACCGGAATATTTATTTTTCTTTTCCTCTTGCAAAATTTCAAGCAGAGTAACAGGCTGCTTCTTATCCATTTTGTTTTCTCCTCATTATTTCTTCTTCTCCATCGCCGAAAGTAAGAAATGCCCCATATATTTTATCATTTGTCCAGCGACGCCTTTAGCTCCTCCAGTATTTCGAATGCCTTGGATGGCGTGATTTCCATGAGGTTCAGGGCGCGAAGTTTTTCTACCACCGGATTAGGCGCAAAGGAGAACATGGAAATCTGTTCTTCGCAAGGCTCTGCAACCTTTGATATTTGCGACCTATCCGAACTTCCTGCTTCTGCCGATGCTGTAGAAACGCTCTGAGCCTGCGTGGCAGCGCTTTCAAGCTCCGCAAGCTTTTCGTTTGCCCGTTCAAGCAATGCTTTCGGTATTCCCGCAAGCTTTGCAACGTGGATTCCGTAGCTTCTGCTGGCGGAGCCCTCTACAATTTTGTGCAGGAATACCACATTTCCGTTTTCCTCCGCAACATCGACATTGAGATTTTTTACGCCGAAGCGCTCGTCCTCAAGTGCGGTAAGCTCGTGATAATGGGTGGCAAACAGCGTCCTGATATGGGATTTTTCGTTGCAAAGGTACTCCACTGCCGCCCAGGCGATAGAAAGCCCGTCGTAGGTGCTGGTTCCCCGCCCGATTTCGTCAAGAATAATCAGGCTGCGGGACTTTGCGTTATTTAGAATATATGAAAGCTCGCTCATCTCCACAAAGAAAGTGGATTGACCCTGTGAAAGGTTATCCGAAGCTCCGATACGGGTAAATATCCTGTCGCAAACGCCAATTCTTGCCCTCTCGCAAGGCACAAAACAGCCTGCCTGCGCCATAAGGACTATCAAAGCGGTCTGCCGCATATATGTGGATTTTCCTGCCATATTAGGGCCTGTTATGAGAAGCATACTTTCATCTGTGTTGTTTATATAGGTGTCGTTTGAGACAAATGTCCCGCCCGAAACCGCCTGCTCGATAACAGGATGCCTGCCCTTTACGATTTCCAGTTCAAATGACTCGTCAACCGCAGGGCGCACATAGCCCAGCTTGTCGCTTACATGGGCAAAAGAAGCAAGAACATCAAGCTCTGCCACCGCCGCCGAGGTTGTCTGAATTTCCTCGATATGTGACTGGATTATATCCCGAACTTCCGTAAAGAGATTGTATTCCGTCTGGTTGATTTTCGCCTCGGCGTTTAGCACAAGGCCTTCCATTTCTTTTAGCTCCGGCGTTATGAAACGCTCGGCATTGGCAAGAGTCTGTTTGCGTATATAATTCTCCGGAATCATATCGTAATACGAGCGTGTGATCTCCAGATAATAGCCAAATACCCGGTTATAGCCGACTTTCAGGTTTTTTATGCCCGTGCGCTCCCGTTCTTTGCCCTCTAATGTCGATATCCATTCCTTGGCGTCCTTGATTGAAAACTTCAGCTTGTCAAGCTCCTCGGAATATCCCTCTTTGATGAGGCTGCCCTCTTTTACGGTAAAAGGCGGCTCGTCGCAAATCGCCATGTCGATCAGGTCGTAAATCTCAGTTAAGGAGTTAATTTCGGAGTTTATCTTCGTCAAAATCTCGGAGCTGAGCCAGCTGAGTTCTGCTTTTATGTCCGGAAGAACGGCAATGGAGTTTTTCAGGGCGATCATGTCCTTGCCGTTTGCGTTTCCGCAGGCGATTCTCCCCGTCAGCCTTTCAAAATCGTAAATCTGCTTGAGGCTTTCCTTTATATTGTTTCTTGCAATCAGCTCGGTAAAAAGCTCCGAAACCCCGTCAAGCCTTTGGTTTATCTCCGCGGCGCTATTCAAAGGCTCCCGCAGCCACTGGCGCATCTTTCGGGAGCCCATGGCGGTATGGGTCTTGTCCAAAATCCCAAGTAGCGAGCCTTGGGTCTTTTTCTCGTACAGCGTTTCCGTGATTTCGAGGTTGCGGATGGTCGCCTTGTCAAGAGCCATGTGTGTGCCGATTTCGTATTGATTGATGCGTGTAAGATGCTTCAAAGTCTGCTTCTGGGTTTCCAGCAGATACCCGAGAAGCGCCCCCAGCGCCTGCACCGCGCACTGCCGAAAATCAAGCCCAAGCCCCGTCAGAGAAATGCAGTTAAACTGCGCCTTGATAAGTTCTTCGCAGGTCTTTTCAGAGAAATACGAATCTCCCAGCACGTTGATATACGCTCCGGTTATGTTTTTTATTTCGTCTGTCGGATATTTTTCTGAAAAAGTCTGAGAAATTATGACTTCGCTTGCGTTAATCTTTACAAGCTCATTGAGAATTACATCGTACAGGTCGCTGCCTGTATATTCTGTAAGATAAAGCTCCCCCGTTGAAATATCGCAATAAGATACCGCCATGGCGTCTTCCCCTGCATAAATCGCCGCAAGGTAGTTGTTTTCTTTCTCGGAAAGAATGGACTGGGAGGTGATGGTTCCGGGAGTTACGATTCGGATTACTTCCCGTTTTACGATGCCCTTTGCCTTGGCCGGATCCTCGGTCTGCTCGCAAATCGCGACTTTGTAGCCCTTTTCCACTAACTTTGCGATATATGAATCTGCGGCATGGAAAGGAACGCCGCACATGGGCGCCCTTTCCTCCTGTCCGCAGCTTTTTCCCGTCAGAGTGAGTTCCAGTTCTTTTGACACAAGAAGCGCGTCGCCAAAAAACATTTCGTAAAAGTCCCCCAGTCTAAAGAACAAAATGCAATCTTTGTACTGCTCTTTAATGTCTAAATATTGCTGCATCATTGGGGAAACTTTCATGAAAAACTCCTTTTGTATATTTTTGATTAAATTCACTAACGCGAATTATATGCCTTTATACCTTCTTTGATGATGTTGATGCCGGCTTTCATGTCCTCTGCCTTGAGAACATAAGCGATACGAATATCGGACTTGCCTACGCCCTTTGTGCCGTAGAATCCGCCTGCCGGAGCGAACATACAGGTCTCGCCATCAACATCGAATTCCGTAAGCAGGAACATGAGGAATTTTTCCGCATCGTCAACCGGAAGCTGGCAAGTGATGTAGAACGCGCCCTCCGGAACGCCGTATTTGATTCCCTCGATTTCGTTGAGTGCTTCAACGGAGACGTTT
>CAVKSD010000155.1:0-3759 GCA_963658905.1 Bacteroidaceae bacterium
AAATCTCTGAAACTGCCTGCCGAGCAGATAAAGAAAGCGACAGGACTATCCCTTGCCGAAATTGAGGTGCTATAGCAAAGCACATTAGAAACAATTGCACATTAAAATCGCAGGCAGCGAGGAGGAAATTGAGTATTTGAGAAAATGAGCATAAAAGCATGAAGGTGCGCCGGATTCCTGACGAGCCTTTTTGCTTTCGCCTCACGCAAACTGAAATTGGCTTTTGGGGAGAATTGCTAAGCTTGAGAGAACTTTGTCCGGATTCACATTTTTAGAGAAAAAAGTACTGTCTGCTCTTGATTATGGCAGCCAAAGGTGTTAAACTATTAACAGAATATTTCTGTAAAAAAGGAAGGAACAAAGAGATGTATCAGACAATCAAGTATGAAGTGAAAAACAAGGTAGCGACAGTTACAATTGATAGACCGGAGGCGCTGAACGCCCTTAACTCTACAGTTCTTGACGAGCTGTTTGATGTGTTCAACGTTATCGACAAAGACGAAAACGTAAGATGCGTGATACTTACTGGGGCAGGAAGATCCTTCGTGGCAGGGGCGGATATCGCAGAAATGGCAACCCTTGGCCCTGTAGAGGCAAAGAGATTTGCGCAAAAAGGTCATAAGGTCATGAACTTTATAGAAAAGACCGAGAAGCCTGTAATCGCAGCGATAAACGGCTTTGCGCTGGGAGGCGGATGCGAAATTTCCATGGCTTGCGACATCAGAATCGCTTCCACAAAGGCGCTTTTCGGGCAGCCTGAGACAGGTCTTGGTATCACACCGGGATTCGGCGGCACTCAGAGATTATCGAAGATCATAGGGCCGGGAAATGCGTCGCTTCTCATATTGACAGCGCAGAATATCAAGGCGGAGGAAGCTTACAGAATGGGGCTTGTGCAGAAGCTTGTTGAGCCTGAGGAGCTTATTCCGACGGCTGAGGCTTTGGCAGAACAAATCGCTTCCAACGCGCCAGTTGCGGTGATGGCTTGCAAGACCCTCATCAACAAGGGCTACCATCTGGATCTCTTTAGCGGCTGCGCTTTGGAAGCAGAGGCATTTGGCGTATGCTGCGGCACCGAAGACCAGAAAGAGGGCATGAAGGCATTCCTGAACAAGACAAAATACGAGTATCAGGGAAAGTAAACCCTGCATAAATACGAAATTAAATACTTATAAGATAAATCGAGTAGGGGCTACAAGTTAGCCCCTACTCGATTAAAATGGGTATGGTCTAAATTCCGTTTGTTGCTTTCGCAATCATTTTACAGACCTGTCTGAATAGTTCTTTCAATGATGTTCTCCTGAATGTTTTCTTCGAGACTTACGAAGAATGCGGAATATCCGGCTACACGAACAAGCAAGTTACGGTAGTTTTCCGGATGCTTCTGAGCATCACGGAGAGTCTCGTCGTCAACAACGTTGATCTGCATATGGCTGCCTCTCATGCCGAAGTGAGCCTTAAGTACAGTTTCAAGAATGTCGATACCTTTTTCGCCCTCTACGATCTGTGGGTCAAAACGCTGGTTAAGAAGCATTCCTGCCTGATAGTGGCTCTGGTCGATGGAGTCAAGGGACTTTACAACCGCAGTCGGTCCGCAGGTGTCGCAGCCGATCATAGGGGATGCGTTGTCAGCAAGCGGTGTGAAAGCGTGTCTGCCGTCCGGTGTTGCAGAGATGTTCTTACCAAGCTGAACGTTGTAGGACTGAGTTGCGCATAAGGACGTGAACACTCCCTCTCTGCCGCTGATGAACTTCTTGATTTCGATGTCTGCACTCTCTGCTACGAACTTCGCAAATTTATCGGCATCCGGATTGTCGTTACCGTACTTCGGTGCCTTGTTAATGAGCATCTGACGGAGATTTTCTTTGCCTTCAAAGTCTGTCTCAAGGAGATTCATCAGTTCGTCCATGGTGATGTAGTGTTTCTTGAATACGCATTCCTCAATAGCCGCAAAGGAGTCTGCGATATTTGCAAGACCTGTTACGGCACTTACTTCCCATCTGTGGTCGCAACCCTTATCCTGAAGGAGTCTGCCCTTTTCGATACAGCCCTGAGTGAAAGCAGAGGCGATGAGGGTAGGAACCGTATATGCGTGAACGGAAACCAGACGGTTGAACTTGCCAACGAATCTCTTGAGGAAATATCTAAGCTGTACAAGATATGCCTCCTGAAGCTGCTCAATGGAAGTAAATGTTCTTACATCGCCGGTCTTCGGCCCAAGCTGTTTGCCCGTTACAGGGTCAACGCCGTTGTGAAGCGTGATCTCGAATACCTTGATGGTATTGAAGAAGCCAAGCATCGACTGGTAGTCGGATTGTCCCGGAACGATCGGTTCTGTGCAACCGGACGGAACCCAGTCTCTTGCCTGTTCAAGAGTGAAACCGAGATCCATCAGGGCAGGGATGCCATTATTGTCGTCGAAGAAAGCAGGGTGGCTGCCGCCTCTGAGGGCAACCTTGATTGCAAGCCTGAATGTTTCTTCGTCAACATTGTCATGATATCTGAAAGAAACAGGCGGTTCCTTTGTCTGCAAATCTTCCATGCCGTGGAGAATGAGGCGAGTAAGGTCGTTACAAGCATCTGTTCCATCCGGCTTCTGACCGCCGATTGCCATTTGAATATAGAGAGCGCATCCCGGATATGCTCCGGATTCATATTCGTCTCTTAAGTACCACATTTCTTCGATTCTGAGCTTGAGTTCGTGGATGATGTCTCCGATTTCCTGCTCAGAAACGCCTGCTGCGAGGTCTTTTTCGTAGAACGGATACATATATTGGTCGAATCTTCCGATAGGGTGAATGTAGCCCATGTTCTCAGTCATGATTGCGTCGTGCGTAAGAAGCACAAGTTGGGCAGCCTGCATGAAGTTCTGCGGCGGATTTTCCGGAACGACTCTGCAATTTGTCGCGATGGTCTCGTACATCTTCTTCTGCTCAGAATCCTTGCAGTCAGCAGCAAGTTCATCAGCAAGATCTGCATATCTGTGAGCCAGAGTGATAACAGCTTCCATCGCCGTGATCATGCCTTCCCACTTGAATCTCTGGTCGGTGTTTTCGATGGTCATATCGTCGTGGAGAACTGCAATCTTCTCCTTACATTCGTCGATATAGTATCTATAACCTTTCTTAACTAGGTTTTGATAGTCAGGCGCATGGCACATGGTGGAACATTTCTGGATTCCTCTTGTAAACAGACCGGCATTAACCAATTCATGCTCTTCCTCTGTCATGATAGCGTTGGTATAATCGCCAAAGGTGTGACCTTTCCAAATCTTCGCAATTTCTCTGAGTTCGTCCTTTTCGCCCGGCATATACTGGTACGGATCGAATTGACGGGTGTCAAATGTTTCGACTGCCTCAGGAAGCCAGTCGATCATTTCAGGGAAAATCGGAACCGCATGAGTTCTGGAAGCAAGGCTGCCTACGAGAAGGGAATCTTCCTCGATATAGATTTTTCTTGTCTCGCAGAAAATCTTGAAGAGTTCGGCTCTCCTGCGAACGAAGGGTTCCATGGACGGAGTCTGATAGTACTTCGTTGCGATTCTGGCTCTGTCAAGGCAGATAGTCGGTGTGGTGTTTCTGATTCTGTCCCGAATTTTCTCAATTCTCGGTGATAACATGAGTTGTTCTCCTTTCGATGTTATAAAAGATACGTCTACCATTAAAATTCTCTTGCGGGAATCCCATTACGAAATCCCCGCATAAAATCATTTTACAGACCTGTCTGAATAGTTCTTTCAATGATGTTGTTCTGAATTTC
>CAVKSD010000156.1:0-3735 GCA_963658905.1 Bacteroidaceae bacterium
GCGCACAATCGTGCTTAATAATTGTATAACAAAAGCCCTGCAAATGCAAGGCTTTTTTCGCACCGAAATTCACTGAATTTCCAATTTCCGGTGAATTTCCAAGGACAATTATAAATTATAAATGTCAAGGCTTTTGTCATATATTCCTCTAAGCATCGTGAATATCTAATTTCTGCATCCTGTATTTCAGTGTCTGTCTTGGCAGGCCCAAAATTTCTGCAGCCTTTGTTTTGTTCCCATTTGCTTTCCGCAATGCTTCACAAATTATTTTTCTTTCCAAGTCCTCCATGAGATTATAATACGGAATCAAATCAAGCTCTTGAAACATCGTATTAAACTCCTTGTCATGTGAGACTTGAACCTGCCGCTGTTTGATTGCAAATTCCTTTAAATAGGTCGGAATCTGGTCCATTGTGAGTTCCTGCCCGCTCGTCGACAGAGTGATCATGGATTCAATCACGTTTTTCAATTCTCTGACATTTCCATCCCACGAGTAATCCCAGAAAAATTCCTTTACATCATGGCTAAGTCTTAATTCCGTTTTATTATATACACTCCCGAAATATTCCAAATAGTAATTTGCGAATAAACCAATATCCTCTCTTCTGTCTCTAAGCGGTGGAATATTAATAAGACCACTGGAAAATCTGTAAAACAAGTCTCTTCTGATAATGTTTCTGTCGATTGCTTCCATCGGTTCTACATTCATCGCAGCAATAACCTTAACATTTACATGTTTTTCTTTATTGCTCCCCAGAGGCATAAACGTTCCTTCCTGCAGCACCCTCAAAAGCTTGGACTGGACTTCAAAAGGCACGGAATTCAGCTCATCTAAGAAAAGTACGCCTCCATCGGCCTCTTCAAAAAGTCCTTTTTTGTTTTCGGTACCCGTATATGCACCTCTGACTGTGCCAAAAAGGATTGCCTCCATAAGATTCTCCGGAACTGCTGCACAATTCTGTGTTATAACTTTATTATGCGGAACCTGGCTGTGCGTTATCATTGCCTGTGCGAAGAGTTCCTTTCCGGTGCCTGTTTCTCCGTAAATAAGGGTGGGATTTGGCAGTCTGGCAAGGATTTTCGCCTTCTCAATGCTGTTCCTCATCTGGTCATTTGATGTCAATATCTTGTCAAATGATATTTTCCCTGCCTCACGGTTTAATTTGTCCACAAAGTCATCAAAAATCTTGCTCGGTCCGTCATATCCCAAATCTTTCGTGTCGTTTCCCACGTCAATTGCCAGTTCGACTGCCGCAATGATTTCCCCTTTACGCACAAGTGGAAATGTAATATTGTTTGTACTGAATTTCCGCCCTGCATAATCCTCGTACTCCTGACATTTGTTTACTATAACAGAGCCGTTTTCCAGGCATTGTGCAATACTGCTGCTGTTTCGGTCAAGCTTTGGGTAAATGTCAAAGTATTGCTTCCCAAGGACATCAACAGATGTGTATATTTTGGAATTGTCATTTAATATCTCGTCATACCGTGTGTTATAGACAATTCGAAAGTGCTTGTCCACAATTAAAATGTAGTCCAGGCTATCCACCATAAGGTTTCCTATATTCAGCATGGTTTCTCCTTACCAAAAACTTCTTCGCACAAGTGTGTAAAACATATACTTATATTATTTTATATCTTTCTCTCATAAATCGGAAGCTCACCAAGCGCAATGGCAACATGAGACATCATGCTGACGAAATCGAAAACAGGAAGTCCCGTGGTTTCGCTTATCTTTCTTGCAAACGGAGGAAGGTCCGTGCATTCCAAAACAAACGCACCGATTTCAGGGTTTTCCCGAACTGCTTCCTCAGCGGCTGAAACAATCTCAACCTGCACCTTCTCCATGTCAAAAGCTTCATCCGGCTTTTCAAATATTTTACTCCATTCCTTTGCATTTTCAAGCCCTATTACCATAACATTCATATCATCGGTAATTCCGCAGGCGTGGAAATGCTCTTTCGTCAGCGCACCTTTGTTTGCTGTCAGGACTGCAACGGTTCTGTTCTTTCCAATCATATTTTGTACAAACGGAACCTGCAGCAAGGATGACGAGAAAATCGGCATCTTGGTGCCTTCTGCTAACTTCTGCTGAAAAATAGCGTTAAAGCCGCAGCTTGTTGAAATCGCACAAATTCCTTCTTCATCCCTAAGTTTATTGCAGATTGAAATCATGTCCTCAAGCAGTTTTTGGCTCGGATGAGTAATAACCGTTTCCACACAAGCCCCCGGCACATGTATCAATCTTACAGGGAATGGGTATGACTTAGGATTTGTACTGTTTCCGGGCAATGCTTCAAGCTGCATCAGTCCCTGCGGAACCAGCCCTGCTTCCCATCTTAAAATTGCAATCTTAGGTTTTCTTTCCATTGCTTCTCCTCCTCTTGTTCTCAATATACTACAGTCTGCATTTTATATCTTTTTTCGCCGCAGCCGCATTTGCTATATGGCATGCGCCGTAAATCAGCGCCGCACATAAAGCAATCAGGTTGCAAAGCCAAATAGAAACAAGTACATAATACATTACACTGAAGACTGCCATAGGCACAGGAATCCCCAGAAAACTTTCCGTATAAATTTCCGGGTAATAGGCACCTTCTTTGTAATAACGAATCCATGCTATATAATACAGCAAAAGAACGATTCCTGCCGCGATTGCAAACGCATAATGCATAAGCGGCATTCTGATAAGCAGCAGTGCTGCTACCATCACCAAACGAAAAATCATCTCGAGCAGGCAGACAGCAAATCCGCAAGTATCAAGATCGTCTAATTTCGCTTGATGTGTTTTTTTCGCAAAAACAATATTGGGGATGAACGCCAGTATAAGCGCGATTAAACCATATAGCGAGAAAAATTTCATTCCTGTAAATGTCAATATTCCTTCCATTTGTTATCTCCTTTTCAAATCTTCTTTTCACACATGCATGTGCCGCAATCGCTCACTCTGTATTCCCTTATCTTTTCTCCGACGCGAAGTACCGCCTTTGCCATCTCATCAAGGCTCACCCCGGTATCCATGCCTAAAACCCCGTAATTTGCACATGTCATTGCCAGCGGTACGGATGTGACATTTCGGATAAGGCAAGGGATTTGCGTATAGCCGTCGATCGGGTCGCAGACTTGACCGATTAAACATTGCATCGCCAGGACTGCTGCGCGTTCAGCTGCTTCCGGTTCTTCGCTAAGCATGGAGGCAATCCCTCCGGCTGCCATCGAAGCAGCGACTCCCACCTCTGCCTGGCATCCAAGCGCACCGTGATAATGCGTAGGATAAAAAAAGACACCCACAAGTCCTGCTGTAAGTAAGGCCTTCACCTGGTCTTCCAAATTCTTTTTCAGTCCGATAGCCGAATTCTTTATCGCCGCCGGAATTATGCCGGACGCACCGCCTGTCGGCATGCATACAATCTTTCCGTGTGCGTTTGAATATTCCATAATTCCCAGAGCCTCCAGGGAGCCTGCTTGTGCCGGCCCAAGATTAATCTGAGGAATGGAATCTTTTTTCTTAAAAAATTCTGCTGCTTTCGCTGTCGTAATTCCCTCGAAAGAAATTCCGGGCTTCAATCCTTTCTCTATTGATTCATACGATATTCTGAGTGTTTCTTCCGCAAGTTTCCATATTTCTTCCCGGGATTCGCCGGTCAGGCACTCTTCATACCGAAGGGCAGCCTCCCAAAGAGGGATTTTTTCATCTTCGGCATATTTAAGCATTTCATCGGAGCTGTAAAATAA
>CAVKSD010000157.1:0-3670 GCA_963658905.1 Bacteroidaceae bacterium
CGTTGGCGGCAATAGGGGGATACAGAAAACGGATTTTTACCCTTTGCACCATCAATACCATTCATTGTTTCAAAAAATGTACTCAGCGATGACCAGACTCCGATGCAGGTCGCTTCTGCAAACTCCGTCTTCTCAAGGTAGCGATAGAAGTCGGCCGCGGCAAATTCATCGCAATCACTCAACGGCAAGGGATCTTTATTAAGTGACCAGAAATCGAAAAATCGGATGAGATCCATCACATACGACTTGACGGTAGATATCTTTTTTCCTCGTATAAGGCTGATGGCGGCAAAGCACTTTACTGTTTCTCTGTATAGTGCCGGAATCCTGGCAAAGTACAATGTGAACATGCAACTTTTTTCTGCTGGACTGCGGCGCAAATTACTGCACATCCACTTGTTTTCGTGAAAGTGTATATTGGGACCAAGTTGTTCGACAAAGCAGATGTATTCTTCTAACTTTGCTGCACTATAGTTTTCAGCAATGACAGCACTGCTCATATACGACCTTCTTTCTCAATCATATTTACGACGCTTTGGTAGGACTCCAACAAGCGGTATTCTTGTTTGTATTCCAGATATCCCGAATAATCCGTAATACTCTCCGACTTATATACCTCTGTCAGCCGGTCTAAAAGTTCCTCCTGTTCCTGTAGAAGTCCTTTCCAATATGGAAGATACTGTTTCCCGGTGCATAAGTTGCGGCAATTCACACAGTTATAAAGGCTGCATCGGTCCGAGCACGGGCCATCTGCCACCTTCCGAACGCAAAATCCAAGTTCCACACGTCGTTGACCAAGGCAAAAATCCGTATATAGGAGCCTACGTTCTTCTTGCGTATAATTTTCAAGCTGCTCGCCGGTCATGATTAACTCAAACTTGTTTCTGAAAAATTCAGTATTTAGCTCCGCCAATTTCTTCTTACGAACTTCAGCATAATATTTCGCCGCCGTGTCGCTGCATAAGTGTCCCAGCCAATAAGCTAATTCAACAGTAGTCGCTCCGTTTTCAATTAGCCTAACAGCCAGGGTTTTTCGGAATTGTTTAATGGTGAAGTGCCAGAGTTCTCCATTTTCGTCGCATATATCATACTTCCTGATAATCCCACGGATGCATTTGACAAATGGCAGAGAGTCAATAACCGCTCTCTTATACCCAAGCCTTCTGCTTCGGAAAATATACGATGTCCCCGCTGTTTTTCTTTCATCAGCATCCTCGATAATATGTTGGGAAAGCCTTTCAGCTATATTTTGGGGTATCATAATTCTGTGGTAGTCACCAGCTCCGTGTCGATGTCTTGCACTGAGTGTCTTATGCGGAATATATTTCAGTTGGCAGACATTAGGGTAGCGAGATTCTTCAATGCAGTCTTCTTCAAGAAAGTACACTTCTTTCAATCTCAGCCCTGTATTCATGAATAAATCGTATAGCAGTCTGTATTGACAGGGCATTTCCTCTCGATGCAAGTCCAGTTGCTCCACCACTTCTTCCGGAATGATTTCGGTAGGTGTGTTAAACTGGCGAAGATTGTGAAATGCGGCAATATCAAACGGATTGGTGCGTGGTCTTGGCGCTCTAATTTGAGTGTTCCGTTCAGTACTCATGAGATAACACATAATCCGTTTCAGGCTGTTTACGGATTTTGCAATGTAATATTGAGATAATGGTTCTCCATCATCTTTCCGTATTGCTTCAAGGGCTAAAACCAGTGTTCTGATGTGACCTTCCGTTATATCCGCAAAATATATGACCTCCGGCGCAATATCTGCAAGTGTGTTGATTGCCAGCTTACACGCATCAAAAAGAGGCACATAAACTTTCCCTCTTTGTTCAAATAGATAGCAGAAAAAATATTTCACCTCAGATCGCAGAGAAGGTCGTTTGATATCTGTGAAATCAAGCCGTTTGAGCCGTAATACATTTCCATAAGGTTCATATAACTTCCAAACATCACGGTAAGGTGTCACTTCTGTGGAATTGCCTGCAACGAGTAGTTTCCGTTGGATAATGCGTTCCTGCTCCACGACCTTAAGAAGCATTTCCTTGAATGCTGGATCATATAGCGACAGAGTAGACATTTCATAATGGAACATTGAAAGTAACAATGCCCTATGGGATATCTGCTCCCGCTTCTGGCTAATGGCAGCGGCCATTCTCTGTAAATATGATTCCAGTAAGCGTATGTCTTTAAGCATATACTCTATCGTAGCAACAACCCCTGCACATCTGGATATTTTTGACAGACTGTGTCCTGCAAGCATGGCTTCTCTTGCTGCTTCGCATTGTTCGGCAGTGAGCGGCTTTGCTTTACTCATTTTCCTCACCACCCCTATGCAGCTTTTCCATGACTGACTTTGCTATGATGGGATTATTATGATTCCTGTAATGATCGATAGAGGAAAAGCTCCTCCAACCGAAGCTTTCCATGATAATGCCATCTGTAATATTGTCTTCTGGATGGAGGGACTGATGTTCAAGAAATTCCATAGCCTTTGTGCTGCGCCCATTGTGGGTTCGTATTTTTCTCGCATCGAGTCCGGCACGAGTGGCACACCGCTTTAATATCTTTAGGTAATTATGATAAGACATAGGCAGACCCTGTCTTTTTCCGGAGTTCAGATTTATAAATAAATACTGACTGAGTTTGCCGCTCTCCCTCTCGGCATCCGCCCTTTCGGTCTGGATGTATTGATTTATGACTTCACAGGTTTTCTTGGGGAGCGCGACAAGCCTGAGTTGATTTCCTCCATTTCCAGCATCAACTCGACCCTTCGACCTTGTTGGCTGTACAAGCTGTTCTATAGCATCATAACTGTCAAGCGTAATACTAAGAACCTCATCGATTCGAAAGCCCTCGAAGGTGAGGCGCAACACCGCTTCATCCCGCAGAGTATTGAAGTTTCTACATAGCAATTCTTTTGTTGCTTTGTCGTACCATTTGGTGTAATCACGACTGGGCTTAAGCCTGGCAGCATATCCGTCAATCAAATATCTATACTCCCGTGAATAGATTTGTCCATACAGAAAAGAGCAATTCGCCTGTACGGATTTTTTCTTCCAAAGCATCTCTGTCTGTCGCATATCATCCATCCAGCCATAAAAACCTGTGATAACTGTAACATACTTTGTTAACGTTGAATACCCCACCGATGACTGTAGTGATAGTACCTTTTCGTCCGCCAAGTTACCAAATACGAGTTCATGCAAGAACTCCCGCACATGGTGATTTGTTGCATTTTCATATGTGACCTTTCTTGAATCCAGCCAATTCAAAAACGCTACAAGCTTCTTTGCATATTCCTTTCCGGTACTCGCCTTTCGTATGCTTTTCAGTTCGAGCCATTGGTTGCCGGGGAAAAACGGCATATAATTTTTCGTAATCATATATCGTGTATAATTGGTAACGGCATTCGTCTCGAAACGAAAAACAACTACACGGAATGCTTTTTCTTCCTGCATTATTTTCCTCCTGTTACAATGCATTTGGACTAATCGCCCAAATGCATTATAAAGGATTCTCTCACAAAACACGATACGGGAGGGACACTCTTACCAGTGTCCCTCCTCTGCATTGTCAATCGTGTGAATCCGTATCGTGTGCACGAGGTTCAGAAAAGCCGATACCGAGCCGCCGATATTCCAGCCACTCTTCACGGGACAAATGTGATGTG
>CAVKSD010000158.1:0-3642 GCA_963658905.1 Bacteroidaceae bacterium
TTTGCTATTTGTCATTTTTTCCTCCTTATGAAAGATTTTGATAATTTCTTTTGTGCATGTTTTGTTGTAATATAGCTCAAACTGCAATCACAAAAACTTCACATATCTTTACTTTTATCATACCCCCCCCCTCAATATTTGTCAACACTTATGTATTTACATATATGTCATGTGCTTACACAAAAAGCCCCGCTTGCGGTGAGCAAACAGCCGCAGTGCAAGGCTTCTTCTTTCTTTATTATTTTGGCTCTTGCTTGCTCACTTGACGTCGCTCTTGGTGTCGCTACTGCGCATGAACTCCTCGAACTCCGCAGCTTTTCTCTCTGCGTATCGGCTCAAATGCTCACGCAGCGGCGTGCCTGAGCGGAAACGCAGGAACCAGTGCAGTTTTTCCTTTCGCTCCTCCGCGTTTTCTCGTATCTGGGCACGGAGTTCCTCGTACTTGACCAGTATCTGCTTTTCCTTTGCGAAAGCCCGCACGTTCGCCACGATATTCAGGGAGTATACAACGTCCACCATGAACACTCCGAAAAATGCCCCCACAAAGAATGAAAATTGCAGGTTGTGGGACAGCCACTGCAGCGCTTCCAAAATTCGCGGATGAATCAGGAAATAGTATATGGCCCCCAGAATCGCCCAATATATTGAAAATTTAAGGCATATAATCCCCTGGAGATTGAATTTTTCTTTGCTGTAGTCCCAAAGCTGCACATGGAGTCCTTTGATGAAAATCAGCCCCGCGATATACTCAAAAAGTGTCATAACGACCGCCATGGTCAGAAACAGAATTGTCTTGCTCCCTGCGGTTACTTCTTCGATAAGGCTTGTGTTTTCAAGGCTCGCAAGGAGATAAAGCCCGCAAAGCCCAAAGCCGTAAAGAGGCAGATACGGCCCCACAAGGAACCCCGGATTCACCCATTTTCTGCTGACGTTTTCTTTTTTAAATCTTCTGAATATGACCTCTATTCCCCAGCCGATGATGCAGCCCATGAAGAACAGAAACGCCAAAATTAAAGCATTATTCATCATTTTCTCCTGTCAAATTTACCGTTCATAATAAGGTCTATGGCGTGGTGCATATTTACCACCTTGATTTCTTCCATTCCCTCCTGATATTCACCGTCAAGGGTCCATGAGGTGTCCTTGCTTGCGTGGATATTAAACTCCGAAGCGTTCATAAACGTGATCATTTCGTCCTCGTAGTTCTGTGTTGTCAAAAGGTGAATAATCGCCCCCAGTTCCACAAGGTCACGCGGCGCTTTTACAAGCAGCAGTTCAAATTCTCCGTCGCTCATGTCCACCAGCTCCGGTTTCAAGGTCAGGATTCCCCCCACTGAGGTGGAGTTGCTGATGGCGCCGAAGATATAGTCGTCCTCGTATTTCATGCCGTTTACTTCAATTACCATGTGTTCCGCCCGAATGGAAGCGATGCTGTTTATGCCCTCAAGCACATAGGCAAGATGTCCCAAAGCGTTTTTTACATTCTGTGGAGTCGCATAGGACGCCTTTGTGAACGCCCCGAAAGATGCCACATATGAAAAGTTTCTGCCGTTGAAATTTCCTATATCAAAGGACACCGGCTCTCCGTGGACGATATCCCGCGCCGCCTTTACTATATTCTTCGACAGGTGCAGACTGTTTGCAAAGTCGTTGGTGCTGCCTGCGGGAATATAGCCGATAGGCACCTTTACCCCGCTTTGGATAACCCCGGAAACCACCTCATTAAATGTCCCGTCGCCGCCGATACAGACGATCAGGTCCATTTTCTTTGCATAATCATTGGCATAAATGCTGCCGTCCCCCCTTTTTGTGGTGGTAAGCACCGTAGGGATGTAATCATTTACCGTAAAGATATTCACGATATCCGTAAGATATTTGTTTGCTTTCATCGTTCCGGAGCAAGGATTGATGATGATAAGTACCTGTTTTGACATAAATTTTCCCCCTAAAAAATCCTAATCTAAAAAATGTTAATCGGTTTACGCTTTGCCATAGCCTCCGGCGCAATGGGAATCGCTCCCTGTTTGCGGGTCGCCCACCATACCCTGTTTAGGGTCACCCCAAGGCACATAACCCAGGACACGAACCAGAACCAGAACATCAGCACGACGATATTGGAAAATGAGCCGTACAGAATATTGTAATTCTGGCTGTACTGGGTGTATAGATTATAGAAATACGTAACTATCAAAAATCCCGCCGAGGCGAAAATACTTCCCGGCACGATGTCCCGATACCTGACTTTGAAGCTGGGAAGCACGTAGTAGTTATAGGAAATCATCAAAAAGTACATGGCGGTGGCGAGAGGCCATCTCAGCGCCAGCCATGCGGCTTCGGTGATTTCGCTTCCCAAAACCTTGCCGAACACCACTTTCAGCAGCAGCGGTCCGTAAACAAGGGCTATGAGGGCGAAAGCCACCGTAAACACCGTTATGAGGATCGTTTTGATGGAGCGGATTCTGTCCTTCAAATAGCCCTCTCCCGTCATTTCTCCGTCCGTCAGGGTATAGTTTGTGACCCTTATCATGGCAAACTGCACCCTCGAAGCCGCCCATACCGCTGTAAAGGCGAGGAACACGCTGTTTATCCCCGACGGGTGATAGTTCAGCATTCTTCTGAGGGTATCGGCTCCGGTTCCGCTTATGTTGATGTCCACCCAATCCTCTATGCTGGAAAGAGAAATAGAGAAAAATCCCAGCACCTGCGAGAGCAGAATAAAAGTCGGCAATATGGACAGGAACATAAAGAACGCCAGCTGCGCCGCAACTCCTTGGTAATATGGGTCTTGGAACTGCTGAAGGCCCAGCAGGATCATTTTTTTGACTCTGATCGCTATATTTTTGTTGTGGGTCTTGAACCTTTTAATCATTCTCCGCCCTCTCTTTTAAAAGTCTTTCAAGCTCGACAAGTGCCGCCGCCCTGTGGCTGATTCGATTTTTTTCTTCCGGTGAAAGCTGTGCAAAGGACTTGTCATATCCATCCGGCACAAAAAGCGGGTCGTAGCCGAATCCGTTTTCCCCTGCCGCCTCTCTCAATATTCTCCCGTGACACTCACCTCTTGCCACAAGGCTGCTTCCGTCGGGAAATACCATGGTAATCACCGATACGAATTTTGCGTTTCTGTCGCTGCCATCTACGTTTTCCAGGAGTTTAAGCAGTTTGCGGTTGTTTGCCTCGTCATCTGCTTTTTCTCCTGCGAATCTTGCGGAGTAAACCCCCGGCGCTCCTCCAAGATAGTCCGCCATAAGTCCCGAATCGTCCGCAAGGGTCGTATAGCCACATATTTTCATGATCTCATTTGCTTTTTTGAAGGAGTTTTCTTCAAATGTTTTGCCGTCCTCCTCGATCTCGAATTTGGGAATCCCCGCCTCGTCTCTTGAAATGAGCTTCATTCCGAATTTTGAGGTGATAGCTTCGATTTCTTCGATTTTGTGTTTGTTTCTTGATGCGGCGACGATTACGCCTTCGTTTTGCTTATTTATTTTCATTATATAACTCTCCGATTTGATTTTTGCCAACGCGTACTATATTTTAACACATAATTCAAAAAAACACAAAGAAATAGTGTGGATTTGTGCGATTTATGATATAATTATGCGATATGGAGGTAATAAAATGAAAATTGTTAATTTAGACGCTTAT
>CAVKSD010000159.1:0-3545 GCA_963658905.1 Bacteroidaceae bacterium
AAGAAGTATTTCTTTCTCTTGTGTGATGAAAGGACGCAAAAATGGATTATTTGGAGCAACACTGCAAGCGGGGATCCTTTACGTTAGAAAAAGTAATCATAAAGCCACGACCAAGATAATCGTATAAATTTGAAAAAGGGGGAGACGAAAATGAGAAAACATTGGATATTCATCCTGCTTTTATGTGTTGGATTGGGTGCTGCAGTGCTCACGTGGTGCGCTCTTAAAGGCAGCGATTCAAGGAATAAGGAGCTGGCAGATAGTTTTCTGACGGAACTCTTTACGATTAACAGTGACGGAAGAAATGATAAACTTGCAATATAGTCAATGAGACTGCAAGTGTAAAACAAGTCGTTTGCTTTTGAATCTTCGCATCCCGTCATAATTTTATTTCCTCACTTCCGATAAACGTCAAGCAGCCTAAGAAAGCATCGGTACAAAAATTAATTTGATGTGCCGGATATTTAAATTTTGCCATAGTCCAAAACTGCTCTCTGGTAATAATGCCGTCTATATAGTCAGCGATAAAATTATATATTTGATCGTTTGCCATAGCGCCGATAACGATGTCATAATCATGAGCCTCTCCGTGCCGGCAATTGATGGTACAATAGAAACCGGAAGCGAAGTCTTTTGTATTCCGCCCAATTCTTATTTCCGGATGCTGAATGATCATGTTGCTACTATGATATACGGTCATTTTTTCCATAAACCTTACGTACGTCATTTCGTTGAAGAAATTATACCATAACGCGTTTTTTCGCATGGTCAAGCTTGCTCGCCGGTTTCCTGTGCGGTAGCGCTGATTTCGATGCCATTTACGGTGATGTCGCCCTCTGCGGGGATGACAAGGTAGGTTCTGCCGTCAATGAGCCTTGTTTCAATCAAATCGGTGTATTCCGGATCGATGATAATCCTCACCTCCGGAGTAGTCATTTCAAACTTTTTGGTTTCCATCACAGTGGTTGGATTGAGGGAAGCGGAGTCGCCGAATTTTTGGCGGCAAGCCTCGCTAAAGACTTTGACCTTTTCGTCGGGAACGCCGCTATTTTTCAAAATATCGTCAACGTCTTCAATTTCGATTTCCGGCGCTTCCGGGTCATTACTTTCCTTGTGGAGCTGAAGACGCTCCCGAAGCTCCCTATGCACAGCCTTTACGACTTCTAAATTGCAGTCGTCACCCAGAGACTCGCAAAGGGCGTCGCTGAAAGTGTGTTTCTGCTGGCCTGCCGACATGGGAACCCGTTGGGCGTTGAAAATGCCGGCAATAAAATCCTCATGCACATCTGAAAGGGCGCGGCTGTAATAAAGAGCGTTATAAATATTGGCGCTTCTGTCGTCAAAAGCCGGAAACATGAAGCCAAGCTCCGGCGCTCCCAGCACATGGCCCGTGGAAGAACTCCGGAAGTTATGTTCCTCCGCAAAGTAGCGCAGTGAAGATTTTGCGTCCTTGACGGGACACACACAGCAGAGTATGTAGTCGAAAATATCGCTTGCGCCCTCGTCGAAAATTTCATCGTCGCGGCCCTTGAAAGGGACGTCATAGGAATCTGTGGCAAGCAAAATCACATAGCTGTCGTCGCCGAAATTCAGTGACTCGATAATGCGGCGATAAAGGGCATCCCTAAGGCCCTCATCCCGAAGATGGGAAGCCCGGAGTGCTTGCAACAGGCGATGCTCGTCGCTGTTTTCCACCTGTGCGGTGGTGAACTCGATATCGAGGAGATTTTTTCCCAGGGTGCCGGAAAGGCTTTTTTTAAGTAGCTTAAAATATAGCTCGGCTTCCTCCTGCTCCATCAAGCCCACAGACAGGTCAAGGGTGGTTACGATTTCTCGGGCGGCGTTGACATAGCAGCCGTACACGCGGCTTATGCTGTCTTTGTCAGGGTTAAGGCGTTTTTTGATTTCTCGTATTTCTTTCTGGTTCATCTATTTTATTTCTCTTTTCTGAATAAGTAAGTTTAATTTTGACCCGTATAGTTTATCATAAATCATAGGAAAAAACAGTGGAATTTCGTAAAAATTTCGTGTATATTGTATCTGTTGAATATTTGAAAATAAAAACTCGCGGAAAAGAGGCACCAAAATGAGAAAAGAGTTAGAAAATTTACGCAAAATTATGGGCGAGAAGAATATAGACGCATATATAATTCCCACCACGGATTTTCACGGCTCGGAATATGTAAACGACTATTTCAAGTGCAGAGAATTTGTGTCGGGGTTCACCGGCTCTGCGGGAACCCTTGTTGTCACCGAGAATGAAGCGGCGCTGTGGACGGACGGCAGGTACTTTGTGCAGGCGGAGGCAGAGCTTTGCGGAAGCGGCATCCGGCTCATGCGTGAGGGCGAGCCTGGGGTTCCGAAGATAGAGGAATGGCTTGCGGAAAGGCTTGCTTTCAAGGGGGCGAGCGAGGGTTCGGGGCAGTTTGATGCGGATTTACGAATCGCAGAGGGGCAAAACCTCGCAGCCGCCACTGTAGGCTTTGACGGCAGAGTAGTTTCAACCAAGATGGGAAGAACGCTTGCCGAAAAGTTCCGTATAAAGCACGAACTCGACCTCGTAGGAGAAATCTGGGCGGAAAGACCGGAGCTTTCCGGCTCGGAAATCTATGCACTCCCCGGCGTGTGGAGATACGAAAGCGCAGAATCCAAGCTTTCGTATCTCAGGTGCGAACTGAAGAAGGCAGGGGCTGATTCGCACCTCATAACATCACTTGAAGAAATCGCATGGCTCTTTAACCTGCGGGGAAGTGATGTTATGCACACGCCGGTCTTCTACGCCTTCGCGCTGATCGAGCAGGAAAGGGCGCGGGTCTACCTTCTGAATCACAGCGAGGGTGCGAGAAAACTCTTCGGCGCAAATGTTGAAACAAAGCCATATATGGCGATATTTGACGATCTGAAAGCACTCGATCTAGGCACCATAATGCTAGACGAGGAAGGCGTAAGCTACGGGCTTTCCGAGGCGATACCTGATGGGATCCTGCGAATAAACAGACAGGACCCGGCGATGCTGATGAAAGCCATCAAAAATCCTGCAGAAATCGCCTGCACAAGACAGGCACATTTGCGGGACGGGGCGGCGATGATGCGGTTCATTTCTTGGCTCAAGGAAAATGTAGGCAAAGAGGAAATAACCGAAATCTCTGCGGCGGAAAGACTTTGGGAAGAACGCAAAAAAGAGGGGGCCTATGACCTCAGCTTCGATACGATCGCAGGCTACGAAGCCCACGGGGCAATCATCCACTACGAGGCAACCCCGAAAACAAATGCTAAGCTAAAACCTGCAGGCTTTCTGCTGGTGGATTCCGGCGGTCAGTACGAAGATGGAACAACGGACATAACCCGCACCATTGCCCTAGGAGAGCTCACAGAGGAGATGAAGCGCTGCTACACGGCGGTCCTCAAGGCGCATATTGCCCTTGCCACGGCGGTGTTTGACAGCGATACCACAGGCGCAGACCTTGACCAGATTGCCCGAAAGGAGATCCGGGCGATAGGTCTTGACTATAAACACGGCACGGGCCACGGAGTAGGACATATGC
>CAVKSD010000160.1:0-3522 GCA_963658905.1 Bacteroidaceae bacterium
ACTGCCACCGCGGGCACTGTGCAAAGCACTTTGCCTGCTACAAAATGGCGCGGGCGGAAGAACATATCACCTGCAGGCACAGAGCCCGCAGGCGGATAAAACATTTCCGGCGCGGGTGAAGCGCCCGTGCTTCACTGCCAATGCGGGCACTGTGCAAAGCACTTTGCCTGCTACAAAATGGCGTGGGCAGCAGAACATATCACCTGCAGGCACAGAGCCCGCAGGCAGCAGAACATCTCGTCTGCAGGCACAGAGCCCGCGGGCGGATAAAACATTTCCGGCGCGGAGAGTCGCCGGAAATGGCCATTTCAAAACAATGAGGGGGTCGGGCAGTGGCCCGACCCCTACTTTTGCATATAAGAGAGTGGCGGCCTTGATGGTATAACACAGAAATTTCACAAAATGAAAATAACTGGTTGCAAAAAGTTGGAATGCGTTGTATAATCTATTGTAATAGCTGAATTAGTCCAACTTTTGTACACGGAAGAGCGTAGAAATTGGCCTTTTGCACCTTGCTTCTGGTCGCAAGTTGGACAAAAAAGACTATATACGAAAAAAGTCCAACAAATCTCATTGTTTCAGGTGAGAAAAGTTGGAGTATTTAGGAGGCCTTGTATTTAGTCCAACTTTCATAGAAACGGAGGGTGTGTTTTGATAAAATCAGAGGTGTATTTTGACCATTTGTTGGACGATTTAAGAGAGCGCATCAAAAAGTCCAAACTTGAGCTTGCAGTATTGCCGGAAGGAAGCTTACAAATCGAAAACCGCAAAGGAGTACCGTTTTACTTTCAAGCAATACGGACCACCGAGGAAATGGATGTCGAGCGTGCGGAGAGTATAGAGCAAAATGAGCAGGAAGATGTACTGCAAAAGCGGACACGAATTATAAACAAAAGGCATGCGATTAACAAACATCCAGAAATTGTTAGAGGATTGGTACGCAGGACATATTTAGAAAGAGAACTTGCTGTTCTTGAGAAAAATGTCAAGGCCTTGGAAACGATGACAAAAGCATTTTGTGAAGTTGCCCCGGACGACATACTGGAAAGAATGCCGGCACGCTTCAAAGCCTTTCCACGAGACTATTTCTTTCCACAGCCGGAGGAGGATGACTGGGCAAGCCAGCCGTATGAGCAGAGCAGCTATAAGACCGAGAGGAAGATTCATACAACGAGCAGAGGACTTTTGGTACGGTCAAAGTCGGAGCTTGCGATTTCGGAGGCGTTCTATAAGTACGAAGTACCGTTTCGCTATGAGCAGGTTCTGGAGATTGGGACATATAGAGTTGCACCGGATTTTATGCCGAGGAACAAGCGGACGGGCGAGCAGTTTTATTGGGAACACTGCGGAATGCCGGAGAACGAAGAATACATGAGGCATCACAAATGGAAAATGAACCTTTACGAAAGCGTGGGAATTGTGCCGTGGAAAAATCTGATCGTCAGCTATGACGGCACGGAGGGAACGCTGAACATTGCAGAGATTGAAAGTGTAATTAAGAATAAACTTTTATAAATAGATTCAGACAGAAAAGGAGACAAAATGAGAGTAGACGTTTTAGTTGCGGAAATCGGCTCCACCACCACGGTGGTAAATGCTTTCAAGGACCTTGACGGCGAAAATCCGGTATTCTGGGCCCAGGGACAGGCGCCGACATCGGTGCTTCAGGGCGACGTTCGCATAGGACTGCAAGGCGCCATCGACGACCTTTGCCAGAAGATGGACATCGAAAGCCTCGAATATGACGAAATGCTTGCCACATCATCGGCGGCGGGCGGACTGAAAATGACCGTCCACGGGCTGGTATACGACATGACGGCGAAGGCTGCAAGAGAGGCGGCGCTTGGGGCAGGCGGAATCATTCACAATATCACGGTGGGCAGGCTCAGAAGAAGTGACCTTGCCAAGATAAAAGAAATAAACCCGAACCTCATTTTGATTGCAGGCGGCGTCGATTACGGCGAGCGAGATACCGCAATTTATAACGCGGAGATGATAAGAAGCATGGGGATGACAACCCCCGTGGTTTACGCCGGAAACATCGAGAATCAGGAAGAAATGAAGCTGATTTTCGACGAGGAAAGCGGACAGAGACTATATCTTGTCGACAACGTTTATCCGAAAATCGACACCCTGAACGTAGAACCTTGCCGCAAGGTCATTCAGGACGCTTTCGAAGACAATATCACGAAAGCGCCGGGCATGGAACACGTGCGGGACATGGTAAATGGCCCGATTATCCCGACGCCGGGAGCGGTTATGGAATGCACAAAGCTGCTATATGACTGCATCGGCGACGTAATGACAATAGACGTTGGCGGCGCCACCACCGACGTACACGCAGTAACCGAGGATTCAGACGCGGTAGCCAGAATTTTGACGGCACCGGAGCCAAAGGCAAAGAGAACCGTAGAGGGCGACCTTGGCGTTTATGTAAACCGCCTCAAGGTAATCGAGTCCATCGGCGAAGAAAAACTCAGAAAAGAATGCGAAGAAAAGCTACATATAGATCTTGACAAAACCCTCGAAACCTACAAGGCGATCCCGAAGAATGAGGACGAATTTAAGCTGGTTGAGAGGCTCACGGAAGAAGCCGTTTTGCGTGCGGTGGAGCGCCACGCGGGAACTATCCGCTACGTATACGGCCCGGCCGGAAGACAGACCCTGGCAGAGGGAAAAGACCTCACCCAAATAAAATATATCGTCGGCACCGGCGGCGCACTGACGAGGCTCCCGCGCAGGGTCGAAATCATGGAAGAAATCGCTCGCGACAACGAGACAGGCATGAAACTCTATCCGCCGGAATCCGTAAAAATTCTGGTGGACAATGACTATATCATGGCATCTCTGGGCGTTCTCTCCAAAACCCATAGACAGGGAGCAATCAAACTCCTTGCAAAGAGCCTTGGGATGGAACTCAAAGAAAATGAACATGTCATAAACAAGGCGGCATTTATCGAAGAACTCCAGAGGCTTTCGGCATCGCGCAAGGCAAAGGATGACGAAACGAGGAAACACATCGAAGAAATGGAAGCCATGGGCTACGACCTTACAGATTATAAGGAAGCCCTTGCCGAGCAAATCGGCGGAGCCACCAAGGAAGAAGTTGCGGCCGCAAAGAAAGAAGCGCTCCTTGGTGACCGATCCGTGAAAAAAGGCGCGGATCTGATAGAAAATGCCGGCGTGGCCGTAGCAAGCCCGCAGGCATTCGCGGAAGATGCGCAAGGCTCGGCAGCTTATGACTATGACAACGCCCAGCACGTAATGCGCGCCTGCGGCGAAGTGGACGGAAGGCCGAACTGCAACCATGAGTGTGAACTGTGTATGCGAAAGCACTGCCCGTACCGCGGATAGACTTGTCTTTTTCGTCCGTGGCGTTGTTGGCTACGGAGTTCTGCGGTGCTCACATACTTCGTGTATGCTCCGCTCGCTCACGCTTTGCCGCCTAGCCACAAACGAAAAATCCGGCGTCTATCGGAAAATTTGCGTTTTGCCCGTAGCGTTGCTCGCTGCGGCACGCGC
>CAVKSD010000161.1:0-2156 GCA_963658905.1 Bacteroidaceae bacterium
GAAATAAACCTTTAGCATCGGGCGAAAACAATTTTTTCGCGATGTATCCTTCATTGGACAAGAATACAAGTTCAATTGCCAAAACCATGTCGACCGGAGTTCCGGTTTTTCGGGAGGCACAGGAATGGTCTGACCACAAAGGCAAGGTATATGTAACTCAGAATCTGACGCTCCCTATTTTTCATGAGGGCAAATGCGAAGGTGTCATAGAACTTACGAAGGATTTGACCACGGTGGGAGATGTGGAGCGTAAGGAGGACTATCTTCAGAAAGTAAGGGACGAGGGAAAATTCCATCCTAACCGTGAAAACAACCGGAAAATTTGCTTTGACGATATTTTGACCATTAACGACGAAATGATTGCAGCGATTGAAAAAACGAAAGTGTTTGCGTTGAACGACACCCCTGTTCTTATCTACGGAGAAACGGGAACAGGAAAAGAAATGTTTGCACAGGCACTGATAAATTATGCGGCGGGTCCAAAGCAGAAAATAATCGTTCAAAATTGTGCAGCGGTACCGGAGAATTTAATTGAGTCAATTCTTTTCGGGACGACGAAGGGCTCTTATACGGGTGCCGAAAATAAAAAGGGACTTTTTGAAGAGGCTGACGGAGGTATATTCTTTCTGGATGAAATCAATTCTCTGCCATATCATGTGCAGGGCAAACTGCTGCGTGTGGTTCAGGAAGGAACTTTCCGTCCAATAGGCTCAAACCAGGAAAAAAGAGTAAATGTAAAAATTATTGCGGCTATGAATATTGACCCGATGGAAGCCATCGAAAAAAATATTCTTCGTAAAGACCTTTTTTACCGCCTGTCCGGCAACATGATTTACCTGCCGCCGCTCAGAGAACGACCGGAAGATATTGAGTACTTCGTAGATAATTATATTGATTTGTTTAATGAAATCTATAACAAACAGGTAAAAGGCATTTCTGAAGAATTACGACGTGTTTTTTTGGAATATGACTGGGAAGGCAATGTTCGAGAACTAAAACACGTAATAGAATCTATGGTAAGCATGTCAAAGAATGAAATCCTGCAATGCAGCGAGCTTCCTCTTTACCTGCACACAAAATTCAATAAGGAAGACAAGAAGAAGGAAGAAACGAATCCGGATGCGGCATCTGAAGACAGTTTGCATATCGATTTAAAAGATTGCAATTGCAATTTAAGAAGCGCAGTTGACGAGCTGGAAAAGGAAATGATTACGAGAATACTTTCCCGCACGAAGGGCAACAAAACGAAGGCAGGACAGATTCTCGGAATCCCGCGCCAGACCTTGAAATATAAAATGGGAAAACTGGGCATCGAGGACATAGAAAAAAACTAATGCGACAAAAAATGAGCGCATGCTCGAAAAAAATTGTCATTTTTCATCACCAAAGAGATTCTATATAAAAGTTCAATATAAAAGCACCAGCGAAAATATTGAAATTTCAATGGTTCCGGGAAATGCGTTTTTTGCTTTGAATGGCACGAAACTTGCTTATATATGTTTTCAGCATATTATGAATACTTCATTTAACATTCTACATCACAAAATTAAAAAAGAAAGGATGAAGTCTATGAATTTAGAGCTAAGAAAAGTTGCAATCAGTAACATTCAGTTTGGCCAAGAATGCAAAATCATTGACGGATGCCTGCATGTGAACACCGATACCCTTGAGGAACTGGTGCTTGAAGATTCCAGAGTTAAGAGCGTATCTTTCGATATTGCCAGACCCGGTGAGTCCGTAAGAATTGTTCCGGTTAAAGATGTTATTGAGCCGAGAGCGAAAGTTGACGGCGAAACATTCCCCGGATTATTCCGTGAGGATATGCAGGAGGCAGGCGAAGGTGTAACCTATTGCTTAGAGGGAATGGCAGTTACCTCGACGGGACCGATTGTCGGCTTCCAGGAAGGTGTTATAGACATGATGGGGCCGGGTGCCGAATATACAATCTATTCACAATTATGCCATTTGTGCATGATTATCGAAAAACAAGACTATGTTGATCAGCATGATCACGAAACGGTTGTAAGACTGGCAGGCATAAAAGTCGCAAAATATCTGGCAACATTGGCATTTGATTATAATGACTACAGAACCGAAACATATGAGTGGAAATCAATCGGAGAGAAATATTCGGAATATCCTGACCTGCCGAAGGT
>CAVKSD010000161.1:2166-3505 GCA_963658905.1 Bacteroidaceae bacterium
GGTTGTATATGTTTACAACTGCATGGCACAGGGATTGCTCCATGACACATATTTTTACGGAAGAGATGCCAAGGTTATGGTTCCGACCATGATTACGCCTCTTGAAGTCATGGATGGCGCAATCGTATCCGGAAACTGCGTTTCTCCGGGTTCGAAAACCACGACATACATGCATCAGAACAATGCGGTAATCAGAGAACTTCTCAAAATACACGGAAAAGAAATTAACTTCATGGGAATCGTTCTCAATCCGTTAATGACAACCTTAAAAGAAAAGTTCAGAGACAGGATGCTTACTGTCAGAGAAGTTAAGATGCTGGGAGCTGACGGAGTTCTGATTTCCCAGGAAGGCTTCGGAAACCCGACGACCGACTTGATGATTGTTTGCCAGGAGCTGGAACAGAACGGAATAAAGACGGTTATTATTACCAACGAAGACGCGGGCGTAGACGGCATGAGTGAATCCTTGCCGGACAGTGTTCAGGAGGCGAATGCAATCGTTTCTACCGGCAACTCCAACGCAACCGTAATGCTTCCTGCTATGGAACACACGATTGGAAATCTCAAAGAAGTAGAGCGTGTTTGCGGTGGAAATGTAACTTCCATTCAGCCGGATGGCAGGTTATTGCTTGAAATCCATGGAATTATGGGAAGTCATAATTTACAGGGCAACACAAAACTTGGAGCGATTACCTTATAATCATATCAATTTTTAGAAAGGAAAGAGCCAGATGAAAAGAATCTTATTTTACACCAACCAATTCTTTGGACAAATTGGTGGTGAAGAATTTGCTTACACGAAGCCTTTCGTAGAGGAAGGAAAACGTGGTAATGCAAATGCATTTGCGCCTTCGATTGTCGGTGGTGAGATTGTTGCAACCATCGTATGCGGCGATAACTATTTCGTCGAAAACATGGATGAGTGCAAGGCTTTTGTCAAGGAACAAGTTGACAAATATAAGCCGGATATTTTAATCGCAGGCCCGGCATTTAACGCAGGACGTTTCGGAATTGCGTGCTGCGAAGTGTGTAAATTTGTCCAGAGCACATATGATATTCCTTGCGTAACGGGTCTTTATTGGGAAAACCCGGGCGTAGAAATGTACAAGGCAGACTGCTACATCATGGAAGTTGGTAAATCTGCTGCGACCATTCGTAAGGCAATACCGTTGATTACGGGATTTGTTAACAAATTAATCGCGGGCGAGAAGCTTGGAACACCGAAACAGGAACACTATTATCCAAAGGGAAAACGTGTTAATGTTTTCCATGAAAAGGACGGAGCACAGCGTGCGGTAGATATGCTGGTAAAGAAGCTTAAGGGCGAGCCGTATGATAC
>CAVKSD010000162.1:0-3505 GCA_963658905.1 Bacteroidaceae bacterium
CATGTTAAATTTTCGTCAAGCTAATTGTGTCATTTTTATGTCAGAATTGTGAAAAATCGCTTGTCTACCATCAAAGATCAAAAGCGTTTTTTCGCTAAAGCTGCAATTAAAAAAACGGGCAATCTTTCGACTGCCCGCAAATTATATCGCACTTTTTTTACTTTTCCCTATGCGACCGCCTTATAGGACTTGTTGCTAAGGGATTTTGCGAATGCAAAGTTGCTGAGATAAGTGTATTCATCTCTCTGGTGAACCTTGTAGGTCATTGCATTTGCAAACATTACTACATCAACAGAATCCGTCTTGTATTCGAACCCCTGAACCGAGGTTATATAAGCGTCATATTCAGCTGTAGTTCCCTCATCGAAGATTCCAATGCATCCCTGAAGAGGCGTCTTTCCAGCATTTTGAACCAACGTCGTTGCACCCTCAGGAATACTTGTAAAGTAGGCTCCGCCATATTCGTAAAGAATGTTGTCACCTTCATTTATGTAGTTTGCATTGATGAGGCTCTTTGTAGGATATGTTACCTCAACCAGTGCGTCTGTCCCATAGGAATGATATTTACGTTCTGCCCCCGGAAGCAAATCGCTTACCGATTTGAATGCGTTGCTTGTGTATCCGAAATAAGGTGTACCCGCTGAAACTGCAGTTTTAGCCTCGTCGCTGAGCGCACTTGCGCCGATGATCACATCCGCCTCGGAAACATCGTCTGTTGTCTTAAATCCCATTCTTTCCAAAGCGTGCAGGTCAAACATATAGTTGTATGAGCCGCTCTTAAGTGAAGCGTAGATGTATCCGGAAGTGTTCTCTTCCGCCTTTCCCGGAATGTAAACCGTAGGAGCCTCACTGATGAGGGTAGCCTTGAAGTTTGAACCTTTTACACCACGAGCCGACAAGATATACTTCTTTGCTACAGTTTGATAATTCTTATATGAAGTGATAAAGTCGCCCTTATCTTTGCCTGATGTTATAACGCCAACCTTTTTACCCTTTTTAAGCAGGTAATTTACCGCAGCTGCTGCATCCTCAGATGCATTTTCGATGACAACATCTTTGTTCTTGCTGCCGCTAAACTGAGATGTGAAGTTTTTCAGGTATTTCATGGCGCCTTCATAATCCAAAGCGGTCTTATTGCAAACCTTCATGATTTTTTTGTATGCGGAATTTTCAGCTACGATGATGCGGTCATACCCTCTTGCATGGCTTCTCTGAGCAAAACTCTCCGAGTAAAGGTCAGCCCAGTTCGTGATGAACGTTCCATCGGAAAGCTGGCTGTTCAGTAGTGAACGCTTTGCCTGATAGCAAGTCACTACAGCCGTTCCCGCCGGGTACTTTACATTATTATAAGTAAATGCTTTCTTTGTAATATAAACCTTTATATCGTTACGCGTCAGGTACTTGATGTCCTCAGCCGCGTCTTGAAGGTTTGTCTGATTTGTTTTATCAAGAGGGATGATGTAACACTCTGGATAGAAGTTTCCGTTCTGTCCATCGCCATCATAAATCGGTCTCATAATTTCAGCATCCGCACCGGCCTTGTCATATTGGTTTACATACCAGGAAGCAACCTTATCATTTGAATTTTCGTTATATACGCCTCTCTTGAAAAGTTCTGCCTGCGATGTCAAAAGGTCAATCTTATTATTTTTGATATATATGCTCTGAGTAAGAAGTCCGTAAGGAACAACATCCTCTGCAGTAACATCGTCATAAGCAGGAAGCTCCCAGGTAATACCCGCGCAACCTATCAAAACAGGATATTGCGACCCGTAAGCCGTCGTCATGTCGTCCCACGGTTCCGTCCATTTTACACCTGTTTCGCTGGTGGAATCCTTTTCGAGGAAGTCTCTGTAAGGCATCTGGTAGCAATTATACTTGTCATTATTTGCAATCGCACCTACACCTAAGGATTCACCGAGTTCGATGAATTGTTTTGCAATCAGATCATATTCGTAGTTTGGTTCATGCGGAGGAGTGCAAGGTTCGATAAGACCGTTAACGACTCTACCGTGTATTTCAGTAAATACCATAGGATTGTACTTGCCAATCAGGTGCTGAAGGTTTGCATCCTCGTTCAGCGTCTGGTTAGCTTCATCACGGTTAGGGTCATATCCCTCTGAGGTTGTGCGGGTGTTGTGCTGATAGCCCTCGATGTTTTGTTCAGGAATGAGTATAAAGAATACGTCCTTCAGAAGTCCGTTCTTTACATCGATAGTTTTGCTTTCCACATTGTAATATTTTCCCAAGTCGATCGATTTGGATTTCATGTTCAGGCTGATGTTGCCCTTTTCATCCGTTATTTCTTCTACCTTTAAAACGCCGATATTAGTAACAAAATCCTTGATTTGTTCAGGAATTGCAGCGTTTCTTATAGTCAATTCTTTTTCTAACTGCTTCTCGCCTTCAGCGGTAAATCCCGTGATGTCTTTATATGCGATTGCCTTGCTTGCTGCTGCATTGTCCACGAGCATTTCTGCAAAATTCAAGATGCCGTTTACTGCGGAGTTCTCGTTGGAATGACAGTTAGATGCAAATGCCGGAACACGCAAATTATCATACTTGCCTGCTTTGATGTCTTTTAAAGCCTGTTTAGGGTTGCTCTCAACTGCGTCAGTATACTTAAGCCATTTATCAACCGAAGCTTTCTTATCCGCAATGATGAGATAAGGCATATCAAAACCGTCTGTAGTAGTTTCGCCCATGGATTCCATCTTTACATAGATGCCACTTTTCTTTCCGGCTTTAACAACAGCTTCCATATCGTCATAAAGCTCATATACCGTGCGATACGAATCATATGGAACGACCTTTGCCCTCAGGCTGCCAACCGTATTTCCGTCAATGACTGCTTGCAGAGTAAAATATCCACAGAGGTCTAAGAATGCCCCACCGTTGCTATGCGGTACACTATAGTCAACCTTGCCGTTGCTATAAAAATAGCAGTTTGACTTGATTGTAACTTTCAGGTTCGTTCCGTCCGCAACGATTGCAGTTTCAAACTGTGCAGTATCGCTTTGGGTCTTCCATGCCTCAAGCGCGCCGCCTGCATATGCGTTCGGGAAAAGCGCCGGATCAAGGTATGATCTCTTGGTGTTCCTTACTAAATTAAAGCTCACCTTGCCGTCCTTAACCGCATCTGCCAGTTCTTCTTCTGTAATATTTGTTGGAATTACAACTTCTTGGGTTGCATCCTCTGCCAGTGAAAACTGGACATCAACCGTCTTTGCTTTGTACTTTGTACCTGCCAGTGATTGTCCTGCTGCTGTCGTGTCATCGCGAAGGGATGCAGTCGTTGCGAATCCTGCACCTGGAAGTGCAAGCGTCAAGACAAGCACGAGTGCAAGAACCTTGAGTGAACGCCTAAAGCTTTGTTTGCGTGTCCTTTCTTTCATTTTCTTCTCTCCTATAAATTTTTTAAGGGTTTAACTGTTCAATTCCAGTATAACACATGTTAAATTTTCGTCAAGCTAATTGTGTCATTTTTATGTCAGAATTGTGAAAA
>CAVKSD010000163.1:0-3462 GCA_963658905.1 Bacteroidaceae bacterium
GCTTCTTACGGTGCTGCTGTTTTGGTATAGGGCAAAGAGAATAAATGCAGGCAAAACAAACCACCGGCTGAGCCGGTGATCATGATTCATGGATTCAGGAGCGTGAGCTGGCATAAAGCTACAATTAACCCCTTTTTAACCGAAACATTGTAATTCAGATTATATAGATTATAAGTATACATGATTTTAGCAAGAAAATAGCGGAAAAGTATTGTATAATAATTCTATAAAAAAGTTTAGGCAAAAATCAAGGGGGCAATATGCACATTCCGACTCTTATCTCCGACCTTGCCGTCATGATGCTGACCGCGGGGATCATTACAATAATATTCAAAAAAATCAAACAACCACTGATACTTGGATACATTCTGGCGGGCTTTCTGATAAGCCCGTATTTTCCGCTGTTCACAACGGTGCTGGACACCCAAAGCATCCACACCTGGAGCGAAATCGGAATCATCTTTCTCATGTTTCATCTGGGGCTTGAATTTAACCTGCACAAACTCGCCGGCGTCGGAAGCACAGCCATCATCACCACGGCGACAGGAGTTGCAGGAATGCTGGGCGTGGGCTACGCCTCCGGAATGCTTCTCGGCTTCGGGACAATGAACAGCATCTGCCTCGGCGGAATGCTCGCCATGAGTTCCACCACCATAATCATAAAAGTCTTTGATGAGCTTAATATAAAAGAAAAATACACCGAACTTGTCTTCGGCACATTGGTAATACAGGACATCGTGGGAATCTTTATGATGGTAATTCTCTCCACCATAAGCGCACGACAGAACATCTCCGGAATCGAAATCATGGGAAGCCTTTTGCTCATGGTGCTTTACCTCATAATCTGGCTGATTCTGGGCATTTACCTGCTGCCTACATTTTTCAACAAAACCATCAAACTCATGAACGACGAGATGCTTCTGGTAGTTTCCATCGGCATATGCTTCGGCATGGTGCTGCTTGCAGATACCCTTGGATTTTCAACGGCTCTGGGAGCTTTCTTGGCAGGCTCGCTCCTTGCGGGAACCGTCCACGTGGAAAGAGTGGAAAACCTTACAAGAGGGGTAAAAGACCTCTTCGGGGCGGTGTTCTTCATATCCGTAGGCATGATGGTTCAGCCCGAAATGATTGCAAAATACATAGCCCCAATCGCGGCGATCATACTGGTTACCCTGATAGGCAAACTAATTTTCAACAGCCTCGGTATGCTCCTTTCGGGACAAAGCCTGTCAAACGCAGTTTCCAGCGGATTTGCCCTCGCCCAGATCGGGGAATTTGCCTTCATCATCGCATCTTTCGGAATAAATCTCGGAATCATAGACGACTACATCTATCCTATAGTGGTGGCGGTTTCGGTAATCACAACCTTTACCACCCCTTTCTGCATAAAAGCCGCGCCCCATTTCGTGGGCTGGCTTGACAGGATTCTTCCGGAAAGCATAAAGGAAAAACTCGCACGCTACACCTCGGAGGAACAGGCAGAGGAAGAAAAAGACAACGACTGGATTGTTTTCCTCAAGAAATATTTCCTCAGAATGGCTGTGTACGGCGGGCTCATGCTCATTGCGGCGCTGGTAGGAACATTCAAGCTCCAGCCGCTTCTTGCAGAATACATAACGCCACTTGGCAGCGAAATCGTGACCTGCATCGCTATCTACATCGTTATGGGAATTTTCATAGGGCCGCTGTTCTATTTCCACAATAACTATTTTACCACCCTTTGGCTCAAAAAAGCCTCCTTCCACCTGCCCCTGCTGTTCCTGAACATCGTCAAGCTGGTGGTTATAACGGCCATTGCCATTGTGCCGCTGCACAAGTTCTTCGGTTCGGGAATCGGCGGAGTCGCAGTGCTGCTGGTAGTGATCCTTACGATCTTTTCCAGAAAAACCATTCTGGCGACGTGGTATTTGCAGCTCGAAACCACTTTCCTCAAGAACTTCAACGAAAGGGTCATTCGGGGAGAAGAAGCCGCCGGCAGGCAGCAGCGCTGGCTCGACCAGGACCTCAGCATTATATCCTTTATCGCGCCGGAAAATGCCTCGTATGTCTACAAGCGAATCGAGGATCTGAACTGGGGCGCAAGGTTCAACGTGTATGTGGTAAAAATCAGGCACGAGGACAAATATACCCTGCTGCCGGAGGGGAAAGTTTCCATAAAACCCATGGACAAGGTCTATGTGGTTGGTCAGGAAAAAGCCATCAAGAATTTCTATAAACTCACGGGGCTTGTGCAGAACAAACCGATCCGAACCCTAAAAAAATTCATGGAAAGCGACTATCCAAAGGTAGAACACGCCCTGGCGGTTTGCCCGATAAAAGTTCGGGGCGACGAGCCTTTTGCGGGCAAGCCAATCAAACAGGGACACCTGCGGGAAAGCACAAAATGTATGATTCTGGGTATGCAAAAGGACGGCTATCCGATTATAATGCCCGACGCAAATATGCTGATTTCCAAGGGCGATATCCTTTGGGTCATGGGCTCCAACAACCATGTGGGGGCGCTGATAGGCGAATACGTCGAATAGCAAATAGGCGATTGACAAAAAATGAAAATACGCCTATCGAAATCGTGACGATAAAAGACGTGCTTTTCCGTACACTGAAAAACAATGTGAGACGCTCAGGCAGTACAGCCGCTTTGTGGAACTCATGCGAAGATGCAAAGAAACCGCAGAGCTGACAAACGAGGTGATTGTGGAAATCATAAGCCAGTGCAAGCGGGAGGGAGTTCTCACAGAATTTCTGGATAGGTACGGAACGGAGATTGCAAAGAACTTTTGCCGACATAAATATGCTTATTTCACAAAAACGGTTCAATTTGAGCCGTTTTTTTGGTGGAAAAAACAAGGCAGAAACAATTACTATACAAATGTAATAAAACACTTGCTCAAGTGAAGAATGTGTGATAAGATAAAGACGAAACGGCGAAGGTCGCTTTACTTATCTAAACAGAAAAAGACGTCAGCAAAGGGGGATTTCGGGAGAACCGGAACCGAAAAATCAAACTCACAATAATGGTGCTGTCTGTTTTGTTTGCCGTGAGCAGACACTAGGTATGACCGCAAAATGCGTTTACATACAGAAATAATTATCAAAATCTTTCATAAGGAGGAAAAAATGACAAATAGCAGAACTACTAAAAAAGCATTGCTGTCAAGCGCATTGGCGCTGCTGATGTGCGTGGCAATGCTCATCGCGACAACATTCGCGTGGTTCACAGACACCGCCAGCACGTCTGTGAACAAGATTCAAGCTGGCAAGCTGGATGTTAAGCTGTACTATGAAGATCCCACAGCCGTCCAAGATGCCGATAAGTGGAAAGAACTCACAGATACCAGCGATCCTTTAGGTTGGGTGCAGGCAACTGATGCTAACGGCACGACCACAATTATCAGTGACGAAAATCAACCTCTCTGGGAGCCGGGTTGCACTTTCTCTCTGCCGAGATTGAAAATCGTCAAC
>CAVKSD010000164.1:0-3376 GCA_963658905.1 Bacteroidaceae bacterium
GCGGCAAAAGCGCAGACTAATAAAAACTGTGCTTTTAGGGAAGGAAAATCATAATGTCTGAGATTAAATTATTCAATGAAGATTGTATATTAGCAATGAAAAAGGTGGAGGATAACTCTATTAGTTTGATAGTTACTGATCCACCATACAATCTAGGTAATTTTATGAAAAATAGAGATACCAATCTTAGTAAAATGAGAGACAATTTTTTTGGCTCTGCAGGTTGGGACGATATGGAATTTGATGAATGGGAAAAATCAATGGATGATTTTTTTAAGTCCGCATCAAAGGTTATAAAAAAGGGCGGAACAATGATTGTATTCATGGCAATTATTAAGGTTGAAACGTAAGCGTATCTACTCTCACGCCAAAAGTCAAATAAAAATCCCCCAGGCTGGCTTGTTTTAAGCCTTCTTGGGAGATTTCAGGTTATCTGGCAATTGCTTTGACCAGGGCAAAAATTTTTTCGCTGTTTCTTTTGAAATGGTTTCGTCTTTATGAATGCCACGGCATTCGTTCAAAACGTATTCAAGATATTTGTAAACGTTCAGATGATTATATTTCGCTGTTTCGATGATGCTAAAGAGGATGCAACTTGCCTCAGCGCCTCTTTCCGTAAAGTTGAAAAGGCTGTTCTTTCGGTTTATGACATAGGGTTTTACCACGCGCTCTGCCATGTTGTTCTGAAGCTCCAGACGACCGTCCTCAAAAATCCGCATGGCTTTGTCTTCCTGATTTAGGGCATAAGCAATAGCCTTGCCGTACTTCGTTGACGGCAGGGTTTCATCTTTTTCTGACCTCATGTAACTAAAGAAATCTATCATGGCCTCCCGGAGGGCTCCCATCCGATTTTCCTTTCGTTCTTCATAGGTCTTATACTTTATTTCATTGTCGATGCGGAAGATCTTCTCAAGCTTTGCCACCGCAAGATAGGCTCCGGTCTTTCCCCATTCCTTTTGAGGCAAAGCTTTCAGGGCATCCACAAACTCCCTTCTGATATGCACCATACAGGCTACCGGTTTAATGGATAAAGGCGCATCCCCTGTTTTTTTATTCCGGTTAAGCACCGAATGATAACAGGCGTAGCCGTCACACATAACATATCCGTTATAAGAGCCAAGCACAGCTCTGGCATCGGCATCCGACCGGCCTGGGCGGTAGTTATAGAGCATGACCGGTTTCTTATCCTGGTACTCGGCCGTTGTCATGACCCATACGTAGGATTTTTTATGATTCTTTTCCTGCACAACCTGGGTATAGGTCTCATCACAGTGGATGGCTGCTTCTTTCATAAGGCTCGCTCTCATTTCCTTCACAATGGGCGCGAAAATGCGAAAAGCGGCATTGATGCTCCACTTGCACATGTTGTCTTTACTGACAGGAATGTTCTGCCGTGCATAATCCTTTGCCTGACGATCGAAAGGAAGGGCCATAACATATTTCTTGTAAATGCTGTCCGCCACAAGAGAAGGAGATGCCGGAGAATTATAAAAGAGGGGCTTGGGAGTTCCGTCGGCAATATAAAACGGTTTCTTATCGCTGGCAGCACAGCTGCGACAGACATACTGAGCTGTCACATACTCCTTCACGTAAAACTTGGGTTCCTCAACCTCCAGTTCCCTTCTTACGATGTTTTTGACAAATTCAAGATGATTTCCACAGGCGGGACAAATCTGTTCCTTGGGTGATTTGATGAATTCCACGGTACGAACTTCAAGGTCCGCAAAATCTTTCTTTTTGATGGGACCTTTTTCCTTACCATCTTTTTTCTTTGTGCCCACAGCCTGATCCACCAGTTCACGGATCTCTTTTTCATCCTCCGGAAGTTTCTCCTGGGATTTATCGATATCGGTCTTGTCACTATCGATAAAATCAAAGATGGAGAGCTGGCCGGCAAAGTCCTTTTCGGAAGACCGGCCATACTTCCTCTGCATGGACAAACGGATCTGTTCCAGAAAGCGGTCGGCTCTGGCTTCTGCTATGGAACACCGGGTATAAAGTTTTATAAATTCATCTTCAAGCTCCGTTCTCGACATGCTGGAGAGGTCGATACGCGAAGGCTTTTTTGCGTCGTTTTTCATGAATTAATTATCGCAAAAAAGACGTGCAAAATCCATTGACCAAAGGGAGAAATAAACGGTAAAAATGCCCGAAAAATCGTTATTTTTCGGGCATAAATAAGTTGACAGAAAGGAGTAAATATGAATGAAAAAATCAGAGAATCTTACGGGCTAAAACCTCTTTATGGGCCCGGCTCTGCTCAATACTTAACCCATCCAAAAGCCAAGACAGCTGCTGCTCAGTTACAGGAAGTGTCTTTCTTCCTTCCGACTTTTGAGGCCACTGAAATGTTCCGGAGTCAAGTCTTCTGTAGTAGAGCCAGAATCCATTCTTGTCCCAGAAAAGAATCTTAAGCTTGTTTCTTGAACGGTTGCAGAAAACAAATAGAGCCTTCTGAAAAGGGTCCAGTTTGAACTGGAACTTGATCTTAAGGAGCAGGCCGTCTATGCTATTTCGCATATCAGTCGGCCCGACAGCCAGATAGACCGGGAAGGAAGGTGTCATTCTCAACATAATTCCCCGACCACCTCCAGAACGTTTCGAAGATCCGCCTTCTCAAAACCGGTGTGAAGGAGGATGGATACGTTGTGAATTTTAAGCTCGATAGGAATGTCTTGTTTTGCTGTAGGATTTATTTCAGGTTTGGCCTCTGCTCTTTTACCGGAATTCATAGCTTCTTTTGTTTCCATCTCTTCGGTTTTTGCTTTGGCGTTCAGCGCTTCTTTAATTTCATCTTTTATAGGATCTTCTTTTGGTGTACGGATGAATGTCACCTCCGGGACATCGAGATCCTCCGAAGAAGAATTCAAAATTTCCAAAGGAATGAAATCCATGTTTTCCGATGTGGGGAAAGGATCCTGCTCGTAGCCAGGCTGCTGTGATAATTTCAATTTTTTCTGTTCTTTTTGAATGGCAATGTCCCTTAGATGGCTACGGCCTGCATTTGCAGAAAAGCCCTTTGTTTTAGCAAAAGCCACAATGGAAAGATCCGAAGATTTGAATTCCTCTCTCAGAGACTCCCAGTCATAAGTTTTACGGTAAGTCATGTGTTTCACCTCCATGTGGGCATTATGGAGGTTTAGATGGTTAATGTCGAGGTGCGACTCTGGATACGCTTACAATGGTCTTGGCTATTCCAGTACCGGTTACAACGGCACATTTGGAACTGCCATCACGATGGATGGAAAAATCGTAGGAAAGTATATCGCAGCGAGAAGTATTTATGCCGATTCCTTTATCGCAGGAGAACTGCAGACCGCCTGGAACGGCATCACAGATTACATTCAGCTAAAGAACGGAGAACTGCAGGTATACA
>CAVKSD010000165.1:0-3230 GCA_963658905.1 Bacteroidaceae bacterium
AATGATTACGGGCGGGGATTTTATTGCACAGAATCCCCTGAACTTGCCAAAGAGTGGGCTTGCCCGATACAAAGGGACGGATATGCCAGCAAGTACGAGCTTGATACCTCCGTCCTTTCCGTTCTGAACCTAAACGGCGGTGATTATCACATTCTGAACTGGCTGGCGCTGCTGCTGAAAAATCGTTCCTTCGACATCAGCAAAAACAAGGAGCTTGCCCTCAGAGGAAAAGACTTTATCATTGCGCATTTTCTGCCAAGCACCGACGTTTGCGACGTTATTATCGGTTATCGGGCAGACGATAGGTATTTTGCTTTTGCAAGGGATTTTATTGAGGGTGGGATTTCTGTTCGGCAGCTTTCCCATGCCATGAAGTTTGGGGAATTAGGCGACCAGGTTGTACTGATGAGCGAAAAAGCCTTCGGCAAAATCCGTTTTCTCGGCTATGAAAATGCAGACAGTCGCATCTATTATGCGAGGCGAAGCGAAAGGGAAGCTCGCGCAAAGGACTCTTTTGCCGCAATGCACGAAGAAAATATGAATCTTGAGGAGGATATCTTTATTCTTGATATAATCAGAGGGCAGGTGAGTGATGATGACCCACGCTTACGATGACAGCATCGTCGGATATGCCATGGAAAATCTCGGCACGGCGCTGGATTATTCCGTAAACGGGCTGGGCGTTGATGGGCAGGAGTTTTTGAACCTTTTCCTTTCAACCGGAGTCGCCTCGGAGTTCGGCAACGGAAATCCTCGCTATGTAGCAGGCATGAGCGGCAGGGAAATGGCTGACGATGTGTTTCAAATTTGTGGAAAATCAACGGTCAAAATCAGCGGAGAATATCACGGCGACTATACCGCAGAATATTGGTGCGGCTGGATTCTCGCATATTATCAGTGGTTTTCCGGGATTTCCTTTAAGAAAATCCTTCTTGTCCTGGACTTTCAAATGCTGATGAATTTATATGGGGTTCTGCACGAAGCGGACATTATCAAGGCGGCCTCCGTCATCGACGATATTCTTCGTTCGGAGTCGTTTTTGGCAAGAATGAGGCGAAGTCGCAAGATGTCACAGTCTGAACTTGCCAGAGCTTCCGGCGTGTCCCTCAGATCGATCCAGCTCTATGAGCAAAGGAAAAATGACATAAACAAGGCGCAATATAATAACCTAAAAGCTATATCAAAATCCCTTTGCTGCAATATAGAGGATATTTTAGAATAAATTTTATTTCCCGACGCAGACCTTTCCGTCCGCCGTTATTCCGATAACCTTTTCCTTCGCATCCCTTCTTGCCTTTACATAGCCTATGACTTCGCGGGTCAAGATCTCTCCCGGGCAGGCGATGGGTACCCCCGGCGGGTAAGGTATGATCGAGGCGGCGCAGACTCTGCCGGCGGCTTCATCCACCGGCACAAAAATCCTTTCTTTTGGTATTTCTGCCATTTCGAGGACACCTGTCAGGGCATCCGGCTGGTGCATCTTCTTCTTTTTGCTCAAGTTTCTTTCCCCTGCAATCTCAGAGAGCGCCTCAGCCAGCTTCTCAAAGTGCTGCCTTGTATTTCCGATCCCGCTCATGCACATGATGATATTTCCGGTAACAAGCTCGATGAAAATGCCCTTTTCCATCAAGAGTTCTTCTAGCCGGTTTCCGTCTATGCCATAAGAGGACATATCTATATTCAGTTTGGTGCGGTCGAGGCTCGGTGTTTCCATTATAACAAGCCCCGGAATCTCTTTAACCTGTGAATAGAAAAAGTCAAGGTTTTCCGCCCACCGGCGAATGAGTTTCTCGCCCTTTTCCAGCAAAAGATCCGCGCTGATGTCGAGGCTTGCCATCAGTGGGTATGACGGACTTGAACTTTCGATGATTTGCAGCTTGTCCTCGAGGATGTTAAGGTTCACTCTGTCCGTGCAGACATTCAGAACCGCGCTCTGCGTCCATGAGGCAAGGGTTTTGTGGACGCTGTTTATGACAATGTCCGCGCCCTGTTCTTCGGCAGGCTTCGGAAAGCCCTCCACCGCGTATTTCGAGAAAAACTTCAGGTGTGCGCCGTGGGCCTGGTCGACGATCAAAATTTTGCCCCGGCTATGTACCTCGGCTGCGACTTTCGCAATGTCGCTGCAAATTCCATAATAATTCGGCGACGGCAGGATAACCGCCTGTGCCTCCGGATTTTCCGAAAGCAGGCGGGCGATTTCACCTGCGCCGATTCCTCCGAGAACCCCGAACTCGCCGAGGGTTTCCGGATAAGCATACACGGGAGTTATATCGCCCAGCGAAAGGGCGTTAAATACCGACTTGTGGCAGTTTCTCGCCATTATGAGCTTTCCGCCGCGGTCTACCGCCGCAAGGATTGCCGCAATCAGCCCGCCGGAGCTGCCGTTTACCAGAAGGTAGGACTTCTTCACCTCGTAGAGCCTGCGATATTTTTCCATGGTTTCTGCGATTATGCTCTCGGTTTGGAATAGATTATCCGCCCCCGGAATTTCGGTTATGTCGCAGTCCATGACCGCGTCCAGAAAATCGCCGTAGCCGTTTTCACGATAAATCCTATCGCCCTTGTGCCCCGGCATATGAAATGATATCGGCTGCGCCGCCGCGTGTTCTATTAAAAACTGTCTTATTCCCTTATTCAATGTATTTACCCTCGTAAAAGAATTGGATTTGTTTTCTGCAAGCCCTTTTATTCTGTCCTTAATTTCAGTACCAGCTCATTTGGGAAGCCCTCGAGACAGCCGCCGCGATAAGACCAGCTTTGGCATAGGCCTTTTACCAGCCGTATGGACAGCTCATCGCCCTCCTCAAGTGGATTAAATGCGGGCCCCGCGTAGCGAATCGTCATGCCGGCATCGTTATTTTCTTCGGAATATTCTGCTGTTACGTGTATCTGAATGTCTTCTCCCATTTTGGGCGCCAGCGTCAGCATGCAGATCTCCTCAAATATGTTCTGCAAGCGATAGATGGTTTTCTGACCCATTTCGTGCTTGCGCCCGAACTCCTCGAGCTTGCCGTTGATGCCGATAAAGTCATAATTCGGCGAGTCTATAACCGTTTCAAATACCTTTAGGCGGCGTATGAACTGCCGCGTGCGCTCACGCCTTGGGTGTTCAAAAATCTGCTCGGGCGTTCCGTCCTCATAAATCTCCCCCTGATCCATATAGAATACACGGGTCGAGACATCTCTTGCGAACTTCATCTCGTGGGTTACGATCATCATGGTAAGCCCCT
>CAVKSD010000166.1:0-3132 GCA_963658905.1 Bacteroidaceae bacterium
CAAAGATGGAAAAAACCAACGCCATGCGCAGGCTGGATGCGCTGAAAATAAAATATAATGAGCATACATATACAGACAGCGACGCGATCAGCGGAGTTGAGGTAGCAGAGGTGCTGGGGCAAGAACCGGGGCGCGTGTTCAAGACCCTCGTAACCCAGGGGAAAAGCAGGAACTACTATGTTTTTATGGTGCCTGTGGCAGAGGAACTGGATCTAAAGAAGGCGGCAAAGGCGGCAAGCGAAAAGTCCATCGAGATGATAAAATCAAAGGAGCTGCTGCCTCTCACCGGATACATTCACGGCGGATGCAGTCCCATCGGTATGAAGAAGTTTTTTACCACCACCATACACAAAACCGCCACTGATTACGAAACGATTTTCTTCAGCGGCGGCCGTATCGGTTTTCAAATTGAGCTTTCTTTCGGCGATTTGCAAAAGGCGATTAAAATTCAGACTGCGGACATTATTTCTTCAGATATTCTTCCAGAGTGATGCCCTGCTTGGTGATTTCTTTTGCCACGTCAACTCCTACATAGCGCAGATGCCAAGGCTCGTAGTCGTAGCCTGTGATGTCGGTTTTGCCCTTTGGGTAGCGGATGATGTAGCCGTATTTTGCGCAGTTTTTCTTGATCCACTTGCCCTCGCCTGTCTTGGCAAAATCCTGAGTGAGAGTCCAGCCGGTGGACTTTGTCACAAGGTCGATGGCGTAGCCCGTGTGATGTTCGCTTCTGCCCGGAGCCGCGGAGCGTATGTCGCGAAGCTCCCTCCCCATAGTATTCAGATAGTTCTTGTAGAGCCATTTCTGAGTTTCGTATGTGCGATAGGCAGAGCAAATCTTAAAATATATGCCGTCGGCTCTGGCGGCTTTTCGCATTTTTTTGAAAGCCTTGTAGGCGTCCTCCTTCATCTCCAGGCCTTGGTTGGTCGTATAATTTCCGTTAATCGCGACCATATCCGTCGGCTCATAGTATTTGGATACGGCGTGAAGCTTGTTTACCAGCACCAAAACGTCTCCGTTGTCCTTCTTAAGCAAGTCCAGCTTGTCCGGAAGCCCGTACATATCGAAGGACTCCCAAGGCGCTTCCTTGTCGTATTTTACCTTTGTCTTCTTTGTGGCCACCGTGGTGGCTACTGCGTCGGCGCCGGCAGACTCGGCGGCGCTTACCGTTTCGTCCTGCACAGCGGAAGCGTCAACGCTTACAACGGCGTCTTCCGTAGCTGCGTTTGCGGTTTCTGCCTTCGCATTATCTTCGCATCCGCAGAAAAATATAGCTACTGCGGCGCAAAGCAGCAGCGCCGAGGTCATAAGCAAATGTTTCTTTTTCAATTTCGGTAGTCCTCCCCTTGGGTTTCTTAAATAAAGTATACTTTATTTCCGCAATTTAGTCAAATCCCGAACCACCGGGAAACCCGCAAAAACCCTGAAAAATCCGCAATTTTTACTGGATAAATGGCTTGAATAGTGATATCATATAGGGAAGAATATTTTTTGAGAGGAAAAAACTATGGGAGAAACCAATTTTATTCACAGCATTATTGAAAAAGACTTAGAAAGTCACAAATATGGGGACAAGGTATGCACCCGTTTTCCGCCGGAGCCTAACGGCTACCTGCACATCGGTCACGCAAAATCCATTTGTCTGAACTTTTCCACGGCGGCGAAGTACGGCGGCACCTGCAACCTCAGATACGACGACACGAATCCGGTCAAGGAGGATGTGGAGTACATCGACTCCATCGAAGAAGACGTGAAATGGCTTGGTTTCCAGTGGAATAAACGGTTATGGGCATCCGACTACTTCGACGAGATGTACGAAGCTGCCCTCACGCTGATAAAAAAGGGCAAGGCTTATGTTTGCGACCTTACCCCTGAGGAAATCAAGGAGTATAGAGGCACGCTGACAGAGCCCGGCAAGGAAAGCCCGTACAGAAACAGAAGCGTTGAGGAAAACCTTGCGCTTTTTGAGGAAATGAAAGCAGGAAAATACGCTGACGGTGAAAAGGTTCTCAGGGCGAAGATCGACATGGCATCGCCTAATATCAATATGAGAGATCCGATTATTTATCGTATCGCCCACGCAACTCATCACAACACCGGCGACAAATGGTGCATTTATCCGATGTATGACTTTGCGCATCCGATCGAAGACGCCATCGAGGGAATTACTCACTCCATCTGCACGCTGGAATTTGAGGATCACAGACCGCTATATGACTGGGTTCTTGCGGAGGTAGGAAAGTGGAGCGCACCGCCGCAGCAGATTGAATTTGCAAGGCTGAACCTTACCAACACGGTAATGTCCAAGAGATATCTCAAGAGGCTCGTTGACGACGGCGTAGTTGAGGGCTGGGACGATCCGAGAATGCCGACCATCGCGGGCATCCGCCGCAGAGGATACACTCCGGAGGCAATCCGCAGGTTCTGCGAAGAAATCGGCGTTTCCAAGGCAAATAGCACAGTTGACATCTCCCTGCTTGAGCATTGCGTTCGGGACGACCTCAAGGAAAGGGTTGAGAGCCGAAATGTTGTATTTGACCCGATCAAGGTGGTAATCACCAACTATCCGGAGGGGCAGAGCGAGCTTTGCGAGGTGGAAAACAATCCGGCAGTGCCTGAGATGGGGGTGCGTGACATTCCGTTTTCCAGAGAAATCTGGGTGGACGGCGAGGACTTCATGGAAGTTCCGGCGAAGAAGTATTTCAGGCTTTTTCCGGGCAACGAAGTAAGACTCAAGGGCGCATATTTCATCACCTGTCAGGAGGTAATAAAGAACGAAGACGGCTCTATCAAGGAGCTTCACTGCACATACGATCCGGAAACAAAGTCCGGAAGCGGCTTCGAGGGTCGCAAGGTTAAAGGCACCATTCACTTCGTGGACGCGGCGACCGCAGTTCCCATCAAGATTCGCCGGTTCGATTATCTCATGAGCGAGGGGGAAGACGGCAAGATGGTAGCAAACGAAGACACCATGCATGAAATCACCTGCTACGCCGAGCCGAAAATCCTCGAAGCGGAGCCGGAAGAAAGATTCCAATTCTTCAGACACGGATATTTCGTGGCAGACTCCAAGCTGTATCGCAAGGAGAATCCGGTGTTCAATGAGATTGTAGGGCTCAAAAGCAGCTGGAAAAA
>CAVKSD010000167.1:0-3125 GCA_963658905.1 Bacteroidaceae bacterium
GAGCATCTATTTTCCTTCTTGTTTCGATCTTGCGCAGCCGTATTATTCGTATAACACAGTTCTTAACCGTATTATACCTATAGTACAGTATCCCGTCAAGCCCGCAGAATTATGTTTTTCAAAAAATCTTCACATTTCATCACATTTTGTTGACAAAAGTTTGGCGAGCATTTATAATTAGGGTGTATCGATAGATACACTTCTTTCTTTATTTATTTAACTTAATATTATTAAGGAGGACTTATTTATGGGTAGAAAAGTTCCTATGTGGCAAACCGTTCTGGTTATGCTGGTAATGATCGGTTTACTTATGTGGTCCATTATCAAGGACGCAGGTGGAGAACCGCACATCGCACTTATGCTGGCTGCAACTTTCGCAGGCCTGGTTGCTTGCGCAAACGGATGGAAATGGGCTTACCTTGAACAGGGTATCTTAGCTTCCATCAACAGATCAATGCAGGCTATCTTAATCCTCGCTATCCTGGGCGCAATCATCGCTTCCTGGATGGCAGCAGGTACCATCCCGTCAATGATGTACTATGGTATCAAAATCATCAGCCCGAAGGTATTCTTGCTTACGGCTTGTATCCTTTGCAGTATCGTATCCCTTGCAACAGGTTCATCCTGGTCAACAGCAGGTTCCATGGGCGTTGCTCTTATGGGCGTAGGCGCAGCTCTGGGATTCCCAGATGCTATGACAGCAGGTGCTGTTGTATCCGGTGCTTACTTCGGCGACAAGATGTCCCCGCTTTCCGACACAACTAACCTTGCTCCGGCTATGGCAGGCGCAACTCTGTTCGGACACATCAAGCACATGGTTTATACAACGGGTACTTCCCTTGTTATCGCGCTTGTTGCTTATGCGGTTATGGGATTCATGCACGCTTCCGCAAATGAACCGGATATGTCCGTTATGGAAGAAATCCTCGACTTCATTCAGGCATCCTCGAACATCAGCGTTATCACCTTGATTCCGCCGATCTTCGTAATCGTTGCCGTTGCAATGAAGCTCCCTGCAATTCCTTCGCTAGTAGGCGGCGCTTTGATCGCAGTTCCTTTGATGTTCTACAACTCAGCTTACATCGAAGCTGCAATCGGTGACAAGGTTATCAACAACATATTCAACATCATGAACAACGGTATCGCTCTCGGCGTAGTTCCGGACGATGCATCCGAAGTTATCCAGAATCTCAGCTCATTGCTTGATTCCAGTAGTGTTCAGGGTATGATGTGGACGATTTCCATCATCATCTCAGCAATGTGCTTCGGCGGTATCCTCGACTGCACAGGCATGATGGCTTCCTTCGCAGCATTGTTCCTCAAGGTTGCAAAGGGCAGAGGAGGCCTCGTTCTTTCCACAGAGCTTATGTGCATCATCACAAATGCAGTTTGCTGCGACCAGTACCTGTCATTGGTACTTCCGGGCAGAATGTTCAAGGAATCCTTCGAAGACATGAAACTCCGTCCGGAGAACCTCTCAAGATGTTTGGAAGACTCAGGAACAATCACATCGAACTTCTTCTCATGGAACACCTGCGGTGCTACAATGAGAAACTTCCTCGGTGTAGACTCAAGCTACATTCCGTATGCAATCCTTAACTGGGTTAACCCGATCGTTTCCGTATTCTTTGGATACACCGGTATCACGATGACGAAGCTCACCGACGAAGAATATGCAAAGATTTTGGAAGAGAGAGAAGAAGAAAAGAAAGCAGCTCTCAAGGCTCTCGAAGCATAATTCATTCATTCATTCAAAGAATAAATAAAGAAACCCTTACCCTCGGCAAAATGCCGAGGGTATTGTTTTTCTATCCGAAAGCTACTACTGCTTTGTGTTTATAGGATGGTTACAGGGCAAGCAGCGTTTTCTTACTTTCGTGTCCCGCGTATCTTTTTGTATCTTTTGGCATGATTTTTCGCATACTATGCTTGCAGATAGAATAGGAAAATGTTTGAGAAGACATACAGTTTGGAAAAGCGTTGAGGAAACATTTGGGAGAACACATAATATGGAAAGTTTTTTCGTAGATTTTGGACGGATGCTTGCTGCTTTCGCAGGGCGCGTGTTAAGGGTTTTCTTGCCGGCCATAACAGGGCTTTTGCTTGCTTATCTTTTGAACGGGCCTGTTTCTTATCTGGAAAAAAGACTCAAAAGCCGCGGTCTTGCTATTTTCTTAACCTATGTCTGCGCCTTTTCGGCTCTCGGTGCGCTTATCTACGGCTTTCTTATCCTCATAATCGGCGCCTTTCCAAAGGGAAGTTTCATGGAAACCATTGAATACATCAAAAATTATTGCGGCGAGGCGATTGATTCTGTATGTGATATCCTTTCGGAGTACATCCCCGGATTCTCGGATTTTGGGCGGCAGGAAATCTTAGAGATGCTGCAAAATCCTCTTGTCGGCAGCCTGTCCGTCAGCAGTTTGGCGTGCGTGGCTCATTCCGTGGCGGAAAGCCTTGTAACGGTCTTTGTGGCACTGGTGGCGTCGGTCTATCTGCTCAAAGACAAGGAATTTTTCCTGATGCTGTGGGGCAGATTTCTTTCTCTCACGATGAAGCAGAAAGCCCACGGAATTGTCTGCGAAACCGCCGCGGAAATCAGCAAAGTTCTTTCCACATTTATAAAGGCTGCCCTGCTGGACAGCCTCATGGTAAGTTTTCTGTCGGCGCTGGCTCTCAGCCTGCTCCGCGTAAGTTATGCGCCCCTGATCGGAATTATTGCGGGACTTCTAAATATTATACCCTATTTCGGTCCGGCGCTTGGAATGGTTCCTGCGTTCCTTGCCGCATTTTTCTCCGGCGGCATTTTTCGGGCAGTCTCCGCGGTGATAGCCTTAGTCATCGTGCAGCAAATAGATTCAAATTACATTTATCCGAAAATTGTAGGTGAAGCCACGGGTCTGCACCCGCTTTTTGTTCTTCTTTCCGTAAGTATCATGGGATATCTTTTCGGAATCGTCGGAATGCTGCTGGCGGTTCCAGCCGCCGGAATCGCCGCCGTGTTTATCCGGCGCTGGGGCTATGGAAAGGAGTAGGGAGGCTTTTTTTGCGGCGGTGTTGGTATACTGTTTGCCGAGGGTTTCAAACTTGTATTTATAGACCTTTCGCATTTTTGTGCTTCTGTA
>CAVKSD010000168.1:0-3118 GCA_963658905.1 Bacteroidaceae bacterium
CGGTACAGGATATTGTCGAAGACGGTAGCCTTTTTACGGGAGGTGCGACCCTCGATGTCATCAAAACAGGTCGCAAGGTATTCCGTCTGTCCACAGTCAACAAGACCGATCCACCAAGCGTCGGATATACCGTAGGAGTCCCTCTTTTCAACGAAGACGGAACCCTCCACCAGGTCGTGGTCAGCAGTCGTCCCGTGCTTTCTCTGCGGGCCTTGCAGGAGGACTACGAAAAATTCCTGCAGGAGATAAACTCCCTATGCAAGGAAAGCATCCGTATAATTTCAGAGGAAAATTATCCTTCGGCTCGTCTGTCCGGCTCGTCTCCGTCCTACAATATGATCACGGCTACGATACAAATGGCCGCGCCGACAGACGCAACTATCCTGATTTCGGGGGAGTCCGGTGTGGGCAAAGAAGTTGTTGCAGACGAAATATGTCGGTTGAGCTTGCGTAGCCAAAAGCCGTTCATCAAGGTAAACTGCGCATCTATCCCGGCAAATCTGCTTGAATCCGAGCTTTTCGGATACGAACAAGGGGCATTTTCCGGTGCTGCCAAAGGCGGCAAAGCCGGTCTTTTTGAGATCGCAAACGGAGGCACGATTCTCCTGGATGAAATCGGCGAAATGCCGATGGATCTGCAGGCAAAGCTTTTGAGAGCAATTCAAAACCGTGAAATTATCCGCGTAGGAGGAACGCATCCGATAAAACTCGACCTTCGGTTTCTTGCCGCGACAAATGCCGATTTGAAAAAGAAAGTTTCTGAAGGCTCCTTCCGCCAGGATCTTTATTACCGACTAAATGTCATTCCAATCAAGATTCCGCCTCTTCGCGAACGTGGAGAGGATCTGGACGATTTGATTCGGCATTTCATGGACTATTTTGCGGCCAAGCATCAGCGCAGCTTTACCCTGTCCGAGTCTTCGCTTGCCCTGATGAAACAATATTCCTGGCCGGGCAATATACGCGAGCTCGAAAATATTATTGAATACCTTACGATTTGCGCATCCGGTGCTGATACCGTAACCGACGAAATGCTCAGAGGGCTTTTGGATATTTTCCCTGCGGATGAGCCTGTCGAGAGTTCTGCTGGCTCCAATCTTTCCGAATCGATGGAAAATTACGAAAAGAAACTGATTGAATCCGTTCTCAGCACATCGGCAAACCTCCGCGATGCCGGTCAGAAACTCGGAGTCAACGCTTCTACAATTTCGAGAAAGATCAAGCAGTACGGGATCGACTATCCGCAAGCGAAAAAATAAGTTTAGGGTAAATGTTATGAATTTTCGGTCTGCACTGCTTGTGTAAAACATGCGCCGCCGGGCGCACTGTAAAAAAAAGAAGTGCACGCAGTCTTTTAACGATGCTGGCACTTCCTTTTTTTATTTATTTTGAGGCATTACTCTCTTTCTTCCGCTACAGCCGGCTATTTCCCAAGGATTTCATCTTCCTTCTGATAGTCCAGATTGTATTTTCTTACGTTAAGCACTGAGATTAAAACGATATTCACAATGAGCAGAGCGATAAATACCAGGTATGCGCCCCTCAGGCTTCCTGTCAGCGAAAGCGCAACGGAGTTAATCTTGTAATTGAGCATAAGTACAATTTCCATGATAGGGAAATAGATCGAATATACAAGGTCGAAATTGTGTCTTCCGAAAACGGATGCCGGAAGCGAAACCATGAAGTTCGCAGAGGCCCCGATTGCAACACCTACCATCATAACGCAGATATATCCGCCAATCATGTTATTCAATATGTAGTTAACCGCAAGTGCTGCCGAATACCAAATAAGGAAGGTCCTGATAGCTGTCTTTACGCCCATCTTCTGGTCGAGGAATCCAAAACCGTAGGATCCCGCAAGACCGATAAGCGCGCATACTGTCATCAAAAGCACCGCCTTCTCCTGAGTGAATCCAAGCTCAATATTTCTTGGAACCATTTGGCTCATAACGCCCGTTGTAACAAGCTGGTTTATACCGATGATAAGAGATACGAGCCACATTTCCTTTGTTTTCAGGAGCCCCGCAACCGTCCAGCGGCTCGTGTTTTCCGTGCTGAAGTGCGCATATTCTTTTTCATATACATCTTCTGTTACGTTGTCCGGATAGATTCCCCATTCCTGCGGAGTATCACGAATTACCAAATAAGCTATTACTGCTATTACGATTGCCGCAACGCCGGTTACCATCATGCCGTTTGCCATTCCGTAGGCACCTATCAGAGCCGAAATAAGCGGAACATACAGGGCTGAGCCGAGGTTATGACCCATGGTAGTAAAACCGTTAGCCAGTCCCTTCTTTTTCGGTAGCCACTGAGTTACAAGGTTTCCTCCGCCTATATAAGCAGCGCCGTTGATAAAGATTGTAACAAGGGTTAGGCCTATGAAGTAGCTCGTGGTGTCTGTTGCACGTCCATAGTAGATATACGATGCACCCGCAAGTGCAAGGCATACTGCCGAAAGCGTACGTCCGCCTACTTTTACACAAATTCTGCCGATGACAAAGTAAGCAACTACGCCGATAAGGCCTGCCCACATCGCCAGGTTGAGAAGCTCTGCATGAAGCGCCGTTTGATCCGCGAATCCTAAGCTTTCCCAATACTGGCCTGCGAAAACTTCAATTACGATATTCTGTCCGTCGATTGAAAATCCGATCAGGAACCAAAACATAACCGCGCAATAAAGTATAATGGCCCAGGCTTTTCCGAAATTTGCTTTCGTATTTTCCGACTGCAATCTTTGCTTTTCTTTCACTGTTTTTTCCTCCTATCTATTATTTATCTTGATGCAAATCTAAGGTCGGCAGCTTTCATTACCATGTCGTCCCATGTGCCGAATTCCGTGCTCTCGCGAACGAAATGGTCAAAGACGCTCTTGTGGTAAATCATTTCATCTCCTCCCCAGTTCACCATCACTGCACTGGAATATCGGAAATATTCAAAACTGTCAAAGTTCGTATATGCTTTCATAAATTCATCCGTGAATATCATGTCGAGCATTTCCCAAAATTCTTTTCCCGCCGGAACTCGTACATATCCCTCGGCGTGCAGTGCGCTGTTTTTAGAATCCATCTTTCAGGTTACCTTTCTTGTATTCCTCGAATTTTGCAAATACATAGTC
>CAVKSD010000169.1:0-3089 GCA_963658905.1 Bacteroidaceae bacterium
ATACAGCCCGTCAAAAACATATCCATCGTGAGCAATACCGATAGCACCGCCGCTCGTGATCCAATCCACGATAGGCAAGTCCCTCTCATCGCCGGAGTCACCGACACGATGCGGTGAGTATATAATTGTTCCGCCCTCCCCGGCGACAACCTTGCATTTCGCATAATCGTAGCTCATCATCTTCAGTTTCTGAGGCCGAAAGCCGTCATGCAGGGTTATGGCAAACACATAGCTATCCCCCGCTTCAAGAAAATCCTGCGCGCTTTGATTTTCATACGGTAATATCATATACCTAACAGTGTAGGCGTCCTCAGTGATATAGTTCCCAGTGCCCATCATCTCATATTCTAATTTTTTATAGCGCTCGCCGACCTTCTTGTAAATACCCGCAAGTTCAACCTTATCCTCGGATGCGATACAGGCCTCTTCGCTCTTATAGACAGTGTCGAATCCATATACTCCATCCTCAGCGATTTCCAAATTGAAATACAGTGTCTCGCTTCTACCGGCGGATGTAAAGTTTTTCAGCAAATTCTCTCCCGCGGCTACGGTTATAATACGCTTTCCATCCAGACTTTCCGTCAAACTATTCTCAGCATTACGCAACGCATCTTCGCTTGCATTTTCTGCAAAATAACTTTCGCTTTTCTCACAGGCTTGTATTTCTCTGAGCATCTGCGAAATATTATGCGTACTTTGACCTCCTTGCCCGACACTTTGGTTATAGTTCTCGGCTTCACCCAATTCTTCCAGTCGCAAGCTTAAATTTTGCTCCAGTGCGGAATTTGCATCTTCATATAGCTTCTTATAAACATTTTCCGCCGCGTCCTTTGAATATCCCTTTGATTTGGCATCATAAGCTTCCAATGCGTTCCACATGGCAGTTTCCGTAGCTTCATTTACCTTTTCTGCCTCCTGTTCGAGCCTAATCTTAGCCTCTTCATAAGTATATAAAGTCTCCACATCCCGGTCGTCCAAAGCAATTTCTGCTCTTACCGTCGAAAGCTTAATCTTCTTCTCCACTGCGTTTTTTTGTCCGTCAACTGTCTCCACGGTGTTGTAAAAGCCCTGAATGTCCTTGACCGCAAAGCTGTAGTTACCTTTCGCTGCGCTGTCCTTCACCTTAAAAACAAAGTCAGCAATTTTGCCGTTTGCCTGTGCGGGTTTTGCGCTCGTCCCCACATACCACGAGCAAAAATATGGATTTACATCCTTCGCCGAACTGAATTGCGTGTTTTGACCGATCAATTTGCAGTCGTCAACCCTTTCAAGCGAAAAAGCCTTTTGGTCATACTCAATATTAAATTGCAGGCCATCCAACTGCGGTTCATTGTCTGCAATGGAAATGGTCAGGACTACTTCACTTTCACTTTTCGCCACGCTTGCCGAAATCTTATATGACTCCTCGGCATAAGCAGCAGTCCCCTGCCATATGGCAGGGAAAAAACTGCTTACTGCAAACAGCAATGTCAACATTCGTGCAAATCCTTTGTAAAATCTGCGTTTCATCTTCATAATAGCCACCTGCATCTCTATTGCGCAAGAGGAAGCGGATCCTGGGTGTTCGGAAGTTTCTCATACCCCGTCCATCCTGCGACATACCTTGACAAGATTGCCACATCACGCATGTTAACCTTGCCGTTTATATCCACATCCGATGCCTTTTCGTTAACTTTCTGGTAAGCATCCCATCCTGCGATTTTCTTCGTCAGATAGTCCACATCGTTTATGTCTACGCTGCCGGAGGTGTTTACATCGCCGTATACAAAGTCTGTAACTTTGACTCTGCCGTTCGTGCACTTCATTGTGACTTTTGTGCCGTCCGCCATAATCGTGTCGCCATCGTTGCTTGCCAGTGTAATCTCATAATCTTCGCATGCCGCATTTTCGTTTATTTTGAATTGCAGAGTAGCTAAGGTTCCTGTTGTGGACACATTCGTTTTCATATTGTCAGCAGTTTTCCACAACAAGGTGCTGCTTGCAACATCCGACTGTCTTCCGAATACGCTTTTATCAAAGTCTCCCGTATCGCTGATTCCCGTCAAAGTCAAAGCATCCGTGTTATAGCTTACCGTCAGCTGCAAAGACGCAATTCCCGGATTTGAGGTCACGATAATCGGAACCTCAACCGTTTTTCCAACGAGCCCGTAGGTCGTTCCAAGCTTAACTTCGCCCACTACGCCCGCAACCGGCTTGTCATCCGGCACCACTATCTCTCCGGCACTTCCTATCTTATATGCAATACCAAATTTCTTTGCAGCCGTCTTGCCGTAAGTTCCATCATATACTGTTGCAACGAGGTCGTCGCAGCCTTCGAAAGAATTTGATTTCATCTTCGAAAGACTTGCAGGCAGTGTAATGGTCGCCAGCTCTTCACACTCTGCAAAGGCACCATATCCGATTTTTTCAAGTCCCTCGCTAAGCGTAAATTCTGCAGCATCTTTGTTTCTGTAGAAAGCATAGTCTCCTATCTCCTTCACAGAAGCAGGTATCGTATATCTAACTATACCGAGATTTGCAAATGCATAGTCACCGATTTTCTCAACCCCATCCGCAAACTTGATGCTCAGACTGTTTCTTGCACGGTTCTTGTACCATGGCTGAGTCTTATATGAGCTGTCCGTATAATCAACAGCACCGCCGATACCCTTCGTAAAGGTAAACTTCGTCAGCTCAGTCAACTCCGTACTTCCGGTAAATTCTGCGGTAATCGGCATTTTAATTTCTTCGATTTCCGTATATCTGAATGCACTTGTCGGTATCGAAGTTACATTTTCCGGTATGGTAATCTTTGTTATTCCAGTGCCTTGGAATGCCTGACCACCAATATAATTTGCACCCGCATTCAATGTTATCGAAGTCAAAGTATCTTCTTCGTAGAAGGCTCTGTAGCCGATTCCCGTTACATCAACACCGTCAATTTTCTCAGGTATGGTCAATGCAGTAACCGGCGCATCGAAATACGATACTCCAGTTATGAGGCCGCTTTCCTTATCGAATTCCAGGTACTGCCCCTCTCCAATCTCATATTTCACAACATTTGAATTCCAGTATGACGGAATCAAACTTCCCTTGGTACTGCTACATAC
>CAVKSD010000170.1:0-3077 GCA_963658905.1 Bacteroidaceae bacterium
ATGTAACATTTACTTCTATCAGGGAGACAAGAAATGAGAAATTTTAATTATGAAAAACTTAAAACAAGAACATGGAGTAATGAAATAATATCCTATATAGCTAAAATCCATGAATATAAAGGGAAACAGGACTTGTATTTACGGCAAAAACCGGTTGAGCTTAAAAATCTTGTACAGATTGCAAAGTTACAAAGTACAGAGGCATCTAACAGAATTGAGGGCATTGTTACAACAAATGCCAGGCTGATGAAGTTGGTTGAAGACAAAACGACACCTCACAACAGGGAAGAGTGTGAAATATTAGGGTATCGAGATGTTCTGAACCTGGTTCATGAAAGGTACGAAGATTTACGAGTAATACCTAATTACATTCTGCAAATGCATCGTGATTTATTGAAGCATACATCTTATTCGTATGGAGGATGTTTTAAGACAGCTCCAAACGAAATTGATGCGGTGCTTCCTGACGGAAAGAAAATAGTTCTGTTTCGGCCTTTAGAACCATATGAAACACCAGATGCAGTTGCCTCAATTTGCGACAACTACAATCTTGTATTAGCAAAGGAGGAAGTTAATCCTTTAATACTGATTCCATGCTTTATTCTTGATTTCTTATGCATACATCCATTTAATGATGGAAATGGAAGAATGAGCAGGCTTCTGACGTTGTTACTGCTATACAAAAGCGGATATATGGTAGGACAGTATATCAGTATTGAAAAAGCTATTGCAGACACAAAAGATGACTATTATGATGCTCTAGCACAGGCTGATTCCGGATGGCATGAAGAAGAAAATGATCCCAAGCCATTTATAAAATACATGCTAGGTATTATTTTGTCATGCTACAGAGAGTTTGAAAACAGAGTCACTTTAACGGAAAAAGTCGGTATAAAGAGCACAGCCTATGATATTGTAAAGGAATATGTATCAGGCAAGATAGGATCATTCACAAAGCAAGAGGCATTAATATCCTGTCCGAGTCTCGGAAGTTCATCGGTAGAAGCGTCATTGAAGAAACTGGTTACAGAGGGAACGCTTACAAGAATCGGCTCCGGAAGGAAAACGCGATATGTCAGAAGCGATGCTTTTGACTAATGCCCCTGGATACTTTGGAAATTACGCTTCGCTGTCATCCTTCCGGTATTCCAAAAGTGCATCAGGCTGGCAACCGAGCGAAGTGGCCAGCGCCATGACCGTCCGCACAGAGGCTTTGCCGATGTCCTTGGTTTTCAGCTCATACTGTTGCAACGTGCGCAGATTGACACCGGACTTTTCGGCAAGCTCTCTCTGGGAGTAGCCACACCTTTTCCTTTGCCGCTGCAACCTGGAAACTGTGCTGTTGCGGGCAATTATGCTGTTTGCCGTATCAACAAACTTGGCCTCTGCGGCCTCGTGCAGGATCGGATATAGCTTCAATATGTCCTGCATGGAAATGCTTTCATGTATATTGCGAAAGGACCTGCCGGTTTTCCACTGGTAGTACGCCAGAATCCAGCCGCACCAGTATTCAGGGGAACAGTCATATTCCGTTTGTGGCTCCGGCCAGGAAACAACCAGACCTGCTTTGGTCAATGTTTCCATAACAAGCTCAGTGCCGGAAAGGCCGGCAACGAGTCTTGGGTTGCCATGGCCAAAGCTGTCGGCAAATCCGGAGGCGACAAACAGCCCTAAAAAATCATCCGCACTCAGATGGCATGCATTCACCGCATAATCAAAGGCTTCACCAAGGTTTCTCATGGCATCGTCCAGATACTTTTCACTGTAAGCGTACATCGTCCGGCTTCATCTCCTCCCTGATGATATCCCGCATATAGATACCGTTCACGTCATCCTTTTCAAGCTCTTTTTGAAATGCATCCCGCGCTTCTGTGTCACGGTTCCTGCGCTTCACATAATATACGGAATTATCGGCAACGGCATAGTCGAGGAAACGAATAGCTTCAAAAGCCTTTTCTGATTTTAAGACGAACTGTTCCCCCAGATTTCCAAGCTTCATTGAATAGGCAAGCTGTTTCAGGGAAATTCCATTCCCGACAAAAGAACGTGCAAAAGAGAAGTACGAATCATCTGCCCTGTATCCGATGATAACATCGTATGTACCGTATTCCGGCAGAAAGTTTTGCAACAGATATTCCCTGCCTCTTTTTTCAATAGGTGTGGACAATCTGCCCCGACGGTTTTGAAGCAGAATGGCAAGCCAGTTCAGGATGATATACGGTCCTGTCGAAAGGTTCAGAAAGCTCAGGCCGTCTGTTTCTATCTCATAGCGGTTAGCATAACCGTCAACGCCCTCGCTGCAAGCCCATTCTTTGGCAAGCTCAAGATGTTCTGTGCAATAAAAACCGCAACCGTAGTCATTATATGCCTTCCCTTTGCCGAAAATCGGTTGTTCCAAAATATTCGGCGACCCATGAAACAGAATGAGCTTGCTCATAGTGAAGACCTCCCGCAACAGGCAAGCTTTATACTTCTGTAGAAGTATAAAATCAACAAGAGGCCATGCTTTTCTTAGATCAGGGCACTGCCTGGGTAAGGAGTATGCCTGGCGGAAAAGCCTGAAGACGACAAGAAAAGGACAACAGCCACCAGGACCGCGACATTCCTCTTCTGCTCTCTTTCTACTCGGCAAGGAGCCTCATTTCAGACAGCTGCTTACAGCTCCATTTCCATGTGCTGTGCATCCACAAGGCCAGAAACCGTTTCGCAGTGAAAGATCTGCTTCAGCAGTGTTTCCAGTTCTTCCCGTGCGGCAAGCACCCTGTCCCTGTTAAAATCCGCAAAACCGTCAATAGGGAAGAATATATCTGACGAGGCAGGAGTAATCTTACCATGTTCGCTCTGCCGCCAGGTCCAGCGGCGGGTACGCACCTGATGCCCGACGGCATAGACGACCTCGCCGGCATCCGGCGTTTCCTCTGCCTCGTTGCCGAAGGGAAGAAAGGTATCCTCCGGCTGTGCAAGCCTGATACGCATGTCATCGCTGCTTCCGCCCAGATCGTGTGCTCCCATAGGCAGGGTGTATTTCAGGGAGACGGCATTTCCCAAATCCACAACAGGATTTATATGCGGCATCC
>CAVKSD010000171.1:0-3067 GCA_963658905.1 Bacteroidaceae bacterium
AAAAGCAGCGGGAGATTGCGAAGAATCTCAAGAGTCTCGGTATGGCTGTAGCGGAGATTGTCAAGGCAACAGGACTCAGCGAACCTGAGGTTGCAGAACTTTAGCGTGCCCAGCCGAGACAATCGAAAAATTATAAATCAGATTCATACACTTTTTTAAAAGCAGCAGGCGCGGCTTATTGCATAAGCGACGAGTTCCTCTGAAAGTTTTTAACTTTTGAGGTGCCGCCAGAAAGCCATTCCTGCTGCTTATGCATTTCTCAAAGTAACTTCTTTTTTTATTTGTCCCGTTTCATCCTAAAACGTAAGTTCCAACAGTTCCGCTGCTATTTCTTTGCTTTTGACCCTCATAATTCCGTCATCACTTTTACTCTTGGCAAGGAGGTTAACATTGCCGTACCAGACAAATTCATGATCGATAACCGCAAAGCGCCCGCAGGTTTTTTCGACTGTTTTAATATAAAAGCCGGCTTTACGCATATCTTCATGTAGCTGTGTCCAATATGCCGCCTCGCCGAACCCATATGAATCCGGAGCCTGCGTCACTATGGTGACCTCTACTCCCAAGGTCTGTTTTTCTTCCAACATGTTGATTAGTTCGTGAACTTTTTGAGCGCTGATTACCGGATCGGATATAATTATATTCTTGTCGGCTGCAAGCAAATCCTTATGGTAAATTTCGCAGTAAGTGTCTCCGTCGTATATTGCATTTACCGTCTGCTTGTCATTTTGCAAACCGCAAGCAATTTCATATCCTATTTGCTTATATGCCTTTAGACGCTTTGCATACATATTATCGAACATCGGAATATGCTTATCGACATAATCGTATATGATCACATTGTCCTTGCCATCGTAGTCACGGTTTAGCCTGCCTGCGTACTGTTCGACCACTCCACGAAAGGATACCGGCGTCGCCATAAAAAGCGTGTCCAGCCTTGGAAAGTCGAAGCCTTCTCCTATCAAAGAGCCGGTTGCAATCAGTATAAGGGTTTCTTTTCCCCCTACCTGACGCATCTGTTCAAGAATTCGCTTATGTTCTTTCTTTGAATTATTGCCCGTCATAAGAAATACATGGTCTGCGCAGCATCTTAACTTCTCACATAATTTCTCCGCATGGTCTTTATATCGCGATAATACAACAGGAGTGCGCCCCGCTGCCACGCAGCTTTTCACATCTGCTATAATCTGCTCGTCTCTCAAATCATTATTATGAATAAGCTCGTATGCTTCATTTGGGTGCATTCTACCGCTTATCACATCTTTTGGTGCAACGGTGCGGGTAAATCGCGGATAAACAAAGTGCCCCATTCCATGTTCCATGGCTTTTTCTTTTGCCGTATAGCTGTATCGTATAGGCCCGATAAGCATATAGTTGATTTTCTCCAGTCCGTCTCCGCGTTTTGGGGTTGCCGTTACGCCATATACATATTTTGCTTTTACTTCTTTCAAAACCTTTGCTATCGTTTCAGAGGCAGAATGATGGCACTCATCAACGATAATAAGTCCATATTGGTTGAGCAGCCTGTGATATTCTCCTTTTTTAAGTAGCGAACCTGCCATTGCAATGTCTATGATCCCTGTCATGGAGTCCTGCGCCCCTTGCAATGTTCCAATCAGACTTTTTCTCTTTTTTATTCTTCCGGTCCTCGTTTCATATGTGGGAATTTCCTCGTCAATGTCCAGAAATTTGTCCAGTGCCTCTTTCCACTGCTCCATAAGCGCAGAAGATTCAAGCACGATCAGGGTGTTGACCCTTTTTTGTGCGATTATTGCACTGCTGACGACGGTTTTTCCAAATGCGGTCGCGGCATAAAGTATTCCATTGTCATATTTAATCAGCTCTTTTAACGCTTTCTCCTGTTTCAGACGCAATTCGCCATTAAATGTTACATGAATGCTTCTTCCTTTTTGGCGTTCGTCTTCGATTTCATACTCGATTTCCGCCTGACTCGCACTTTTTAGCAGCTCATCATATAAGCCTCTGGGTATTTGTATATATCCACTCAAGTGGTCTTTGCCCAAATATATCCACCTTGGCGTATCATAATTTGATGTGCCTATCGCTCTGTTTTTATAATAAACGGGATTGCTAAATGCCGCCATTCTTCGGATTTTGTTCTGTATAGATGCGCTCAAATTGGTATTGTCAATGTATATCCCGTTCGACAAGGTAATATGCAGCTTGCCGCCTACTTCGTTTTTATTAAAGCGCTGCGTTTTGTTCCAAGGTTTTTCCCTGTCTGCTTCGTCAGCCTTTGCTGCTATATCGTCAATTGGCGATGACCATTCTTTTATCTTTTCTTCCAGAAATTCTTGAGATAGCCTCGGCTTGCTAAGCAAGACTTCCCATTGATTAGGATATGCGTTCCAATTGCCGTCAACAAAGGCGCTGTTTCCGCTTTTCAGTGCTTGTCCCTGAAGCGGTAGCGCAATCAGATTGCCAACTGCCCCCTCTTGCAAAAAGTCTTGCGCCGGAAGCATCCTGTCGTAATACTTGAAAGATTTCAGGTTGACCTGTTCCGCGCCTTTCCCTAACAAAGCAAAGCCGAACTTTCTTACAAGCGATGCCTGTATAGGTTTTTCGAATAATATCCATAGGTGCGCGCCTCTGCCGGATCTTGAACGCTCTATCAATGGGTCTATGCCGTTTAACACACAGATTTCTCGCATTGCCTCTACTTCCTCAATCCATGTGTCATCAATATTTGCGAAATCTTTGTTTTCTGTGCCTTTCTCATGATTATCGAAATCGAATACCATGAATCTGCATGTTCCGTCGCTAAACAACGGATATACGCCTATGACATCCGACGCATTATGAGCGCTTCCTTTTAAATGATTTATTACGTCTTTTTTGGTTATCTTTTTATATGAACGGTATTGACAATCTTTGCAGGTAACGCCATCCTTAATTTTTCTGTGGCAAACATCTGTCCAAAAATTGCTGCATTGAGGATAGTAACCTGCCTTTCCGGTAGCCTTGTTTTCGCTACGCTTTGCGTAAACATCCTGTCTGCCCCAAAAACGGCAGAAGAACATAGTCGCCATATTTTCCGTGATATCCT
>CAVKSD010000172.1:0-3010 GCA_963658905.1 Bacteroidaceae bacterium
GCGTTGAAATTCCAAGCCACGGCTGCCTTACATCCTGGGCGGCACAGGGAGTGCTGCTTTTGAACGCAGTCTTGACGGTGAAGGACAGTATGCCAAATTCCCACAAGGGAAAAGGCTGGGAAAACTTTACCGACGCAATCATCAAAAAACTCAACGAGAGGGAAGAACCCATGGTTTTCATACTCTGGGGCGCAAATGCCAAGGCGAAACAGGAGCTTGTTACCGAAAACCGACATCTGATTTTGACGGGTTCCCACCCAAGCCCGCTGTCGGCACATACGGGATTCTTCGGCGGAGCGTATTTCAGCCGCGCCAACAGATTTCTTGAGCTGGAAAATCGGAAGCCTATAAACTGGGCAACCGTTTCAGATAACTAAACCATTAACTAAAGCCATAACAAATTTATTTAAACTGATCAGGAGGGGAAAAATGATTGGAATTATTATCGGCGTAATCGTTGCAGTTCTCGTAATTTATGTGATTTCGGGCTATAACGGTTTTGTAAAACTCAAAAACAAATGCGAAGAAGCCTTCGCCACCATGGACGTCTATCTCAAAAAAAGATACGACCTCATACCAAATCTCGTTGAGACAGTAAAGGGCTATGCTGCTCACGAAAAGGAAACTCTTGAAAGGGTTATCGCAGCGAGAAACATGGCTCAGGGAGCAACAACCATCGAGGACAAGATCGCAGGAGAAACGGCGCTTCAAGGCACATTAAAGAGCCTTTTTGCTATTGCAGAAGGCTATCCTGACCTCAAGGCGAATACAAATTTCCTTGATCTTCAGAATCAGCTCAAGGCGGTGGAGGACGACATCGCAAATTCCAGAAAGTATTACAACGCGGTCATCAAGGAATTTAATACCAAGTGCGAAATGTTCCCGTCAAATATAATCGCCTCGATTTTCCACTTCGAGAGAAAGCCGATGTTTGAGGTTGAAAGCGCTGAGGAGAGGCAGAATGTTCAGGTTAAATTTTAATAGAATAAACGGCCTTGCAAGGAAAACACTGATTTCGGTGTTTTCTTTGACATTTGTGGCGATGACGGCGCAGACGGCACTTGCCTACACCACGGAATCCTTCGATGTGGATGTGATTGTGAACGAGGACAACAGCTACGATTACACAGAAACCATCAAGGTAAACTTCGACACACAGAAGCACGGGATTTACGTATATATTCCGGAAAGCGGCATAGAGGGCATAAACACTCCGGAATTTTCGATCCCTGACCAGCGTGCCCCGGAGATAAGTGACGAGTGGGTAAACGATTGGAATTACGAGATCTATAGCGATAACGGCTGCACAGTCTTTCAGATCGGCGACGCGGACAGCACCGTAACCGGGGAGCAAACCTACGAGCTTGGCTATCGCATGAGCATTGTGGACGACAAGGATACCACGAAGGATTTTATGTATATCGACCTTTTGCCGACAGGTTGGGAAACAGCCATTGACAGCACGACGATTCATGTTACCATGCCAAAGGATGTGAATCCCGATGATATTGAAGTATATTCGGACAGCTACGGCTTTGCAGATACGGTATCCAATGTCAGCTGGGAATGCACAGATGACGGCAGGGAAATAACCATTACGGGCGAAAATCTCGAAAAAGGGCAGGGCGTGACCATATTCGCACAGCTTCCGGAGGGCTACTGGCAGGGGCAGCTAAACTATGACGGTGCGCTTCCGATGATTCCGATTGTATGCGTGATTTTCGCGATAATTTCAGCGGTTCTTTGGCTGATATTCGGACGGGACGAAAAAATCATTTCCACGGTGGAATTTTACCCACCGGAGGGGCTTACTCCTGCGGAGGTCGGGCTCATTGCGGACGGAAACGCGGACAAGGGGGATATCCTTTCCCTCATAATATATTTTGCGGATAGGGGCTATCTTGCCATAGAGCAACTGAGCAAGAAAAAGTTTGCCTTGCGAAAACTCAAAGAAATCGACGGGACGGAGAAAAAGTTTGCCCGGATTCTCTTTGAGGGGCTGTTTAACGGTGGCGACTATGTAAAGCTTGAGGATCTTGATGAGAGTTTCGGAGACGCTTATCTTGCGGCGCAAAGCTCGCTGACGGCGCTTTACAGCAAGTCGAAAAACCGCCAGAGGACGGTTTCTTCAACGGTTTGCAGATGGATTGCGGTAATCGGAGCAACGCTGCTTGTTCCTATTGCGTCGCTGTTTGCCGGAGTTTACAGCGGAGAATTTAACGCATTCGTCATAGGCGGACTAGTCTGCACCCCAATTGCCCTGATAACGCTTTTGTTGATTATCTCCACAAAAGACAAGGAATTTGTCCTCAAAAAAGGAAAAAAGACCGCGCGTTTTGTAATCTTTTGGGGACTGAATTTAGTGGCGGTGCTGGTTACCGCTGTGATGATTTATGTTGACACGGCAAGCCTTCTGTGCGCGGGGGTATTTGCGCTTTGTGAGGCTATCTGCGAACTTGCGGCATGTATGATGGAAAAACGCACGCAAAAGAGCGCACAGCTCATGGGGAAGATCCTTGGACTGAAAAACTTTATCGAAACTGCGGAAGCGGATCGGATCAACGCACTGGTTGAGGAAAATCCAAGCTATTTCTATAACATCCTGCCTTATGCCTATGTGCTGGGGGTTACGGACAAATGGGCAAAGAACTTTGAGAACATAAATATCGAGAAGCCGTCATGGTACTACGGCGACAGCACGAACGATGTGCTTTTCAACGCATGGTTCTATTCTTCGATGATGAGGAATTGCAGCCGGGCAGTGGCAAGCAATATAAAGATCGCCGCAGAGGACATAGATGCAGGTGGCGGTGGCTTCAGTTCGGGAGGCGGAGGCTTTACCGGCGGCGGATTCGGCGGCGGTGGCGGCGGCTCCTGGTAGGCGAAATGCTTGTGAAAATCGTCCGTGGCGTTGTTGGCTGCGGTGTTCTGTGGTACTCACGTACTTCATGTACGCTCCGTTCCGTACGCCTTGCCGCCTAGCCACGAACGATTTTTCCTGCGCATTTGC
>CAVKSD010000173.1:0-3006 GCA_963658905.1 Bacteroidaceae bacterium
TGCGGTAATTCAACCGGCATAAGTTCATGATAATTAAACTTCCGGACCTCCGGAACAACACTCGATTTATCGAAAAATTCAACAACAACACTTTTTCTAAGCTTGTTTATTACTGTGCCTATTTGCCCAGAAGAAACAACTTCAACAGGCGTTCCTATTTCAAATCTTGCCATGCTGCACCTCCGCTTTTGTAAAAATCCCCTTAGCTAAAATGGAATGATGTTCTAATTCCGATTATAATTACAAGCATAAGAATTGTCAATCGAAGAACACGGTCAAAATCGTCCCACATGCATTTTGAATAGATAGAAAAATCTCTCACCTTTAGTGAAAAAATGCTTTTTCTATTCACTTTTCTAAATATCACAACAAAAAAGGAAACTTTTACCATAGTAACAGTAAAGGTTTCCTTTTTTGTTCTTAATCACATTTCAAGTGATTTTTGATCAATGAAACAACGTACTTTTCTCCGCCTTTCCATTCATCTCTAAGGTTAACCAAAAAGCTGTGATGGCTATTCTTAAAGCATTTGAATGTAGCCTGTACTCCTGCCTCTTTCAGCACATTATAATATTGCACTCCTTCAGGCATTAGTTTATCAAGGCCACCAACTATTATATCTGTCGGAGGTATTCCTTTAAGTTCATTAGTGGTTGCTAAAACAAGAGAAACATCCGATTTTTTTCTATCATCAAATGATTCATTATAGAAGAATCCATAATACTCATTACAGATTTCTTTCTCTGATAAGTCGTCGTCTCCGTAATGATTGTTATAAATATCAGTAGGCGGATAGCATAAGATCTGAGCGATTACATTTATATCTTTGCTATATTTTCCCCTCTGTGAAACTGCTCCGAGAAGATTTCCTCCTGCACTCTGTCCACAGAAAAAGACTTGCTCAGCATTTGCCGCGGGCTAATAAGGCAGTATTTTAGGAATTATGGTGTAATCCCGATATGGGGTTACACCTTTTCCTTTATTTATGCGGATTTCTCCGCATTTTTCTGTTTTACTTTTTCCATTGTTTCGAAAAGCTGTTGTTCGGTTGGAATATCAAATAATCCGACTGCGGTAAAATAGATGTCCACTTTAACATGACCGTGAGAATGTTTCTTTTCGTTGTTGTGGATTTCTATACGCTCAATAAGTTTGTTTACAACATTCGGAGTAAGCTTCTTCATCTCTGTAAATTCCATAAGTCCCTGATAGAGCATCTTCATATCAACAGTCTGTTTTTGAAGTTCAATGAGTGTTCTTTCGTTTTCTTCAACTTCGGATATAAGACGCTTTTGCTCAGCTTCATATTTACTTGCCATGCGGGAATAACGCTCATCAGATAACTTGCCAAGAATATTATCCTCATAAATTCTTGAAAATAACTTGTCCAAATCAGATATTCTCTGCCTTGCATTTCCGGTTTTTGCTCGCAAGGATTTCTCCAGATTTATTACTTCGACACCTTTCTTCTCGGCAATGAGATAGAGAAATGCACTGTTGTAACAGTGGACAAAATCCGCAAGTTCCGATATAGCTTCTTTAACAATTGCTTCAAGTACCACATCTCGGATATAATGAATTGTGCAAGTGCCACGACCGTTTTTGTAGGAAGAACACCGCCAGAATTCTTGATTCTTTTTTAAGGAACCTCTGAATAAACAGCCTTCATTCGGCGCAGAGCGAGAAAGTAGCCGATTTTCACTTGGTTCAAACAATTCTGTCAGGAAATAGCCCAGTAAACCTTTGCATTTCTGCTCCATTTCCTGAAAAAGGGCAGACTACCCCTATATCAGGTTGTGGAAAGTTTTCGCCCGGCGATGGCAAGGGCGTATAAATTGGCACAGGCAAACATTGCGTACAGACGATTCTCGTTTTTCGGCAGTCCGCGATACGCAGTTTTCCTATAGCCAAACTGACACTTAATAATTCGAAACGCGTGCTCCACCTTACAGCGCACCGAGGACTTTCGGTTCTCAATATATCGTTCCCAATCAATTGCGTTGTCGCTCACATGGGGCAAACTGCTGGGGCGGCGGTTAATGCGGTAGTCGATGGCGGATAAATGCTCGTCGCAGGCTACTTCGGGACGCTTCTGGATTCCCAGATACCCGGAATCTCCATATACCACTTCATCATCTTCTCGAATCAACGCGGCGGCCTGCGTGATATCGTGGGTATTTGCCGCCGTGACCGTAATGGTATGCACAAGTCCGCTGCCTGCATCCACACCGATGTGGCATTTCATCCCGAATTTCCACTCGTTGCCCTTTTTCGTCTGATGCATTTCAGGGTCGCGCTTCTTCTCCGCGTTTTTCGTAGAGCTGGGGGCATTGATGATCGTCGCATCCACGATGGTGCCGCCTTTCATCATGTGGCCGGTTTGCACCATTACCCGGTTGATCGCATCAAAAAACAGCTTGTTCAGGCCGTTCTTTTCCAAAAGATGACGGAACTTGCACAGCGTTGTTTCATCCGGCACTGCTTCCGTCATGAAGTCAATGCCTGCGAATTTTCGCATGGCATAGCTGTCGTAGATGGCATCTTCAGTCGCCGGGTCAGACAGGTTGAACCAGATTTGAAGCAGATACATCCGCAGCATTTTTTCAATCCCCATGGGCGGACGGCCCCGTTTTCCCTTCGGATAGTAGGGTTCAATGACACCAACCCACTCGTCCCAGGGAATGATTTCGTCCATGATTTCCAGAAATTTTTCCCGCTTGGTTTTCTTCTTGCGGTAACTGTATTCGATGTCTGTAAATGTTTCCTGCTTCATTTTCTTGCACCACCGTTGCTTTGATGGGGTTATTATACCATATCTCGCGCATTCGCGGTAGTGCGGATTAAATCAGAGGTTCCCTAGTTTCCAACTTTATTTGATGTCTAATAAGTGACATGCAGTATTGTTTGTGCCACAGGCGTAGACCGCCTGCGGCACCCAGCGGCAGCTTGCTGATGCCACGGTCGACGGCGTAACCTACAACTACATCACCCAGAACGGTCAGGTGG
>CAVKSD010000174.1:0-2982 GCA_963658905.1 Bacteroidaceae bacterium
GCTTTTACGCCGTCTTGAAGCGAAGCAACGCCTAAGTCGGCATTATCACCAAACTTCTGCACCAACGCTTCACGAATGGCGAACTCCGCCTCAACCAACAGCTGGTCGCCGGTACGAATACCCGTACAGCCGGTTTTCCAGATGACAAGATAGTCGCCATTCTTGCGGCAATTCAGAAAGCGGTTTCTGTATTTTGAAAGTCTCTGATTGTTCTGAAGGAACGTATCGATCGTGTCCTTCTTTTCCTCCAGCAGATGCTTGATAAGGATGGCAGCATAGCTTTTACCGGTACCGTAAGAACCATGTACCCACAGGCTGCGGCGAGCATCCGGTGTTTCATAGCCAAGCGTCTGGCAGAGAAAATCCATCAGCTTTTCCATGTCGTCACCGACAATATACTCCCGCCAGAGATTCCTATTGCGACTGTCGGCGGCAATATCCACAACCGATTCAAAGGAAGGGTTCACTTGTAAGTATTCGCTGTATTTCTTCGTTGCCATAATCTTTAAACCTCCGCCAGGTCAAGTATGTTTAATGAGGTGTATTTATTATCAAGAACAATGTTATCGAGGTCATTGATGAAAGAAACACGGATGTATTCAGGAAAAGTAAGAGCAAGTCCCTGTATGCATTCTCTGAGCTTCTTGTTGTCCAATCCGTAAATATCCGCAGGACTGACGCCAGGTGCATCCGGCGTATCATGCACTTTGATAAGCTCCGTCAGTGTAAAGACGTGTCGTCCGGTATGCTCCGCATAGAGATAGAGGCTGTATAAAAGTGCCACAGCGTCCGGGGTAGTCCAGGCATCACGATAATAAGAAAATGTATTTCTACTCAATTCAATCGGAAGCCCCTGATTTAACGCCGAACCGATTGGAGACAATCGAAGCGTTTCTGTTAATGCAGTAATAGCATTTTCTCGAGTTGACTTCGAGTATGTTTCTCCTATCATCGTCACCAAATCTGCTTTCTCATAAGTTGCACCCGGTTCCGCATTCAGGCAATACCAATGCGAAATAACGGAATTATAAGCAAGATTTGCCCATATAATAGCCCATGTAAAAGGATTATAAGGACCAAACGCTTTCAGTTTGTTAAATAGAGCTGTCTGTTCCATAGATTTATCTTTATTAACAACTAAAAGATTGGCTTCTTTAAGCCAAACTTTCAAAGCTTCATATTGACGATTACCCAAAACTCCCTGGGCAAAACACTCCGTTCCCTCACTCATGTAGTGTTCGAGCCAAGGCTGTCTAAATCCAAAGTGTTGGTATGGATTCATGCCTTTCATATTCATAGAATTACCTCCTGTTGTACTCAACGACTTTGCAAGCATGCAACTTTTTTCAGAGAATGTTAAACAATTAGAGCAATGAGAACACAATGATTCACGCACAAGGATTTTCCCGTTAGGCTGTATCGTGAACGCACCAGTCGGACATTGCACCATACAAGCTTTGCAGCCTTTGCAATAGGCGACTTTATTTGCTATGCCGCGCAAATGACTTATGACGAACCTATCCATCTTAGCAAACGGTCTGTAACTAACAGTTGTTTCGTCAGCTGTCTGCGAAATCTTCAAAGCGAAATTTATGCCCGAAATTTTATGGATTCCAGTACTTCCGTCAAATTCTGTTATTGTTCCTAAAATTGGAGCGCAGTCGAGCCAATTCTGTGTAGATCCAGTAATGGTAAATTCGATAGAGTTGTTTTGAATCTGTTCATTCACACGATTTCCACCATTAAGAAGCCCTCTTCCACCCATTCGAGCTTTCCATCCACCATCTTCAATATACTTAACAACTTCCGTTTCAACCTTAGTGTTTCTTGCGTATAGCTCAACTCTATCGAGAAGCGGCTTCATTTCGGATTTATAGTAAAAGTTAGCTATTCCATCCCACCAATCTGATGATAGTGGGCATACCATGCAGCCTACCCTAAACAGGCCCAAGCGATATGCATCGTTAAACAAAATCCTCTCATGTAAAAGATAGCAATATAACTCGGCAGTATTCCATTTGTGAATTGCACTGACATTTATTTGGCTAATATTCTTTTTGCCTACACTAACCTCATCATATTTTGCTCTTCGAGCACTTTCCTCTGCTCTAACCCCATCAAAAACAACGGCTTTTGCATTGTATTTTCCTGTAATTTCCCGCAACTTCAAGAGAGTTGGTACTGATTTATGAACGGCACAGCACCATCTCATTCTTCTGCCAGGCGGACCAAATTCATCCCAGCTCTCAGTGGCTTTCATATGGCATTTCGCAGTATAAAAACGAAGTTCCGGCCAATGTTCTTTTGCTCGTTCAACAGCTTTATAAGTATCGGATAATTCCATACCCGTATCGCTGAAAATAACACTGAACTCATTTGGAGCTAATGCCTTAGCACACAAATCCAGTAAAACAATGGAATCCTTGCCGCCAGAAAACGCGCAAACAAAAGAGTAGCGATCCGACTTGTACTTATCATACTGTTCACGGATAAAATATATTGCCTTCTGTTCCAAGCTTTTCATTAGGTTCTTATTGACTTCATACAGACGGTCAACATCTACCGCTTGCAGTTGTAATCTCTCATCTGTGTTATATACCACTGTGGGACGAGTATAGAATCCGCCGCCTCTAGCTTCAGCGATACATTCACCGTTAAGCACATATCTGCGCACACCCTCTGCCCAAAGCAAAGGCGCATCTGTGTCAGGATAATCCCAGTGCTCATACATTTTGAAAAAATCGAGTTCTTCCTTAAACACCGGTCTGATTTCCTTTTGCAATTTTGCATTTACTGTCAGACGGAAAATTCCGTATTCGTCTGTCCACTCATATCCGTACATAACAGGCTACTCCTTTCTTCTGATTTTCTTAGATTTCAAAAAACTTTCATTATTCCTTGTAAACTAACAGTGATTCCATTCAAACACATCAAGCCATTTCTTACAAATTTAATTTGACGCTGCTACCGTCACTGTTCCAA
>CAVKSD010000175.1:0-2957 GCA_963658905.1 Bacteroidaceae bacterium
AAAGCAAGGGATATAATGGGATTCGAGAGCAAAAAAGTTTCGACAAAATTCGACAAGGGCGCGGCAAGCTTCCAGACCCTCGTTACAACTACAAAGCCCGCATCGAAAATTGCAGAAATCACGTGGTTGTCGCCGAATGAAGTCGCAGAGCTTTAGCGGCAATAAAAAGCCAAGGCTCAGGCTTTTGCCCGGTCTTGGCTCTATTTTTTGCGTTTTTTGCTGGATTTTGTATTCGTATTTGCACCGGATTTTGCGGAGGAAACGCCCTTTGCGCTTGCCTTTCCTGCGCCCGGCTGATGTTTGATTACACGAATTTCCGGATTCTTTTCTTTGGCATATTGGCAGATTTCGCTTACCTGGCTTTTCTTGAAAAACAGGGCTTTTTCGAGGCTGCTATAGCCGATATGAAGCCGCACATATTCGTCGTGGCCTCGATCTTCGATTACAATGGCATTTATGTCCTCCCAAGGGAAAAAATCGTACTGGGTCGTAATCTGCATATTATAGAAAATCTCCAGTCCTCTTGAGGTGAGGGCCGCGTCCTTTTCGGTCACCATGGTGATCGAATAAAGTATCGCAAAAATCATGGAAATCACCGCAAGTGGCAGATTTCTGTCCATGGAGGTCGCTCCAAAGATCAGCAAAACAGCCACAAGCACCCAGCCTCCGATTTTTACCCATTTTTTTCTGGGCTTATAGGCGCGAGCCGTATAAATCGGCGACGGCAGTGAATCCCAGGGCAGCATTTTTCTCATGTCTATGCGTCCTTTCGTAAAAGGGCGCGTCAGTTTCCCGGCGCGCCCGAAATTTACCGAAAATTAAGCTATGTTAAGCTCCTAGGTTAATTAAGCATTGATCTTCGGAGCCTTGCCGGCAGCACGACGTGCTTCGAGGCATTCAAGAGCTTTCTGATGAGCTTCTTCAGGGGCTCCCGCAACCTTGCCGGCGCGGGTCTTCCCCAGGAGGTTCGTGTAGGAACCGTCAGCCCAGAAGATATTGCGTCCGGTTGCAGCCGTTATGTAAGCGTAAATCGGGTTGATGAGATTTACAAATGCATAAGGGAAGAATACGAACGGGCTCATGCCGAGTACGCCTGTCTGATAAGCACCGCAACCTGTCCATGGGAACATAACCGCCCAAAGGGTACCTGCGTCTTCCAGAGTACGGGAAAGCATGTTTCTGCCAAGTCCCAGTTCGTCGAACTTGTCTGCATAGATCGGAGCAGGAACGCCGATTCCGAGGAACTGGTCGCACATTGTAGCGTCGCAGAAGATCGATGTAACTAAGGTTGCCAGAATAAGGCTTCCTACGGAATTGATCTTGTGCTTGAGGCTGCCGAACAGACGCTCGATACATCCGCAGCGTTCAAGGGCGCCGCCGTAAGCAAGTGCCACGATAATCAGGTTGATGGTCCACATTGTGCCGTCCATACCACCGGCCTTGCCGAGGATGGAGTCTGCAACTTCGTTTCCTGTTTCAACTTCGATACCGTAGTGGAGCATGTTGAAGATATCGCCAAGAGCGCGGCTTCCGTAGATATCAACCGGCTGGAAGATAATCATGAAAAGCGTTGCAACTGCTACTGAAACTGCGATACCAACAAGTCCCGGTACGCGAAGGATACACATGATGATTACGACGATAATAGGAACCAGGAGAAGCGGGCTGATGTTGAAGGCTTCTCCGAAAGCTTCCTGGATGCTTGCCGCAACAGCAGGGTCATAAGCGCTGGCGTCGATGTTGAGTCCGAGTACTGTATAAAGTACAAGAGCGATGATCATCGTCGGGCCCGTGGTGGAAACCATTGCGGTTACGTGGTCGAACAAACCTGTTTCTGCTACTGCCGCAGCCAGGTTAGTGGTGTCGGACAGCGGTGAGAATTTGTCGCCTACATAAGCACCGGAAATGATCATGCCTGCCGTGATAGCCGGGTTGATTCCAAGACCTGCGCCGATTCCAAGGAACGCAAGACCGATTGTAGCGGTGGTGGTCCAGGAGGAACCGCAGGCAAGACCTACGATAGCGCATAGTATGCAGCCTACCGGCAGGAACAGCTTCGGCGTGAGCAGGTCAAGGCCGTAAACGATGAGCGACGGAATTGCTCCGGAAGCCATGAAGCTGGATACCAGGAAACCTACCGTGCAAAGGATGAGAACAGCTTCCATGGAAGCGCTCAGACGGTCGATCATGCCCGCCAGCATTTCTTTGAAGCTGTGACCGCAGGAAATACCTACGATACAAGCGACAATAATAGACAATACCAAAGGCATATGTGCGTCATGGTATTCGGATTCCGAGCCGCCCAGGAAGCAATAAAGCATCAGGGCGATCATTGTTACGATCGGAATCAGTGCCACGATGAAGCTGGGCTGCCGTGGCGTCTTGTTTTCGTTTGTCATAATGATACCTCTCTTTAGTTAAATGAATTGATAAAACTTCGTGTCATTATTTTATCACATATTCATCACAAAAGCAAGTAAATCCTGACAAATGGTTTGTATACCTGTGTGCAGTGCCGCAAAATCCATAAAAAGCCGGCAACAGATTTTTCTTTCCGGCTTGTCCTCTTATGGCAAAAATACCGCAAAACAAACCACCGGCTCAGCCGGTGGTTTGTTTTGCCCCTATAAGGGGCCTGTACCTGCGGTGCGTCTGAAGACGCGCTGAAAGTTCCTCCAACCGCACATTTTTTTCTGCTTGAACCTTAAGGTTCTCTATTTCTTCTTATCCCATTTTTCTCCAGTGAATGGATCTATGTATTCTTTCATACTGATCTGATCATCAACAAGATCTTCTTGCAGCTGGTTCTTCACATATTCAGCTATCTTTTTCTCATTCTTTCCGACGGTATCTACATAATAGCCACGGCACCAAAAATGTCTGTTTCCATATTTATATTTTAGATTTGCATGTCTGTCGAAAATCATCAAAGAACTTTTCCCCTTGAGATATCCAAC
>CAVKSD010000176.1:0-2922 GCA_963658905.1 Bacteroidaceae bacterium
CACCGCTAGGAAACAAGATTCCGAGGAGCGGAGCGTACTTGGGCGTACGTGAGCATCGCAGGGTGCCGTAGCCAACAACGCCACGGGCGATTCTAGTTTGCCTCTACTTAGACGCCGGATTTTTCGTTCACCGCTAGGAAACAAGATTCCGAGGAGCGGAGCGTACTTGGGCGTACGTGAGCACCGAGGAAGCGCAGCCAGCAACGCGGTGGGCGAAAAAGACAAGTCTAGCGTATACGGCACGCATATTTGCACTGATTAAGTGCCGTTTTTGCAATGAGCGCGCCCTGGGCGTCATATACCATCACGCGGGCCTTGTAGTAGTACTTGGTGCCTTTTGTGCCTGCTGTGTTGGTGTAGGTCTTGCCTGTGCCCTCAATCTTCGCCTTATATCCTTTGGCTTTTTTCGTGCTTCTGTAGAATTTGTATTTTACGGTATAGCCGAGGTCTTCGATTGCCTTGACTTCCTCTTCATTGGCGTTCAGCGTAACCTTGATGTTGCCCTTTGCGGTTTTTGCAGAACGTGTTTTGAGGCTGAGATCCTTGACCATCTTTTCTACCTTTGCGGTTTGCTCTGCGATAACCTTATCCGCTTCTTCCTCAGCTATTACTGCGTAACTGGAAAAATGTCCGGTCTTGAAGGTGAATGTGCCATCTGCGTTCTTCTGGCCGCCTACCTTGTGATAGGTATTATTTCCATCGATATATACGCAAACTACCGGCTTTGCCACGAGGCTAGCATTCAGCTTGACGGTTATGCTTACGCTGCCGCCCTTAAAGTTTCTAACATCGCCGCCGGATGTTACGAGCCTTAGATCAAGCTGAACCTTGTTTGCATCCTGGGCTACGGTTTCAACTACAAGCTTGACATCGCCTGTGGTTCCCGCGGCTTCTGCAACAGCTTTGACTGCTTCTTTATCTAATTTTACTTCTGCCGCATCGGCTTTGATGGTCACCGCCGCTTCGGTTTTGTTTGCGATGTCAGAAACGGTGGCTGCCGGGAGCGCAACTTCAGTCTTTGTTCCGGCTGCGGTCTCTGTCACGGCTGATTTTGTGGCTGTGTCCACAACGACTTCGGCGGATTTGTTTTCAACTGCTTTTTCCACGATCTTATTTGCCGTGGTTGTGTCTACCGTTGCGGCTACGGTCTTTGCGCCGTCAGCTGCGGTGGTGGTTGTGTTCTTTACGGTTGCGATCGTAGCAGCGGAAGCTTCCGTATTCTTGTCTCCGGTTGTATTGGTTACATTGTCCGTGGTCGGAGCCACGTAGCCTCCGGAGCCGCCGGAGCTTCCGCCGGAAGATTTTGCCGGTTTATATATAATCGCATAGTTTGAGAAATGCCCCGTGGTAAAGGCTATACCCTTCCCCTCAACATAAGTTGTCTCAACTTCCAGCGGATAAACGGTTCCGTCTTTCTCATCAAAATAAACAACCTTATAATCGGTCAGCGCGGTTCCTGTTGCGAGCTCACTCATCGGAATCGTAATGTTGTAAAGGCCATGGCTTTCTTTTTTGTCTTTCGCCGTCATGTCATAAACCTTGAGGAGCGAATATCCCTCAAAGTCAAGGGCATGCAAGAACTTTTCAACTTTTGTCTTATCTATTCCCTCCATATCTGCAAGAGTTGCCTCTATCGAGAAATTTTCGCCTCTATTCTTCGCGCCGATTTTATCGCCTATTTCTGCCTTCTTTATATGGAAAACGATTTCATCGCGCGATGTCTTGCCTTCTGGGTCGAAATAAACGGTATACATGGTATATGCTGCTCGCTGCTCAGCACTGTATTCTTTTTCTGCACGGTTGTCTCCGGTAAGGAAGTCTACAAACTCATTGATATTTGCATCTCCCAATTCTGAACAATGCAAATTTTCCATATAATCCGGCACATTTGCTGCCACGCAGTGCCAAAGGTCTACCAGCATCCTGTTTTCGCCATTCTCTGCACTTCCTGTTATGCCTTGGGTCCATCCCATTTCGGAGATTTCGCTATCATCATATACAGGTTCGTTATTCTCGTCTAGCATCGCATACAGGAATTTTCTTTCGGCTGTGAATCCAAGCTCTTTGCCTTCCTTATCCGTGATTTTCTCGACAACAAATCCCGGTTTCAAATCTACGCAGAAGGATGCAATTATTCCGGTGCCCTCATCACTGACATTTGCGCAGGCTTCCTTGTAGAAAGCTGCATATCGTCCGTCTGATTCCTTTTCGAAATCAAGTTTTTCGACAAAATCTCCATATCCTACGGCTTCTCTTACCTTGTTAGAGTTATCATCAAGTACGGCAGCCGCTTCATTTGCTCCGTCAATTACAACATTCATACCCTTTTGCAGGTAGACAGATGCGTAACCCCTCACTCTTACATTGCTATTAGCGTTTGTGAGATAAAATACGCTGTCCATAAAGTTGGCACCGTGAGCTTCTTTCAGAGTCGCCTCCGTTACTGTCAATTTTCGTCCTTCGATTGTAACAGTCCCTTTATCTTCGTAGTCATATAGCTCTCCACTCAAAATCTGTCGGAAATAGCCTCCTGTGTGAGATCCTCTGCCTATCCCGCTACCGTCAATTGCATAAGCACTTTCCACTGCCGATTCGTCGTGCAGGGTAGTTCCTTCTGTGTGCAAAATGTATATGGCATTTTCTTCGTCAGTCAGCTTTTTAGATAGATTTATATATTTCGTGCCGGAGGATTCGCTGCTGATGAGCCCAACCTTATTTACGAAATCGGCCATCGACGCATATTCTTCTCCGTCTGTCGGCTTTTCTGCGCAGAGCAAAATATTATCATTATCATACTGATCATAGTTTGGCTCGTCATAGCTTTCGTCCAAAATCCACATGAACTTTGTATTATCTTCGAAGCCTTCTTCCCCACCATAAGTCGCAAGTTTGTCATCGAACGCAAATCCAGCTCTTAGTGCT
>CAVKSD010000177.1:0-2916 GCA_963658905.1 Bacteroidaceae bacterium
GGGGTATTACGGCCAGTGATCAGGTTCATGTTATTCCGATGTCGGAATAAAAAAACTTATCCCGATATTTTCGTTATTCCGATGTTTTGAAAAGCGCAAGTTTCTGTAAAGGTTCTTCTACAAAACATCGGAATAAGTTTTGCCTTCCTTTCGCTCTGCAAATATAGTACATTTTTCTTACAAATCAATTTTGTAGGAGATGTAGTTATGTACAAAACAACCATATTTGCAGAAGGTGTTGCAAGCATACAGAAATATCTGTCTGAAAGAGGAAATTCAACCCGCACATTTGAAAAGTATTTAGAGGCGTGCAAATCATTGGAGGCATTTTACTTTCTTGAAAACATTCAGCATTATGAGACGGATGCAAACAAGCGATACCGCATTCATGTTGATACCCTTGTAAAGAAAGGAGAAATCTCTGAAAGGCAGGGAAGGAACTATCGAAGATTCAGCCTTATGATGGACGACTTCTATCATGACAGACCGTTTCAGGAAAGATATCATACCGGGAAACAGTACAAATACCGGTTAAGTGAGGATTCCTCTCAATGGGTAGACAAATTTTTAAAAAGTCTCACACTTGCGGAATCTACCATTCCAAGTGCCGGTACGCTTGCTCGCAGTTTCTTCTATTTCCTTGAGCAGAACAATTTGGCTGTCGAAACCATGATGACAGAAAAAAACCTAGTTAACTTTTTGAACTTCAAACATACAGAAAACAAAAATAGTATGGAGTTTGTCTTGTACTTGTTCCGAAAGCTTCTTCAATTTCTCAAAGCAAGCGGTGTTCCAATTAACGGCATGGAACTCGTATCCTACAAAGCAGCCGCAGCCCGCAGAAAAGTTCTTCCCGCAATCGACAGTTGTGATATGGAGCTGCTTTTGAAATACCCTGACCGAGAAACATCTATTGGGAAAAGGAACTATGCGATTCTGCTTTTAGCTTCCTGCAGCGGGATGCGATGCATGGATCTTGCAAATTTAAAACAGGAACAGATCAACCGAAGAGAGAAATCTATTGTATTGGTTCAGCATAAAACAAATCAACCGCTTAGCCTTCCTGTCAATCAAGAAACACTTGATGCACTAGACGATTATCTGACGCATGCACGTCCCAACTCTTCGCTTCCTTATGTTTTTTTGACTATTTTCGCCCCTTACCGAAAGCTCCAAAGCCAATCAATCCAAGCTATGTTTATCCGAAATCTGCGGGCAGCCGGAATTGAAAAAAAAGCTTATGACGGAAAATCTTTTCATGCTTTTCGCCGTACAATCGGAAAATGGCTTTTGGAATCCGATGCAAATACCGAAATGATTTCTCAGGTACTTGGACACCGCAATCAGAACGTTCTGCAGCGGTATCTTCCTCTCGCATCGGATATTCTCCGAGAATGTGCTTTGGATTTTACTTATGCACCTGTGACAACGGAGGTGTACAAATGAAAAAGAACCGATTCGTCAGTGCTTTCTCTGAACAGATTGAAAGCTACCTTCATTTTAAATGTTCGATTGGTTACACAGAAAAGTCGTATCTTCATAGGATGCGTCAATTTGATGCATTTTGTGCAGAGAATTTTCCTGACAGCAAGATAGTAACCGAAGAAATTTTGGAAAAATGGTCATGCCTGCGAAATGGAGAATCGGAAAACAATCGCTTGCAAAGACTGATAGCACTGAAAGGACTGCTGAATTACCTAAAAGCAACAGGTATGCAAACCTATACGATGCCACAGGGTCTGATTCGCAAACAGCAGTCCTTTCGTCCTTACCTGTATAGCGAAGAGGAGTTGCGAATGTTCTTTCGCGGTGCAGATACATTGCCGGCTCATCCTTCCTCAAAATATCGGCATCTGCTTGTTCCGGTTATGTTTCGTATGCATTTCTGCTGTGGACTCCGGCCACAGGAAACTCTGCATCTGCGATGCTGTGATGTCAACCTTCGGGAAGGAATGCTGTATATTGCTGAGTCGAAGGGACATAAAGACCGCAGGATTGCCATGTCAGAGGATCTTCGCAATTTTTGCGGTGAATATGAGCGCGTGATATCTCGGATTTTACCGGACAGGATGTACTTCTTTCAGCGTTCGCAGGAGAATATACCATTGAGTGCTGACACACAGGGAGACTGGTTTTGGGCCTGTTTAAAAAATTCCGGCTGCACATTTTCCGGGAGAAAGCGTCCGCGCGTATATGACTTTCGCCACAATTTCGCTACCTATGTCATAAAGCAGTGGCGAAGAGAGGGAAAAAACGTTTCTGACATGCTGCCGTATCTAAGAAAGTATATGGGGCTTTCCCTCAATTAAGGATACATCTACAACACCCCAAACCCACGCTTACAAATACATTGCCGAAAAAGAAATCTGAATGACAGGAGACCATACCCACCCGCGAGGGCTGGGTATGGTCTCCTTTTTGTTATCTGCGTTTCTTTTTACCTTTGCCATGAGACCGCAGTTTACCCCGCTGGCTGATGGGGCTTTTCATGTGTCTGGACAGCTTGAGTATTTCAATCAGCGTGACGAACTGCTCTTTCGAGAGCTTATCATAATCGATACCAAGCGCGGCAAGGAGCGAACGGGCTTTCTTTTCCTCCGGACTGCCCTCAAAACGGATGGCTTTTACAAGCTGCTCCTGCACGGAGGAAACGGACAATTCATCGTCAGCCGTCAGCGCATCGGTCTTATGTTCCTCCCGAATGTCTGACAGAATAGCGTTCAGGTCGTTCGCAACGAGGTGTCCGAAATATTCTTCCTCCTGTATCTGTGCCGTTTGCAGCGTATGCAGGTACAGATCATCAGCACTCTCGCCGTGTTCCATCAGAACCATTTGCCGGGTAGCTTCAAGAACGGTATTCATATCCTTGACCCGCATATCTGCAATTCTGTCAACGTAAATCTCGGCATCCAGCAT
>CAVKSD010000178.1:0-2908 GCA_963658905.1 Bacteroidaceae bacterium
GACCAACGAGGACGGCACTACCACCATGCAGGTCGCATGGGTCAAGACCGGCGGCAAGTGGTACGCATTTGACGCAGACGGATATATGGTTCAGGACTGGGTATATGACGCAGCAAGCGGCAGCTGGTACTACTGCGATGCTAATAACGGTATGCAGTACGGCTGGTTCTACAGCGTTGTGGACGGATGCTGGTACTATCTGGATCCCTCGACAGGCGCGATGAGCATAGGCTGGCGTACCATCGACGGAAAGAGCTACTGCTTCTCGGATGCTCATACCGGAACCTACTATCAGGATAGTGCGACAGGCAAGTGGGTATATGCCAATGCCAATCTGCTTCGCCCACTCGGCTCGATGTACGTATCCGCAGTCACACCTGACGGCTACGCAGTCGGCGCAGACGGAGCGTATATAGCGCAGTAGTCTGAGCTGATGACGGTATATGACGAGGGTCGGTGAGGCGTGTGACTGAACCGACCCTGTAAAAGAGCCTACCCCACAGTATATAAAGGCTGCGATATTTTACCGTCCCCTCCGGAAGGCACACGCAGTAGCTGCGAGGGAACCCCGCGGCGGGGGTAAAATTTAGCTTGAAATCATAGCCACATGTGAAGTATTATCCCATCTTTTACAGCGTTCAGGCTGGAAATCGCCTATTTAAGCGGCTTCCAGCCTGTTTTTATCTCTCAAAAATGTAGCTATATATTATCACTTTTGAATTCTTTGCTTACGCATGCTTTTTGAATCGGAAGCTTCTGCTGGCGCAGAAGCCTTGATCTTAGAAATGGCTGTACTAAGCCATTTCTTGGCAGAACGCCTGAATGAGTCATTTCTTCTTTGTCTGGCGGATGATCTTGCGCAGGTTGATCTCACTGGTTATCTCGTAATCGGTTCTGAAGCCTGCATTTTCATGAAGCCTGTCTGTAAGGTCCGTCCGTGTATATGCGGGACTGTATCCGCATTTGGCCGGATGCTGGAACAGATCCATGGACCTTAGGGTTTTCACGATATCTGTACAGGTAAAGGCTCCTCCAAGCTGCTTTTCAAGCAGACGGTAGATTACAAGGGCGATGAAGCATGTAAGAAAGTGCGCTTTGATGTGCTCCTCAAGCCGCAAATATACCGGTCTTGACTTGAATTCGGTCTTCATTATCCTGAAGCATTCCTCGATCTCCCAGCGCTTTTTGTTGATGCGGATCACCTCGCTGACATCTGCGTCAGCAAGGTTGGTGCAGACAGCGTAGAAGCCGTCGTACATCTCCTCATTGCGTATCGTTTCTTCGTCAAGGTAAAATTCATGCTTATCGCATTTTTCGCCGTTTGCGGTCATGTCCAGGCTGCCGATGAACCGCCTCGGATCGTTCTGGGTCTTGGCTTTACGTGCTTTTTCGCCACTGCTGATGAGTTTTAAGGCGCGGTTTATCTGACCTTCGCGTATGCGCTGCTGATAGCGTCTGTATTTGAAGGAAAATGAGACAATCAGGTGCTGCTCCAGCGGCTTTTTTCCTGCCTTCTTATCCTTGGCGCTCAGATCCTCGGTGATCCATCTGTCTTTGTAAAATATAAGGTTGTAATTCTCGTCAGGGTCAAGCTCGTTCAGGTTGTACGGTATGTCGCTGCCGGGAAGCCGCCATCCATCGGGGTCAAGGGCAAATTTCTTGAGATAGTCAGGCAGTGTTTTTATGGACTGCGTTGTGATGAAGCTGCGCTTTTGCACGCCATTTATGGTCTTGTCATTGAACTGCCTGTTTGCCGCGGACGAGAGCCCTGCATCTGTGCAGACAATGATGTCCGCAAGTTCGAAGTCTTTTATGATCTTTTTTTCCAGCGGCTTTAGTGTTGGCTGCTCGTTTTTGTTGCCCGGATATGTGTCAAATGCAAGTGGTATGCCATCCTTGTCCATGAACAGTCCCATGCCTACTATCGGAAGCGGCTGATGCTGCTTGCTTTTGCCGTACTTTCTGAATGCGTCCTCTTCTTCAAGCTCAAAGAAAAAGTTGGTGCAGTCGTAGTAGAGTACGGAGCCGTCACGGTCGGAGATCTTGGTGCTGTTTTTGTAAAGCTCGGACTGTATGAAATCATTTTCCTTTTCAAGCACGGAGAGCGCTCTGTAAACATCGTGAAGCTCGAACTTCGGCTGCTCAAGGAACTTTTTGGACTGCTCGAAGGTGCTCAGCTTTGAGGATGGATAGATGATGCGCGAGTACACAAGCTTTGAGAGGATCTCATTGAGGTCATACTCAAAAGGATAGCGCTCTTGTATGGAGTCACATATCTTCGGCAAACCGAGCTTACAGTAGATGTCCTGCAGGAAGAGATATCCGCAGTTAAAAGAGTGCTGCTCGTCTTTGTGAAGAAGTTTCGATGGAGAGTACGCCACCATCACGGACTTTTTTTCCTCGTATTCCTTGCGATTGAGTTCGTTTACATACTCCTGAGCCCAGACATATGGATCTTTTCCGCCGGCTTTAGTTCTGACTTCATCGATATTGCCCAGCTTCTCGATTGTTACAGTAGTGGTGGAACCATTTTCCTTGCGGATGGTCTTCTGAACATAGAATGATGCTGAATTTTTCGACTTGCTTACTGTTAATTTCATAATGGGTCACCTCGTACCCTTCATTATAACACACATAGCCATAAATAGCCACAATAAATTTGAAAAATTTGACAAAAAAATAAAGCCACGTAAGGCTTTGCGGGAAATGGGGTGTAAAACTTCCGTGCCCGAGCATTACACCCGGGCAACCTACGAAGGAGCCTTCAACTCACTGTCTATATTAACCGGACAAATCGGACAAACAAGCACTTTTTCAAAATATTTTTCACCTATGCTCCCATCTTTTACAGCATTCAGGCTGGAAATCGCCTATTTAAGCGGCTTCCAGCCTGTTTTTATCTCTCAAA
>CAVKSD010000179.1:0-2881 GCA_963658905.1 Bacteroidaceae bacterium
AGGGAAAGTTTTCAGAAAATTCGTCCGCGCTTGCTTGGGCGTTTGGGCGTTTTGCAGGTTATAAACCGCAAAACTATTTGCTTTATTTTCCTATTTAATAAACAGCCTGATGAGCTTCTGCCAGAAGCTGAGTGTTTCGGTAGTGACTGCCTCCTGCTGCGGCGGCTCGTCCATGCTGATTGCCTCGGTTTTGATTACGAACTGGACGGATTCGATCTCAGTATTTTTGCTCGATGTGAATGACCTTAGAATGCCGCTTCCTTTCAGCTCGTCTATCATCTCGGAAACCTTGTCGTGAATCTGGCCCTTTAGCCCCGAAATTTCGTCGAAAAATTCCGCGGTTCCCTCTTTGAGTTTCGATATTCCCTCCCGAAGCTCCTCCATCTTTTCGCAAAATTCCTCCATTGCCTCGCTTAGCAATCCCGTATTTTCCTCCATCGTTTGCATGTTCTCCGAAAGTTCCCCTGCGCCGTCCTTTGCCTCGGAAACAGCGTCTGTATAGTCGCAAACACCGTCATAAAACTTTTGGAATTCGTCTAACTGCTCTCTCAGCTCTTTTACCTGGGCAGACGCCTTGCTTGCATTTGAAACCGCTGCGGAAATCTGAGATGTGACATCAGAGGATGCCATTCCCTGCTGAATTGCGGCAGATTTTATTTGCGCTTTCTGTTCCTCGGTCATTGCGGCAAGAACCTGCTGCACAAGCTGAGCTTTCTGCTGCGCGGCAGCTTCTTCTGCACTTGCTCCACCCGAGGGGTCCGCGCTTGAATCTCCCGTAGAGTCTGTACCTGACCCCGTGTTGTCCCCATCTGGTGTCTCTGTGCTTCCGCCGCCTTCTCCTCCACTTCCTGTCTGTTCAGCTTGCTCCCCTGCCTGCTGCGCCTGCGCTGCCATTTCCGCCATCTGCTGCCAGGCAATTTTCTCCGCGGCGGCATAATACAGCGCATCCGCATTCGCCTCCACCTGCGCCGTTACCGTATAGAGCGCCGTGTTATAGGCTTTGTTATATACGGCAGCGGGGTCTAATTTTTCTAGCAAATCCTCAAGAACCGTATTATAATTTTCCGGCGTAAGGCTTACCTTGCTCATGCCATTTTCGGCGAGTTTCTCATTTATAATGCTCTCCGAGGCGCTGCAAATTCCATCAAATGCCTTGTAAGCTCCGTCCGTCAGCTCGGTATTTTTGTCCGTGATCTCAGTCATTGCGCTGAGAAGCTCATCTGCGCCGTCGCTAAGCTCCCCCGTTCCGTCATATAGCTCGGAGATTTTATCCGCGAGTTCCTCTGCTCCATCGGCAATTTTCTCCGCGCCTTCCTCTGCGTCCCCTGCGCCCTCGTCAAGCTCCTTTGCCGCAGCCTTTGCGTCGTCCGCTTTCTTGTCGATGTCCGTATAGTCCACCTCTATATCGAGGTTGAGTTTTATACCATTTATGGAAACCGCGTCCATTTCAAAATTCTCCGCGTCAGCCGTGATATATGTATCTATGCCCTTTCCCGGCAAAATTATATAGCTTAGCTGCTTATCCTGCCCCACGTTCGCTATGGTTGCCTCCTCTGCCTTTATATTCCGGCAGATTTCCGTGTCCAGTGTGAATGCCGCCTGAAGCGCATAATTTTCGTAGAAATTCCCGCTGCACTTGCTGTTCTTCGACACAACAAAATGGATTTTCAGCTTTCCGCTTTTGCCTGCGATTTCCGCAGGCTCATATTCCTTGCCGTCCATATAATAGCGAATGGAGATATTCCAAGGGATTTCGGTATCTTTTAGCGTCCCTTGGTAATAAATTTTCTCGCCGCCCGCGTCGATACTGATTTTCTTTCCGAACCTTGAAATTTTCCCATCGCCGGCAAGAAGCTTTACCACGGAATAATCCCCGTAGTCCGTGATTTTTTCGCCTATCTCTTCTCCGTCAAATATATTCACCGAATTAAGCTCTTTCACCTTTCCCCCTGCGTCCGCGGTAACATATATCACTTCTTCTTTTTCGGCAGCGGCATTTGCATAAGCAAACACCCCCGTCGTGGTGACAAAAAGCGTGAAAATAAGTATAAGTGCAAGAGCAGATCTAAATATCTTCTTTATACCTTTCATTCCAAAACCTCCCTTTTCTCTCTTGATTCTTCACTCATAAATTTTATTCCTTTCGTGGTCTTTTGAATCAGCCCATCGAATATATAAAGTAGCCCCGGCAGCACGAACATTACGATGGCGAGCGAACATAGCGTGCCTTTTCCAAGGAGCATTCCAAGCTGCGCCAGCAGTCCGTGGGAGGACACGTTTCCCAGCAGAAATCCCACCACCGAAAGTACGCTACCGCTTGTAAGCACCGATACCGTGCAGCTCTCGAAAACCTTGATAATCGCATCTTTCCGCAGCATCGTTTCCCTGAACTCCTTGTAACGATCCGTAAACAAAATCGCATAGTCCACCGTCGCCCCCAGCTGTATGGAGCTTATGATCAAATATGCTATGTAAAAGAGCGGACTTCCCGTAAAATACGGAATCGCAAGGTTTATCCATATCGCCGTCTCGATTCCAAGCACCAATATAATCGGTATGGAAATTGACTTCATGGCGGCAAGCAGCACCGCGAAAACCGCCCCGATCGCGAGAAGATTTACCTTCTGCATATCCGAAGTTACCGTATCCCGAAGATCCAGCGTGGAAACTCCCTCGCCCGCAAGATACCACCTCCCCGGATAGTATTTTTCTGCCGTTTCGCGGATTTTCTCCACCAGCGAAAATGTCTGGTCCCCCTCGAAATCTGCCTTGACACTTATAACCATTCTTGTGTAGTCGTCGCTTTCAAGCTTTGAAAGGGTATCCGAATCAAGGTATGCCGTAGGAATCGTGCCGCCCACCGTGTCCACATAGGAAAGTA
>CAVKSD010000180.1:0-2870 GCA_963658905.1 Bacteroidaceae bacterium
TATAATTTTTGCAAGCAAAAAGCAAGTGTTTTTATCCAATTTGTACCAAAAGAAATTTCGACAAAATTCGCCACTCAGTCAAAAGAAAAAAGGCGGCGCTGCGGTCAAATTTACTACTATTCTACAATGTGGATAAATTTTCCCCGTTCTTTTTCGATTTCGACTCTGTGGAAAGGAGTATTTATTCCCGGCATTCCTCCTGTGTGCAAAAAGATCACGGTTTCCCCCTGTTTTATTTCGCCGTTTTTTACCATTTCGAGGATTCCCGCAAAGCATTTTCCGGTGTAACACGGGTCGAGAATCAGTGCTTCTTTTTCCGCGACAAGATACATTGCATCTCTTACTTCCTTGCATGGATTGTTGTATGCTCCTCGGTCGTATTTGTCCGTTATGTCAAAGTCCTCAGGAGTCACTCCGGAGGCTCTGTCCCCTGCGGTGTCAAGTCCGAAAAAGCTGCATACTCGGTCAAAATACGCCTTGGCATAGCTTCTGATCCCGTCCTTGTATGGCATGATGCCGATTCCGGTGAGCCTCAGCGGAAGATTCTCCATTCGTATCCCTGTGAAAAGCCCCATGTAGGTTCCCATGCTTCCCACCGTCGTGATGAGCCGAGGAGCTTCTACGGCTCCTGCAGCAATCCCTGCCTCGGAAAGTTGCCCTGCAATTTCCATCGCGCACTCATAGTAGCCCAAAATTCCCAGTTCATTTGAGCCGCCCATAGGAATATAATATACTTTTTCTCCTGCTTCTTCGTAGCGTTTCGTAACCTCGGCAACAGTTTCTTTGAGAAGCTGCCAATCTGATTTTGCGCCCGCCTGGTCTTTTTTCCGAAGCCAAACGTCGCAGCCCATCATGCCATCGAAGAGAAGGTTTGCCGAAAGCTCCCCCGGATACTCGTCAACGCACACGATTGCGCCTTTCATGCCGTATTTTCGCGCCACCGCACAGGTAAGCCTGCCGTGGTTCGTTTGTGCGCCGCCCACCGTAAGCAGCAGGCTCGCTCCCCTATCTTTCGCGTCAGCCAAAAAATATTCAAGCTTTCTCAGCTTATTGCCACCGGCCCCAAGGGGAGTAAGGTCGTCACGCTTGACATATAGGTTTATCCCAAGTTCCTCGGACAGATTGTCGAGCCTCTCCAGTGGCGTCGGAAGATGAAGAAAAGAAATTTTTTCGTGGTTCAAAAGCATTGCTCTACCTCCTGATATGCGATATATTTCTCGATAGAAAATCTCCTTTTCGTTTATTTTATTAAATCTGCTCTTTCAAGTCAACGGTTTTGCGCACGATTCACGCGTAGAGGATTTTGCTATAGGATTTTGCGGCGATTTCCTCTTAAATTTGTTCTTTAAAAAATACAGCGAAATCTTGTATACACGGTGTTGACATTGCTTTTGCAAAGTGTTACATTTGAGTTAAAGGAAATGCGCTTGTCCGACAAGATTCGCGCATTTAATAATGCCTAATAAAAAGAAAAGAGGAGATTAGTAATGGCAACTTATGTTGAAAGAGTAATTGATGAGTGTAAAAAGCACAACCCGGGAGAGGTTGAATTTCATCAGACAGTAGAAGAAGTACTTACTTCGCTGGCGCCTGTTATGGACGCGCATCCAGAGTACGAAAAAGCAGGCTTACTCGAAAGATTGGTAGAACCTGAAAGAGGAATCACTTTCAGAGTTGTTTGGGTAGACGACCAGGGCAAAACTCAGGTTAACAAGGGCTACAGATACGAGTTCAATTCCGCAATCGGACCTTACAAGGGCGGCCTTAGATTCGCACCGAACGTATATCCTGGAATCATCAAGTTCCTTGGATTTGAACAGATCTTCAAGAACTCCCTTACAGGACTTCCTATCGGCGGCGGCAAGGGCGGTTCCGACTTCGACCCGAACGGCAAGAGCGATGCTGAAATCATGAGATTCTGCCAGGCATTTATGACAGAATTATATAGACATATCGGCCCTGACACAGACGTTCCGGCAGGCGACCTGGGCGTTGGCGGAAGAGAAATCGGTTACTTATTCGGACAGTACAAGAGAATCACCAACAGATTCGACGGCGGCGTTCTTACAGGAAAGGGAATCCCTTACGGCGGATGCCTTGGAAGAACAGAAGCTACAGGCTTCGGTATCGTTTGGTACGCAGAAGAAATGCTCAAGGCAAACGGCGAAGATATCAAAGGCAAGACCGTTGTTATCTCCGGTTTCGGTAATGTAGCTTGGGGTACTGCTTGGAAGCTCCAGCAGCTGGGCGCAAACCTCGTTGCTTTCTCAGGTCCGGATGGATATATCTATGATCCGGATGGAATCAACACTCAGGATAAGCTTGACACTCTGCTTGAACTCAGAGCATCCGGCAAGAACATCTGCGCTCCTTATGTAGACAAATATCCTAACGCAAAATTCTTCGCAGGCAAGAAGCCTTGGGAAGTTAAGGCTGACCTCTACATCCCTTGCGCAACTCAGAACGAAGTTCAGATGGAAGACGCTAAGCACATCGTTGAAAACGGCGCTAAGTTCTATTGCGAAGGCGCTAACATGCCTACTACTAACGAAGCTCTCGAATACTTACAGGAACAGGGCATCGTTGTTGGTCCTGCAAAGGCTGCAAACGCAGGCGGAGTTGCTTGCTCCTGCATCGAAATGGGTCAGAACGCAAGCCACACCGTATATCAGCACCAGGATGTTTATGATCAGCTTCATCAGATCATGGTTAACATCCACAAGGCTTGCAAGGAAGCTTCCGAGAAATACTACGGCAAGTACGACCTGGTAAAGGGCGCAAACATCGCAGGTTTCGAAAAGGTTGCAGAAGCTATGATGGGACAGGGTCTTGTATAGTAACCAGAAGTACTTAGAAATACAGTCGTAAAA
>CAVKSD010000181.1:0-2716 GCA_963658905.1 Bacteroidaceae bacterium
TTGACCTGAACCTTGCCTTGCTGATTCCTGAACTGGATGCCAAGACGAACATTGGCCGATAAGGATTCTGATTCCTGCTGAGCGAGTGCCGCCATGATCGTCATGAGAACCTCACCCTTTGCATCCGGTGTATTATTTGAGATGTTTGTCTGTATTCAATCCGTTCTTTACCCGCTTATCCGTCCCTTCAATTCAGCTTCATTTTAGATGAAAAAGACAAAAAAATACCCCCGTAGCACTAATAATTGAACCACAGGGTATTCTGTAAGAGTCGTCTGTAAGAGTCGTCATTTAATTCTATACCTTTTTCAGCAAGGCTATGGCCTCTGTGTGTTTTGTAAGCGGAAAATTGTCAAATGGTTTCAGATAAACGCACTCGTATCCGTAGTATTTCATGTACCGCAAATTGTCCGCCATGGTCTTTGGATTGCAGGAAATATAAACGATTTCGGAAACGCCGTACTCAATGATCTTGTCAAGAGCCTTGGGCTGTATCCCAACCCGCGGCGGGTCTACCACGATTACATCCGGTTTCTCATCCACGGTTTTTAGCACCTCAAAAACATCCCCCGCGATGAAGCTGCAATTAGAAAGGTTATTCAAATTCGCGTTTTCTCTCGCAGCATCCACAGCCTCGGAAACAAGCTCGATTCCTATGACTTTCTTTGCCTTTAGCGCCAAAATCTGCGAAATCGTCCCCGTTCCGCAGTAAAGATCGAACACCGTCTTTCCCTCAAATGAGTCCACTAGCGAAAGCGCCTCGGAATAAAGCCTTTCCGCGGCTACGACATTCGTCTGGAAAAAGGAGAACGCGCTGACCTTAAAGTCAAGTCCGAGGATTTTTTCCATGTAATAATCCCTGCCCCAAAGGGTTTTGAGGCCCTCGCAGTTAACCGCATCGGCAATATTATCGTTAAATGTCCGGAGAATCCCCACAATTTTGTTCCGCAGGTTCAGAGAAAGAAGTCTGTCTACATATTTTTCCTCGTCGAAACCCAGCTCCGCCGATCCTGCCTCCGAGGTGGTAACTATATTTACCAGAAGCTCGCCGGTTCTCACCCCGCGCCTTACAATCAGATTCCGCATAAGCCCATTATGTATTTTCTTATGATAAAACGGATAGGCGTTTTCCTTTACAAATGAAAGGGTCGCATCCAAAATCGCGTTAAAATCTTCGTCCACCAATTGGCACTTATCCACCGTAACGATGGACATGAAGTTCTTTTTTCGGTGCATCCCCAGAGTCGTCTCTCCGTCCTTGACAAAATCCCCGAAGGTGTATTCCATTTTGTTCCTGTATCCGTATTGACTTGGGCAGCCCTCTATTGCCTCTATCTTTGCAGGTTTTACCTCTCTTGCTTCCAAAAAACCGTGAACCTGTTTTTCCTTTTCGGAAAGCTGCTCCTTATAGTCTACGCCCTGGTAAATGCACCCGCCGCAAAATTCGCTGTGGGGACAAATTCCCTGCTCCGCAACATTTTTCTCATTTTTCTCGCTAAAATCTGCCATATTTATCATAGAACTCCTTTTTATACTCCGAAAAGCGGTCTTCTTCTATGGCTTTACGGATATTTGCCATCATATTTACCAGAAAATGCAGGTTATGATTTGAAAGAAGCATTGCCGAGAGCATTTCGTCCGCCTTATAAAGGTGCCGCAAATACGCCTTTGAATAGTTTTGGCAAGTGTAGCAATTACATTCCTTGTCCAACGGCTCAAAATCACGCTCATACTTTGCATTTTTTATATTCACTCTGCCATGGGATGTCATTGCAAGCCCATGCCGCGCAATTCTGGTGGGAAGCACGCAGTCAAACATATCCACGCCCCGTTCGACTCCCTCGAATAGGTAGTCCGGCGTTCCCACCCCCATGAGATACCTTGCCTTTTCCTTTGGCAGATATTCCACGCAGTCATCCAGAATGTCCAGCATAAGCTCCTTTGGTTCTCCCACGGAAAGTCCGCCTATGGCGTATCCCGGAAGCTCCAAATCCACGATTTCATCCGCGCTCTGCTTGCGAAGGTCTTTGTACATTCCACCCTGCATGATTCCGAAAAGGGACTGTCTTTCCCAATCCTTGTGATAATCCTTGCAGCGCTTCAGCCACCGGGTGGTGCGTTCAAGAGAATTTTTTACATATCTTCTGTCGGCAGGATATGGCGCGCATTCGTCGAATGCCATCATGATATCAGAGCCAAGGGCATTCTGGATTTCGATTGATTTTTCCGGGGAAATCATATGGGCAGAACCGTCGATGTGGGAGCGAAATTTTACGCCCTCCTCGGTTATCTTGCGGAGTTTTCCCAAAGAAAACACCTGAAATCCACCGCTGTCCGTAAGAATCGCCCTGTCCCAGTTCATAAATTTGTGCAAGCCCCCCGCTTCTCTCACGATTTCGTGTCCCGGTCTGAGATAAAGGTGATAGGTATTTGAAAGGATTATTTCGGCTCCCATCTCCTTTACCTGTTCCGGTCTCATTGCCTTTACCGTGGCTTGAGTCCCCACCGGCATAAAAACCGGCGTCTGTATGTCACCGTGAGGCGTATGTACCACGCCCCGTCTGGCACGGGTTTTTGAATCTGTTTTTAGCAAGTCATAGGTTACTGCGTGTTTCATTTTGAAAACTCCCTTTTTTAAATTTTATCGAAAAATTATCGAAATATCGAAATATTTACGAGAAAAAACAAAAAACAGTGGATTTTTATTTTTATCTGT
>CAVKSD010000182.1:0-2674 GCA_963658905.1 Bacteroidaceae bacterium
GGTGTGCGCTTTGGCAGACCCGGTGTTAAGATCAGTCCCGAAGTCGAGCATACCATCTTGGAATATATGCAAAAAAAATTGCCCCTGCAAGAAGCGCTTCGGCAAAGCGGCCTCAGTCAGGGAACCTTTTATCGAACGATGAAAGCCATGAGCCTTTGACTTTTCAAAAAGTACACCTTTTGGTAAGTCAGCAAAAGAACTTTTTACATAGCCTTCTGTCTTTCGGATGCCTATATCCTATCATAGCAAATCAAAAAAAGCAACCTATTTTGACAAAAACATGTCGAAAATATGAAAGAATTGAGAAAAAATATTTTGTCGAATCGTTTACCAAAAGGTGTACTTTTTGGTAAACCTGTCGGAAGAATGCGATGAAATCAATCACGAAGGTTCATCGTATTCGAATATACTGGATCATATGAGAGTAACTAACGGAATAGGCTGAAAAGCCGACTGTACCAGCAACCGTAATGCCTGCATGACAGGATAAGTTCGGGAGACGAGTTATTGCTCAGATGGAAAATCTCTTGGCAGTAGAATTTCACATCAATGATGAAAAGGTAAGAACGGCGTATAGAGCATTACAGCTACAGCGGCTGCGATGCTTGTCGAACGGCACTTTTCTAACTGTAGATAACAAGCATAACGACATACTCACACATACAGAAACATTGATGATTTGAATTTAGAAGGACTGCCAAAAAAGGCAGTCTTTTTTGTAATCTTTTCATCCTTTCAGGGCGATGCTGCGAAGGAAAGCACCGCCCTTTGGAAAACAATACATAGAAGTGTGAAGTAATGCAAAGGCAAAACGAAACGATGCAGGAAAACACAAACGAAGATGAATACATAGCGACAGCGCTTTGTAGATACGGTGGGCAGTCGCCGGAAAGGAATATTATTCAAAAAAGAAGAAATCGCATTTTAAGCTGCTTAGACTGTCATAAGAATGGAGAAATGCGAAGCAAAAGATGTTCAAGGAGGTAACAAAATGAACAGAAAATTTAAGAAAGGCCTTGCCATAGTCCTTGCACTGGTTATGGTATTCGCCATGACAGCGACCGCGTTCGCAGACACGACAGGAACTTGCAGTGTCAAATTCTATGTTCCGGAAAAATATGCGGATTTGACGGAATCATATCATACGTTAGGCCATTCGGGATACTCAGTGTATGGTCAGAAAGAAGACGTGATAACTGGTGAAGATGTTAATGTGTATGAGTATGCTGGGACGGTTAATCTAGCGACCATGAATCATCCCGAAGTAGAGTTGCCAAATGGCTTTGCGGGATGGTACAATACAACCGGAAATGCATTCGATGCGATTTACAACCTTGCAGTTGTCCAGAAAGGTGAAGCCGCGGCATTGTACGGCTCAACGGAAGCTACTACAGCACTTTTTGTACATGGCTTCGATACGCCGAGCTATACGGAGACAGGTGTTCGAGCAGATGGCATTTTCATCAGTAAGTTATCCGGAAACTCAACAACTGCATTGGACACAGATTATGAAACGTACTGGGCAGGATACTCATGGAGTTTCTATGCAGTTCCGGCAAGTGCAGAAGAAACTTTCAATCCGTTAAATCCAGACAATACTTATAAAAGTGATTTGTACACAAATAATGTGAACGCGGCAGCGGGATATACGTATTATATGATTTACGAGTACAACGAGCAGTACTGGTAAAGATAAAATTAGGAGGCAGGTCAAAAAAAGCTTGCCTTCGTGAAGAACTCAAAGAGCTGCAATGTGAATTGCGGCTCTAATTATAGAATATGAGTATAAAACAGAATAAAGTACACTCAATGCAAAAGGGACATGGCTTAGGTCAGTTTAATCAACTGTGGACAGTTCATTTGCTGAGAATTAAAAAGATAGGAATAAATCAAAAAAATGGAAAAGAACAGTAAAGCAATAAAATTATGTTTCACATTCATTATGTGCTTCTTCCTTGCTTTTTCTAACATGATGTTTTTCACGGGTACAGTTGCATATGGAACTAGCGAGTCCAGTAACATAGATAAAGTGCAGCTTTCTGGAGGTGGCAATGAGATATCTCTCGCTCTATCAACAGAAGAATCCGGGGCTGAAACAGCTGTATTTCCAGATACGAGTGATTTGCAAGTAAACGTTTATCCAACGGATAGTGTGAAGAGTAACAAATACTACTGCAAATTATATTACTACAGCGGCAACGATTGGCAAACCGATAATGGTTGGAATAAAACATGGACGCAAAATGGATTTGCAAGTTTAGACTTTAGAGTGACAAGACAAAAGTACGCTGCGATTGGCAAAGTGCATAGGTTTAAACTTGAAATCAACTCAGGCAGTAAAGGGAACATAGAAACATACGAAACGTATTACTTTAATCTTATTCGTAGCGTAGGGCTTTCTGGCGTAACTGCCACCGGCGATGATGCTCAGGCTTTAGTCGTTAAGAAACAGGCTGATAACAATTATGTAATCGCTTGCCCATATGACACCCTAAATCTGACTTGTACGGCGAAAACGCCAACATACGCACAGATTACAGTTAATGATGAGGCCGTGGAAAGCGGTGCGGCGTATGCTGTGGATTTGACAAAATGTGAGCAAAATACGACCAACGGGCAAAAAGAGATATCGGTAAAAGTTGCGTACACTGGAGACAATGGTACCGGACAGGGA
>CAVKSD010000183.1:0-2656 GCA_963658905.1 Bacteroidaceae bacterium
GCACGAAAAAAGCCAAAGGATATAAGGCGAAGATTGAGGGCACAGGCAAGACCTATACCAACACAGCAGGCACGAAGGGCACCAAGTATTACTACAAAGCCCGCGTGATGGTGTATGACGCACAGGGCGCGCTCATCGCGAAGACGGCACTTACTCAGTGCAAATACGCATGCAGGATCAAATAACTGGATTTGATCGGACGAAAAGCGGCTCGAAAGAGCCGCTTTTGTGTTGCAATGATGGCGGACGAAGGCAAAACAGCTCACACTGAGCTTCGCGAGGGCCGGCGCGGCCGAGCAATTTATCTCCTCGCCGACTCACCACGAAATTGGATTTTCCCGAGGATTTCTCACAAAAATCCAAAAGGCTATGGAAAAATTACACAGAGGACACTGCTTTTAGCGCATTTTCAGGCAATCAAAGCCCTAAAATTGGACTCTTTCGCGCGTCTGTTAAAAAAGTCCAAAGGAAATGCCCGATTTTGTTGTATTTTTTTCGTAAAAACCGATATTTGTCCAATAATTAACTGAAAATGGAAGGTAAATAGTCACAAAATAGTAAAAAGTACTTGCAGTTTGCGCCAGACTGTCTGTGCAGGAGATCGAAGATCTGTAGCAAGCTCAAAGCCGGGGCAACACTCGCCCATGCCAAAAGGGAAATTTAACATTGCAACCACAAAAGTCGCAGAAACCTCCTGCGGCTTTCACCATAAACGCCCATATTGAACTGCTATATATAGCAAATTTTTTTAGAACTTTTTTCAAAAAACACTTGTATATTTTTGAAATAGATAGTATACTATATAAGTGATGTGCGGTCGTGGCGGAATTGGCAGACGCGCAAGACTAAGGATCTTGTGTCCCAAAGACATGCAGGTTCGACCCCTGTCGACCGCACCATTTACTTTTGAGCATTCCCAGAGGGAATGCTTTTGTACTTTCAGGGGGAAAGGAAGATAAGAACATGAAGACGAGATATTTGATTATAGGTGCAGGACCTGCCGGAATATTTACGGCGCTTGAGCTCATCAGAAAAGGACATGCCGGAAGTGAAATTACCATTGTGGAAAAGGGCGCTGCGATCGAAAACCGCGCTTGCCCGAAGACCCATACGGGAAGCTGCGTAGGATGCAAAAATTGCAGCATTACCACGGGATTTTCCGGAGCGGGAGCCTTTTCCGACGGAAAACTTTCCCTTTCGCCGGATGTGGGCGGAGATTTGCCAGAACTTATCGGCTATGACTTTGCAAAGGAGCTGATCGACTATGCGGATCGCATTTACCTTGAATTTGGCGCCGATACGAGAATCGAGGGAATTGATTTTCCGGAAGAGGTCAAAAAAATCCGCAAGAGAGCCATCAAAGCGGGACTGAAACTGGTTGACTGTCCGATTCGCCATTTGGGCACAGAAAAGGCACAGGAAATTTATTATAAAATTGAGCAATATCTTCTCGGTGAAGGCGTAACCATGCATTTTAACAGCGAATGCGAGGATATCATCATAGAAGACGGCGTTTGCGGCGGTGCAAAGATTAGAATTAAAGGCAAAGAAGAACAGATTCTTGCAGACAAAACCATCGTTTGCACCGGACGCAGGGGAGCGCTTTGGCTGGAAAGCCTTTGCGCAAAACACAAAATCGCCCACAAGCCGGGAACGGTGGACATCGGCGTGCGTGTAGAAGTTCGCAATGAGATTATGGAAGAAGTCAACAAATACCTTTACGAATCCAAGCTCATCGGATATCCGCAGCCGTTTTGCAACAAGGTCAGAACGTTTTGCCAGAACCCCGGCGGCTTCGTAAGCCAGGAAAACTATGACGAAAACCTGGCGGTGGTCAACGGACATTCTTACAAGGAGCTGAAATCCGAGAATACGAACCTTGCGATACTCTGCTCCCACAATTTCACATATCCGTTCAACCAGCCGATAGAATATGCGAAAAAGATAGGCGAAATCACCAATATGCTGGGCGCGGGCAGAATCATGGTGCAGCGCTACGGAGACATTTTGGCAGGAAAGCGCACCTGGGAGCGCGAGCTTGAGCACTCCAACGTAAGGCCGACCCTAAAGGATGCGGTGGCAGGAGACATAACCTCGGCGATGCCTTACCGTGCGATGATTTCAATCATCAATTTCATCAAGAGCATGGACATTGTGGTTCCGGGATTTGCCAGCGACGAGACTCTGCTCTACTCTCCGGAACTTAAATTCTACAGCAACAAGATCGACATGGACGCAGAACTCAACACAAGCATCGAGAATCTGCACTGCCTCGGCGACTCCACGGGCTGGACCCGCGGGCTGATGATGGCCTCGGTAATGGGCGTGCTGATGGGAAGAAAGCTCAGCGAGGGAAAATAGAAAAAGAAAACAGAACAGAGGAGGACTTAGCTGCCTAAAAGGAAACATATTCCCTTAGGCGGAAGTCCTCTTTTTTCTCCTATGACCCTATCTTTTCACCTACTATGCAGCGTGCATAACAAATCTAAAATCCGGAATGGTAAAATAAGCTTAAATTGCTGAGAGATTTCGATTGCGATAAATTTTGATATTGCACGGGATTTGGAAAGGAGAAACTTTAAATGAAAAAGAAAATTTTTGCGCTTTTGCTGGCACTCTGCGTGGCGTTCACCATGATGCCGAGCATGGCGCTAGC
>CAVKSD010000184.1:0-2534 GCA_963658905.1 Bacteroidaceae bacterium
AAAGCGAGTTGGCAGTTCAGACCATGAAAGATCCGTATGTGTTCGACTTTATCCCGTTCCGTGAAGATATGGTGGAGAGGGATATTGAGCAAGCGCTTGTCCGCGATGTTACGAAGCTTCTTCTGGAGCTTGGTACAGGATTTGCATTTTTAGGAAATCAGTACCATCTCAATGTCGGCGGCGATGATTTTTACATTGACCTGCTGTTTTATAACCTGAACCTGCGGTGCTATGTAGTCATTGAGCTAAAGACGGGGGATTTCAAACCGGAATATGCCGGCCAGCTGAATTTCTATTTGTCGGCAGTAGACGGAATCCTGAAGAAAGAAGAGGATAATCCGTCCATCGGCTTGCTGCTCTGCAAGAGCAAGAACAATCTGGTTGCGGAATACTCTCTGAAGGACATTTCAAAGCCGATTGGCGTGAGCGAATACAAAGTCACCAGCAGTCTGCCGGACGACCTGGAAAAACAGCTGCCGTCGGTTGAAGACATTCAGAAGAGAATCAAGTAAATTGTGCAGATGGTGTTTGCACAATTTAGAAAACGAAAGCGAGGAAACAGCTATGGAACCCAGAAAGCTGACCAAAGAGGATATAGATAAGGTACGCGATATCGAAGGCTTTCCCATCGGCACCGATGAGGACATCATTGCCCTGTCCGATGCACCGTACTATACTGCCTGCCCGAATCCTTTTATTGAGGAGTTTATCAAGGAGAACGGCACGCCGTATGATGAAGCGACGGATGATTACCATCGTGAGCCGTTTGCGTCGGATGTAAGTGAGGGTAAGAACGATCCCATCTATATGGCGCATAGCTATCATACAAAGGTGCCTCATAAGGCTATAATGCAGTATATTTTACACTATACAAAACCGGGTGACATTGTTTTTGACGGCTTCTGCGGCACGGGAATGACGGGCGTTGCAGCTAAAATGTGTGAACAAAGCGAATTTGAACAGTTAGCTTTTTCTTTTGGCAATCATGCTTCAAAAAATACATGGGGAGCCCGTAATGCTATTATCTGTGATTTGTCACCAGCAGCAATATTTATAGCACACCATTATAATCATGTTGTTAATTCTAGCGATTTTGAAGCTGAATCGCGCAGGATTTTGAGTGAGTGTGAGAACGAACTTGGATGGATGTATGAGACAGATCATGACATTTCATTGGATGCCAAGCTCCCTGCTGGGAAAGGCCGTATAAATTACTTGGTTTGGTCAGATGTTTACATTTGCCCTACATGTGGTAAGGAATTTGTATTTTGGGATGTAGCTGTCGATGCAGAACATGGAAAAGTAAATAGCTCGTTTTGTTGCCCGGCTTGTAACACTATGCTTGCAAAGAAGGACTGCGAGCCTGCAAAAATGTTAGAGTTTGATGCTATTCATAATAAAGCAAGATCGGTAGCAAAGCAAGTGCCTGTGCGGATTAATTATACCTACATGGGAAAGCGCTTTGAAAAAAAGCCTGACAAGTTTGACTTTGAATTACTTGAGAAGATTGAACAGACACCATCAAAGTATTGGTATCCAACAAATCAAATGTGTGTTGGAACAGAAAGCTGGCGGAACGAGAAGATAGGCATTACGAATGTGGATCAGTTCTACTATCGCAGAAACCTTCTTGCTTTGGCAGCATTTGCTGCTAAAGCAAGGAATACATCGGCGTTTATTTTAGTTCAATCTGTTTCTATGGTAAATACTAAACTATATAGATATAGATGGGCAGGCGGTTTTGCTGGCGCTGGTGGAGGACCGTTAGCCGGGACGCTCTATATGCCCTCTATTGTCAAAGACATTAACATTCTCAAGTCATTGTCGGAATATATAACGAAGATTACGAAAGCAAAGCGTTTGCTTGACAATCAAGTCGGATCATGCATTTTATCAACGCAATCCTCTGCTCATCTTTGCAATATTCCGGATAATTCATGCGATTATATTTTTACCGACCCTCCATTTGGCGACAATCTGAATTATTCAGAACTCAGCTTTTTATGGGAATCGTGGCTTAAAATCGTTACGAATCAGAAAGATGAAGCCATTGTAAACAAGGCACAAAACAAGGGATTGTTAGAGTACCAGACATTGATGACAGAATGCTTAAAAGAGTTTTTTAGGATTCTGAAGCCAAATCGATGGATTACGGTTGAATTCCATAATTCCAAAAATGCTGTGTGGAATGCAATTCAGGAATCAATCCTACGTGCAGGTTTTATTGTGGCTGATGTGCGAACTCTCGATAAAAAGCAAGGTAGTTTTAAGCAGGTTAATAATAGTTCTTCAGTTAAACAAGATCTTGTTATTTCAGCGTATAAGCCAAAGGAAAGCTTTACAAGAGATTTTGCCAATAAAGCTGGGACAGAGGAAACAGCATGGGCTTTTGTGCGCCAGCATTTAGATAAGTTGCCGATAGTGGTAGACGCTGATGGGGACGGGAAAATTGATATTCTTGCCGAGCGGCAAGCCTATTTGCTCTTTGACCGTATGGTAGCTTACCACATCATGCAGGGCATCCCTGTGCCGCT
>CAVKSD010000185.1:0-2529 GCA_963658905.1 Bacteroidaceae bacterium
CTGTACGCTTTTAGCTTGTTCTGCATTGTCCTCCCTCCTTTCATTTTGAGTTTACTACAGTAAACTTTTCTTGACTTGTCTCTGCGCAGTTTGTATAATATAGTAAACAAAGGAGTGATGAATTATGAAGTTAGGCGAAATAATCAAGGTTTTCAGAAATAAAAATAAAATGACAATGCAGGAATTTGCTACGAGGGCCGGGCTAAGTAAAGGTTACATTTCTATGCTCGAAAGGAATCAGCATCCGCAGAGCCAACGCAAGCTTGTCCCCTCTTTCGACACCTATCTGAAAGTTGCAAGTGCAATGGGCATGTCTATCGACGATCTTGTTGCTATCCTCGATGACAATGAAATGACACGGCTTAATTCCAACCCCGCCGCCCCTGCCGCCCTTGCCGAAGATGAGCAAGAGCTTATTTTTTTATACAAAGAATTAAACGAGGAAGGTCAGGAGAAGCTTCTGGAATATGCAGATGACCTTGTTGCCTCCGGTAAGTATATAAAAAATGGTTCGCTTGGAATGGTGGAAGCGTAAAAAAAAAAATAGAAAAAAGCTTGATTTTTGGAGCGGCAGATGTTAAAAGTTGAGAGATAATCGCCAGATAATCGACAATGTGTATAATACTTATTTTTTACTTGACTTTAGTATGTATAGTATGTATAATATAACCATAAGGAGGTTATGATGAAAGTACGAGAGATTAAAAGACTGATTGAGGCAGATGGGTGGGTATATAAAAACTCCCGCGGTTCACATGACCACTACATACATCCCACCAAGCCGGGCAAGGTTACAATTCCGAATCACAGAGGCGACCTTGACCTGAGAACTGCTAAAAGTATATTGCAACAGGCGGGGCTTAAATAGTCCCGCATTAAGGAGGTATATTATGAAACTTATTTATCCTGCTTGTTTTTATCCTTGTGAAGAAAAAGAGGGTTATACCGTTGTCGTTCCGGACCTCCCGGGCTGTGTTTCCGAGGGAGATTCTCTTGCAGACGCAATTTTGATGGGGACGGACGCCGCCAGCGGATGGCTGCTCGATGAACTGGAGGACGGGAATCCGCTTCCGAAAGCCTCGGACGCAAGGGATGTTCACCCCGAGGAGGGCGGCATTGTGAGCCTGCTTGTTCTTGATATGGATTCCTACGCCGAAAAATACGGCAAGAATGCCGTTCGCAAGAATCTCACTATCCCTGCGTATATGAATACTTATATTGACGCCCACGGTCTTAGCCTCTCGCAAATTGCGCAGGAGGCTATCAGCGAAAGAATGCGGGTGTAAATTAGCCTTGTGTGGTGGTGTTTGAGGTTTGTTATGGATTATGTGAGAAAAACTTTTCCCTTTGACGGTAAACGCTACACCGTCAGAGGGAAAACGGAAAAAGAAGCCATTATGAAAATGGCAAATAAAATAAGAGTTTTGGAGGATGGGCGAGTTGTCATGTCCGGCAACACTACCGTGAAAGCCTGGGCTTTGAAGTGCGTCGATGTATATAAGACCGGTCAGGCAGACATTACAAGAAAAACCTATATAGGCAAAATGAAATCAAGTATATTCCCTCTCATCGGCGATCATCCTCTCAAGTCGATAAAGCCTTTTGATGTGCAATGCGTGCTGAACGAATTGCAGGGCTATTCGCAGGCTTATATTTCAGACATCTATCAGATGCTTAGGTTTATCTTCTCAAAGGCGAAAACCAATAAGTTGATAGCAGAAGACCCAACGATAGATTTGCAGAAGCCAAAAGGCACGGAAAACCACCGCAGGGCTATTACTGTCAAATAGGAAACTCACTTTCTCAAAGTTTGCGAGGAAAATGACCGCTTTGTTGTATTCCTGCTGATGTATTACTGTGGCTGCCGTACCTCAGAAGCGATGGAGGCTATGGGTAAGGACATTATGAAGATTACCGAGAATGGCAAGACTTATAATGTGCTGCACATCAGAGGGACAAAGACAAAGAACGCTGATCGAAATGTTCCGCTTCCGGACGAACTATATCAGAGGATAAAAGACACTCCGAAGTTTAGCTATATTGCTACCGACACAAAGGGTAACAAGCTCACAAAGTCGAGCCTAAAATGTTCGCTCAATGCGCTCCGGCGGGCGATGAACATCTCGATGGGCTGCAAGGTATTCAGAAATGAGTTGCTTCCTCCCCTGCCCCTTGCAGATGACTTTGTGCCGTATAATCTCCGGCACACCTACTGCACGAACCTATGTCGGCAGGGAGTTGATATCAGAGTGGCGCAATATCTCATGGGGCATTCTGATATAAGGCTAACTACAAACATATACACGCATACGAATAATTTCGCCATAATTGAAGCCGCCGAAAAGATGTTTGGGCAGTAAAAACGGTGGTAAAAAAGATGTAGAATTTCTGCTGCTGTGGGCGCAAGAATTTTTGCGCGTGGCACGGGGTGTGGCACAAATGCTTGGAAACACTGAAATTTCAATGTTTTCTTACGCGTTCGCAACGCGGAGGTCAAGAGTTCGAGCCTCTCATCGTCCACCACAGCAA
>CAVKSD010000186.1:0-2513 GCA_963658905.1 Bacteroidaceae bacterium
CTGTATAGCAGCCAGTTTGAGTAGACTTTGAGAGCCTTTGAGCAGGCGATCTTTAGACGGTACGGGATGTCTTGACGATTAGCGCGCATTTGTGTATAATTGCCATGAAAGAGGCAAAAATTATGCAAAAATCTAAGGACAAAATGGTTTCGGGGGCGCTGGCGTTCATCACTCTGATGGGTATCGTCAGCCTGTTTTCCGACATGACCCACGAGGGCGCGCGGAGCGTACTTGGGGAATATTTGAATCTGACAGGGGCTTCCGCCGCTACCATCGGCTTTGTTTCGGGAATTGGGGAGCTATGCGGCTACTCGCTACGCTTGCTTTCGGGCTTTATCGCGGACAAGACGAAAAAATACTGGACGCTGGTTATAGTAGGCTACACCATGCAGGTGCTTGCAATTCCGGCGCTTGCGTTAGTACCCGAAAACGGCTGGCTTATAGCCTGCGGACTGGTAATTGCGGAGCGAATCGGAAAAGCGATCAAAAAGCCCGCAAAGAACACCCTTGTCAGCTTCGCGGCAAGTGAAATCGGCACGGGCAAGGGCTTTGCCTATCAGGAGTTTTTAGACCAGCTTGGGGCATTTTTAGGTCCGGTCATGCTGTTTGTTATCGGCATGATACGGGGAACCGACAACCTGTTTGGAACATATCGCATATGCTTTGCGATGCTGGGGATTCCGGCGCTGATTACGGTTATGCTGGTTGTTTTCTCGAAGATAAAATATCCTAATCCGGAGATGTTCGAAAAAGAAGAGGAAAAGGCAGAAACAAAGTTCCGATTCCAGAAGTCCTTTGCGCTTTACATGGCTGCAATCAGCCTGTTTGCTTTCGGCTTTGCGGACTTTACCTTGATAACTCTCCATGCGGCAAAAACCCATCTTTTCCCGGAAGCCTCCCTAAGCCTTTTATATGCGGCGGCAATGGCGGTGGATGCGTTTGCGGCGCTTTTCTTCGGCTGGCTCTTTGACAAAATCGGTCTGAGAGCGCTTATTTACTCCACACTGTGCAGTGCGGGCTTTGCATTCTTTGTTTTCCTCGGAAATTCACGGATGATGATGGCTTTTGGTATTCTTCTTTGGGGAATCGGAATGGGGGCGCAGGAGAGCATTATGAAGGCTGCCACCAGTCAAATCATCCCAAGGCACATGAGAAGCACGGGGTTCGGGATCTTTGAGACGGGATTTGGAATAGCGTGGTTCCTCGGCAGCTGGATTCTCGGCATTTTGTATGATGTGGGTCCGTTCTATCTTGTAATCGTATCGGCGGCGGCGCAGCTTCTGGCAATCGTGTTTTATGCCCTTTGCCTACGCCAAAACCGCATAGAGACGGAATTTAAAGGAGAAGTTTAATTGACATGAAAGATTTGAAAGACAAATGTAAAATTGCCGTGGTTCAGGCTACCCCGGTAATGTTCGATAAGAACGCCTGCGTAGAGAAAGCGTTGAAACTGATCGACGAATGCGCAAACAATGGCGCAGAGCTGATTGTATTTCCAGAGCTTTTCATTCCCGGTTATCCATACGGCATGACCTTTGGCTTTCGCGTTGGCAGCCGAAATGAGGATGGGCGCAGGGACTGGAAAATGTATTATGACAATTCGATTTTGGCAGAGGGGCCGGAGATGTGTAGGCTCAAAGACAAAGCGAAAGAAAAGGGAATTTATCTTAGTGTAGGCTATTCGGAAAGGGACACTGTGACGGGAACCCTTTACAATTCCAATATGATGATTGCCCCAGAGGGTGCTTGCATGAATCACAGGAAGCTTAAACCCACCGGAAGCGAGAGAGTCGTATGGGGAGATGCGGACAGGGACTTCTTCCCGGTAATGGAAACTCCATGGGGCCCCATGGGAAATTTAATCTGCTGGGAAAGCTATATGCCACTTGCACGGGTGGCGCTGTACCAAAAGGGAATTTCCCTCTACATTTCACCGAATACCAACGATAACGCAGAGTGGCAGGACACGATTCGCCACATCGCAATCGAGGGACATTGCTATTTCATAAACTGCGATATGTTCTTTACCAAGGCCGATTATCCTGAGACGGAAAGCGCTGCCGAAGAAATCGCAAAGCTGCCGGAAATAGCTTGCCGCGGCGGAAGCTGCGTCGTAGATCCTTTCGGACATGTTATTTCCGATACGATTTGGGATAAAGAAGGCGTAATCTATGCGGAGCTTGATATGCAAAAGGTCCCGGCAAGCAAGATGGAACACGATGTCTGCGGACATTATGCAAGACCTGATGTGCTTCAGCTAAAGGTGGCGGAGGAGTAACTTGCTATAATAAATAAAATTTTTTCCTGCGTGTTTGATTGACACGTGAATATCAGAACTTAAATAGGTCGGCGACAGAAAAATTATATCGCCGACTTTTATATTTGCGGGCGTGTAAAATGATTCTTGCAAAAATTAGAAAAAGTACTTGCAATTTACTTAAATATGTTATATAGTTACATTACAAATATTTTCATTTGACCAAAAATGAGACTAATATAATAGTATTTGGAGG
>CAVKSD010000187.1:0-2488 GCA_963658905.1 Bacteroidaceae bacterium
CACATAATCCACATCTGCCACTGGTTAGCAGTGGTAATCTGGTGTTTTACTTCTAGATCGATATTGTACTCAAGCATCCATTTCGAAATTACGACGAAGAATACCATCTGCACAATGCTTGCGAATATATCGAGCGCATCCTGCAAAAGCTTTTTCTTTTCCGGATTCTTTACCTTGCTCTCAAGAAGCGATGGCAGGATGTCGATGGAAATGTGAGTCCTTTCTCTCAGCGCTACCGCGGCACCCAGAAAGCTTACGCCGATGTAAGTATATCTTACCATTTCCTCTGCCCAGGCAAGCGGCATCTCAAAGAGATACCGGCAGAATACCTGGATCAGAAGCAGAGCGAGCATGACTGCAAAGGCAATCCATGTAATCGTCTTTTCAACATGGTAAAATGCATCGTTCACTTTCGTGATAATGTTTTTCTTTTCCATTGTTTTATCTCCTGTGATATTTTTTTAATCTATGCAGGCGGACATGCCGCCCGCATCTTCATGTATAATTATGCAATTCCTGCTTCCTGACGGATTCTAGCAACTGCTTCCTGGTCGAAAGTTCCTGTTGCTTCGTCGTCAGCCCAAACCTTCTTAGCTGCTTCTTCCATATCTTTCTGAAGCTGCTCGCTCGGTTCGATTACTTCGCAACCATTATCGATCATCTTCTGAGTCATTTCTTCAACGTCTGCTCTGATTGCTACCTTGATGTCGTCACAGTAAGTAGTTGCTGCCTCCTGAACTACAGACTGCTGGTCAGCAGAAAGCGAATCCCATTTAGCCTGGTTCATAACTACGACTGCAGCTGCGAAGGAGTGGTTCGACTTAACCCAATATTTGTTGAACTGGTCAAGACCGTTTGTATAGGAAAGAACCGGGCCGTTATCCTGGCCGTCAATTGTCTTCTGCTGAAGTGCGGAAGGAACCTCTGTGAAGGCCATGGAAGTTGGGATTGCGCCGAGGTTCTTAAAGAAGCTCAGGAACATTGGAGATTCAGGAACTCTGAGTTTGAGACCTTTGATGTCGTCCGCGCTTTCGATTGTACGCTTGGAGTTTGAGATCCATCTAAAGTCGCAGTCCGTAAGGCCGAGCATCTTGAATCCGGCGTTTTCCATATCTGTTGTGATCGTTTCGCCGATCCATCCGTTATAGATGAGGTTATCTACGTCATCGTAGGAAGTTACCAGGTACGGGAGGTTTACGAATCCGATTTCGTTTACTACCGCATCAGCACCTACGGTGGAGCCGATATACATATCGAGTGCGCCGGACTGAACTGCCTCTGCATGGTCCTTATCGCTTCCCCATACACCGCCGAAATCGATCTGGATTTCGACACTGCCGTTTGTGCCTGTTTCAACTGCTTCCTTAAATGCAGTTGCCGCTTCGTACCATGCGTGGGTTGTACCTTGCGTTGATCCGAAGTGGAGAACTATAGCATCGCTGCCATCCCCGCTGTCACTGCCGCAGCCTGACAGTGCAAAGCACATTGTAAAGATCATTGTGAGTGCTAATAAGCTTGATAATACCTTTTTCATTTTTTCACCTTTTCCTTTCTCTTTCGATGATTTTCGTCTTTTGACAATATATTTTGAGTCTTTACTTCAGGTACCATTATTAAGAGCAACTTTTGTGCCAATTTTGTTATTTAATAAACAAGAACTTTTATTTTTAATTTTTTGGTGTGCTAAAATTCCGCTAATCATTGATATTTCAACGCTAATTTTTTGCAAAATTTTCGCTTTTGAATCACTTTATAACGTTCAATCACTGTATTTATTATTTTACACCATATTTTTAATATGCACAAGTGCATCTTAACATGTTCTTAATATGCGTTTGCGCATCGGCATTGTTTCTTGTAAGCATCAAGATCGTATGAGGCTGTAGCTCGCAGGCATTTTTAAGTAGAAAGAAGTTCCCCTTTGCAAGGCATTGCAAAGGGGAACTTCTTTGGTGGTATATTGGTGTTTTCTATTTTGTGATTCCGGCAATGTCCTTTGCAAGCTGTTTCTTGCCCTCGATATTGCCCTGTCTTTGAATCATGATGCGCTGTGCCTGCGGCGAGCCTGCGCCGTGCATGGATTCTGTTCTGTAGCCTACTGCCGATGAGCCAAGGCAGATATTTTCGAGGAATCTGAGGACTCTCATTCTCTCCTCGGTGGTGCATTTCTCAGGATTCGTAGCGAAATACTTGTTGCAAACTTCTCCGATTGTCTCGCCGTTTCTACCTACCGGAAGGTCGCTCTTAAAGTCCTTTTCGCTTGGCATTGTTACCATAAGGCCTCCTGCGATGTCCTCTGCCAGCCTTACGATCTCATACGGAAATCTTGTTACGTTCTGCTTGCAGACATTTGCCGTAAGAAGATCAATGATATAGCTTCCGCATTCCGTTGCATGGCCCTCTGCGGAGCAAGCGATGCCGCAGCAGTACAGTGTTTCGTTCAGGTGCGTCATTTCGATGAGCTTGTCCTTGATATGGGAAGCCTTGT
>CAVKSD010000188.1:0-2463 GCA_963658905.1 Bacteroidaceae bacterium
TGCGGCTGATCTTTTGCAAGGCAACGTGCAGACAATGCTGCGCCGCATCCAACAGGAAGTCGGTTTTCGCTATATCAAATTCAATGGATTATTCTCGGACGAACTTCACATTTTCAGCAGAAATCGGGACGGTAGTGCGGTGTATAGCTTTGCATATATGGATCAGCTGTTCGACTTTCTGCTTGAGATTGGGCTGAAACCCTTTGTGCAGTTGTCTTTTATGCCAGAAGCGCTTGCCAAAGACCCTCAGCGTCGTTTGCTGAATTTCATTGTCAGCGAGCCGCGTGACAACACCGAATGGGCTGAACTGATCACTGCGATTATCCGACATCTGCTGGTGCGCTATGGCGCAGAGGAAGTGCACAGCTGGAAGTTCAGCGTATGGAGTCAGCCTGATACCCCCACAGATCTATACGGCTTTTCCTCCGATGAGCTTTTTTACGAGTTTTACCGCATCACCAGACAAGCTGTTAAAAATTGTGATCCTGAAATCAGCTTTGGTGCACCCGCCATGTATTACATGCTGCAAAAGGATTACACCAACTGGTATATTCCTTTTTTGAAGTGGTGCCGTGTTCACAGTTGTGAGCCCGATTTCTTGAATTTCCACTATTATGACACCGTGCTGGACAGCAGCTCGGAGACAGGACAGGAATCATTCGGTTTCTTATATTCAATGCGCCTAAGGGAAACTCCCGACGGCTTCAATGATTTTGTTACACAGGTCATCAGCGAGGTGCACGAACTTGGCGCAAGCGAAACACCCATCTACCTGACAGAGTGGAACAACACGCCAAGCCAACAGGATTACCTGAATGATACTTGCTTCAAGTCCTGTTATATTGTCCGCAGTATTTTGGAAAATTACGATAGGCTTGAAAGCTTCGGATACTGGGCTTTGACTGATTTCATGGGAGAAGCCCCTTTGCCAGAGGAAACATTCTTCGGCGGACTTGGTCTCTTCACAAAAGAGGGCCTACCAAAGGCGAGCTATTATGCCTTCACTCTGCTACGGAAAATAGGCGGCGAACTACTTAGCCGAGGACCCGGCTGGTTCATCACCCGTGAGGGCGAGCGATGGCAGATCTTGCTATACAATTACCGACATTTTTCCCACCTGTACGCACAGGGCGAGCGCTTTGACATGACGTTCACCGATCGCTACACACCTTTTTCCCCGGAACAGATGCTGGATGCGCACATCACCCTGACCGATATGCCGGATGGCAAATACCTTGTCACCACCGAAACGCTGAACCGCTCAAACGGAAGTGCCTTCGATCTTTGGTGCAGCATGGGAGCCGTGGGCCCCGTCACCTCACAGGACCTTGTTTATCTCGACCAAAAAGCCCGCCCCTCCATTCAGAAGCATATCGCCGCCGCCAAGCAAGGCATACTGGAACTGGATATGCTTTTGGACATGCTGGAAGTAAAATTGATTATGCTTGAAAAACGGGGATGAGATATGAATGTATCAACGGTCAATTCACTCTTATTGCTCCTGCTTTACTTGCAAACTAAGAAAATTAATACGCAAAAAGCGCCAATACGGTTGAAAATTACAACCGTATTGGCGCAGTTATTTTATGATTTTTGGAGCCATTTTGCAGTTAAATTTAAAAATGTCAGAGAACAAATCTAAAAGCAAAAGAAAAAGCTCGTCGAAATTTACATTTCAACGAGCTTTGATGTGGTTGCGGGGGCAGGATTTGAACCATACGACCTTCGGGTTATGAGCCCGACGAGCTACCGAGCTGCTCCACCCCGCGATATTTATTTTAATCGGTATTCCCGATTGCTCATTTATAATACCACAACATTATGATACTGTCAAGCGTTTTTTAAAACTTTTTAGAATATTTTTGATTTGATTCGATATTTATTCCTCAAAAACGGCTTAGTTATCGGAAAAATCCGACTTATTTTTTTCTGAAAATTTTTATACAAATAAGCGTCAGCATGATAAACATTGCCGCCAAAAACACGATTATGATAAACCCCGGCAGTCTGTCACCGACTATTGTAAGTCTCGAATCGGCATTATATTCGCCGAGAACCTCAGGTTCTATGTATTCCTTCGAGCTCTCGCTTTTCTTAGAGGAGCTTTTTGAGGACGAAGCTTCCTTCTCTCCCCTTGTCACAGAAACGACATATACATTCTTGCTCTTTCCGTCAGCCGATTTTACGGTTATCTTAAAATCAACGGTAGAGCCGCCCTTGCCAAGCGTTGTGCGGTTGATAGTATAGCTCGCTCCGTCACTTACTTCAACCTTAAATTCAAGCTTTTTAATTTCATACGGCAAATTCATAGTATATTTATTTACATCGGAAGAAAACTCCTCGTTGAGTGCTCCCTCAGACGGAACAAGCGACAAAACAAGCGGAAGCTCTTCGTTTTCTGAACCCGAGGCAGTCGAGCCTGATTTTTTTGTCCCCGATGCTCTCACATACTCTCCCCTTGTG
>CAVKSD010000189.1:0-2460 GCA_963658905.1 Bacteroidaceae bacterium
CGTTGTTGCGGTCGATGTACAGGGCATTCTCCAAAGTCGTGTACTCTAACTTTGTATCCGGTGGAAGGTTATCCCCTGTCACCGCATTGTAGAGTTCTATTGCCCGTTTCGGCTCTGAAAAGAGCAGGCAAAAGGTTGAATCCTTGTGGTTTCGCAAAGGCTTTGCACCTGCATGGTTTACGTTATTCGCATTGTTTTCTTTGTTTGTACTCATACACTTTCCTCCAAATACTATTGTATTAGTCTTATTCTTGGTTTAATGAGAATATTTGTAATGTAACTATATAACATATTTAAGTAAAAAGCAAGCGTTTTTTCAATTTCTTTCTAATTTAAAGTCAAAAAAAGAGCAGCGGATAAGCCGGCTGCTCAAATCTATGCGCAAAATTTCTAAAATTCTATAGTCATCTGACCTGCCGCTACAGGATCCTGCTCCTCGGCGGATTGAGCATCTTCGATGTCCTCATTGATCACACTTTCGATGTCCTCGATGTCCGGAAGTTCTTTCAGACTTGTGAAGCCGAAATTTTTGAGAAAAGTATCTGTCGTTCCGTAGAGAATCGGCCTGCCGATTGCAGCGGAGCGCCCTACCTCCTTGATCAGGTCCTTGTTTACAAGTCCTTCCACCACTCTGTCGCATTTGATTCCGCGGATGGCTTCCATCTCGCCCTTTGTTACGGGCTGTTTGTATGCGATGATTGCAAGGACTTCCAGCGCCGACTGGGAAAGCTTCTTCGCCTTTACCGGAGTGCAAAGTCTGCGGACGTAATCCGCATTTTCCTCGCGAGTCACAAACTGAAAGGCTTTATTCACCTCGCGGATAACGATTCCTCTGCCCTCCTGTTCATATTCCGCCTGAAGCTCCTTGAAATACCCGTAGGCGTCCTCTTTGCTTATATTAAGCACTTCCGCTGCCATCTTCGCCTCTAGCGGCTCGCCCCATGTGAACATCATGGACTCCATGGCGGATTTAATTGTCCTATTTCCTGTCATCTTTCCACTCCTCCTGCGCTCTTTCTCCTGCGCTGACCTCAATATCGCCGTAAATTTTTCGCTGTTCCACCCTTACTGCTCTCGCCTTTGCCATTTCCAGCAGCGACATGAAGGTAACCACCACGTCGTACCTGTCTTTTTTGTCCTTGATAAAATCCTTGAAGCTAAAAACCTGTCCGATTTTTCCGCGAACCTGCTGCAAAATATACGAAATTCGCTTTTCCATGCTTGCCCGTTCACGCTCGATGCGGGTGTAATGCTTGCGCACCGCCTCAACTCTCTGCTTTTTCTGTATGAAAAGGCGAAACGCCGAAGCAAATTCTTTCAGGTCGAGGCTGAGATACTCGTCAGGGTTTTCAAGATACTGCGAAATATCTTCTTGGGGCTTCTCAAAAATGTTAAAACTCCGTTCTTCCCGTTCCTTCAGCATCTGCGAAAGTTCTTTGAAACGCTTGTATTCCAGGAGTCTTTCCACCAGTTCGCTTCTTGGGTCTTCTTCTACACTGCCCTGCCCGTCCTCGGATGCCCGCGGCAAGATCATCTTGGATTTTATCTCGATGAGGGAGGACGCAAGCACCATAAATTCCGAAGCCAGCGTCACGTCCTGCTCCTCCATTTCCCTTATGTACGCCAAATATTGATTTGTGATTTCGCTGATTTTGATGTCATAAATGCTCATTTCCGCATTTTCTATCAGATAGACCAGCAGATCGAAAGGTCCCTCAAAGGACTTTAGTTTGACTTTGTACATTATTTACTCCGATTCCTGTTCAAATTTGTTATATGCCAGCAGTGCGAGTACTACGATTATGCAGCCGATAATCTCCGCTACCGTCGGGATCTGGTGAACCATAACGATCGCCAGAAGCGTTGAAAATACCGGATCTCCTGCCTCCCAAGCCGACACGTACAGGGAACTTACCTTTCCCATGCAAAGGTTGAAAACCGCGTGGGAGCCGATTTGGCAGATAAATACCAGGCACAGGATATAGACATAGTCCATGGCAGGGTAGCCCAAAACAGTGGTCGCCGTGGCAAGATTCGCTACCGCAAAGCACAGCCAACAGGAGAAGAACAGGAGCATCACATATATGCTGCCCTCCACTTCCTGACGGACTTTGCCGCCGATTGCAAAATACACGCCCATGCCGATGCCCGCCGCCAGCGCCAAAAGGTTTCCGGAGAGTTTTCCACCGGAAAATGACGATAGATCGGAACACATAATCAGCGTGCCGCCGCAGAGCGCAACTATGATCGCCGCTACAGATTTCCATGAAATCTTTTTCTTATAGATAAATACCGTGATAAAAATTACCACCAGCGGATGGAAAGACGCAAGTACCGCCGCACTTGCAACGTTTGTGAGCTTTACCGCCGAATACCATGTATAGTAATGTATAAAAAGGAACAGTCCGGAAAGAAAGCACAGCAACAGATTTTTCCCGGAAATTTTCGCAAGCTGCTGCC
>CAVKSD010000190.1:0-2439 GCA_963658905.1 Bacteroidaceae bacterium
CTCAAACGAACAACAGGTGACCGGACGCCTTTCCACTGCGAAGTGTATTTTATCAACAAATCCATTCAGATGGGCTTGAAATGGGGAACGGACTCGAAAGTCAGATACATCGACCCGGCATCCGGCGTGCCACTGGAACTTGGGGCAAGCGGCTCCATGAATATGCAGGTTTCAGACAGCAGAAAACTCCTCATCAAGCTGGTTGGCACCATGAAAGGCATCGCATGGGAAAACGAAGGCACGGAATTTACAAAATCAATTCAAAATTCCTTTAGACCCGTTATTTCCACAGCGGTAAAAACCACCCTGTCAACGGTTATAAAAGCGCTAAATATCAACATCCTCGAAGTGGACGAGCATCTGAACGAGGTGGGCAGGGAACTTCACCAAAAGATTTTGCCGGAGTTTGAAGAATTCGGAATCACGATTCCGCAGTTTTACCTTACGACGGTTGTGCTGCCGGAGGAAGACCCGAACTTCAGAAAAATCAGAGAACTTTATGCAGTTTCCCTGCAGCAGAGGATGATTCAGGCAGAACGAGATATCAAGACAACGAAGGCACAGGCAGAAGCAGAGATAACCGCAGCTGCTCGTGCTGCGGAGCTTGAACGCCAGCAGACCCAGACAGAGGTTGCAAAGCGGCAGGCAGAAAGAACAGTAATCGAAGCACAGGCGGAAGCGATGGCAAAGAAAGCCACAGGATTCGCTGAGGCCGAAATCATGCGCGCTCAAGGGTATAACCAGAAGGATATCATCCAGGCCGAAGTGCAAAAGGCTTATGCGGAAGGAATCGGCAACATGGGCGGAAACGGCGGTGCAGGCGGCTCTGCCATGAGTGATATCGTCGGACTTGGAATAGGACTGAAAGCAGCGGGACTTTTCGGTGGTCAGATGGGCGATATGTTCGGCAGCCTTGACGGAACTACGAATCAGGGAGCAGCAGCTGCTCCGGCGACGGCAAGCTGCCCGACATGCGGGGCGAATGTTCCGGCAGGCAGCAAATTCTGCCCTGAGTGTGGCTCAAAAATCGAAAGAGAGCAACGGGAAGAAATTATCTGTCCATCCTGCGGTCAAAGGATTGCAAGGGGTAAATTCTGTCCGGAATGCGGACAGAATTTAGAAAACACCTGTCCGAAGTGTGGAAACACCCTTGCGGCAGGGGCGAAATTCTGCCCGGAATGCGGCGAAAAACTTTAGCAGGCGAGAATAGGTGAAAATACGAGGAGAAAAGAAAATGAAAAACAAATACTTTAAGAAATATTTTGCGGCATGGGCTGTGCTGCTGGCTATATTCAATGTTATTGCATTCGCATCTCCCGGTGAAGTCGCCGGAATGAGCAAGTTTGACGGGGCATTTTGGTCGGGATATGCGCTGATTACACTGACATTTATCGGACAGCTCCTTTGCGCAAATATGGCTATGAAAGCCGGCAGCGCCGAAAAATTCTTTCTTAATCTGCCGCTGATCACCCTGAGCTATGCGACGCTTATACTTTCTATGATAGCAGGGGCAGCTTGCATGGCGATTCCCAATGTTCCGAACTGGGCAGGGATTATAGCCTGCGCATTGCTTCTGGGACTTACGGCAATTGCAGTCATCAAGGCAAGCGCAGCAGCGGAGCTTGTAGAAGATACGGGGAAAAAAGTCAATGCGCAGACGGCATTTATCAAGCTGCTCACGGCGGACGCCGAAAGCCTGCTTGCAAAAACACAGACAGACGAAGCAAAAGCTGCCGCAAAGAAAGTATACGAAGCAGTCCGGTACTCCGACCCGATGTCGGTGGAAGCCCTTGCAGGACTGGAATCCCAGGTAACCCTGAAATTCCATGAGTTTGAGACTGCGGTAACCGAAGGAAAGGAAAACATGGCGAAACTCGCAGACGAACTGATGGTGCTGGTTGAAGAGAGAAATAAGAAGTGCAAGGTGCTGAAATGATATGTAAAGCAGGGAGGGACACGCAATGTATGAATTATCCGAAAAAGAAAAACTGAAATTGGCAGATAAAGTTATAGATTTGTACTTCAATCAGAATTTTGGAAGCACAAGCAAAAGTGATCTGGAAACATTGCTTTTTTCAGAGTACATTGAACATTGTTTGAATGCAGGCGAAAATTTTGATGATTACACATTGTCAAAGCAGCTTGGAATTACTCAGGCACGAATTAGAACTTTGAAAGAGCGAAAAGAGTTGAGGTATCCTCGCGTTGGCTTTGACTGGAGAGAATCCTTTGCAATAGAAATTCGAAATGCCAAATATGATGAAAATGACCATTATGTCAAGGTAATTGTTCAAGATGTCAATGTTATGAGCGAACTACGCCATTATATAGAGGAAAAAGGCTGGTATGATGAGTGTTCTCTGAACAGAAAATTATTGAGGATACCTTTGGATTGCTTTACAGAGATTTGTTTGAAAGATGAGGATGTTTCGGAGCTTT
>CAVKSD010000191.1:0-2415 GCA_963658905.1 Bacteroidaceae bacterium
CGCTTTTGCTGGCACTCTGCGTGGCGTTCACCATGATGCCGAGCATGGCGCTAGCAGCTGAAACCGCTGAAAACGATGCAAATAGCGCCCCGACAATGGCAGCCTATAAAGACTCTGAGGGAACAGAAGAAATTGCGGGCGGCGTAATTGATGGACTCGACGAGTTTTATTTGGTTTCAACCTATGTGCCTGCCGAGGGCGAAACGGTAAAGATCTTCGGGAATTACGGCTCTTTGCCGGGAATCGTTGTGGGAGATACGGCCTTTAACTCCAAGGGCTATCCTTATGCAAAGATAACCATAACCGGAAAATTCGATGCTTTCCACTACTGGACGAGCATTTGGTGCAAAAAAACCGTGAACGGCAAGGAAGTGGAGGACGAACTTTGCGGAGCAAATCTGACCATAACCAAGGCAGAAGCAGATAGTCTTGACAACGAAGCCATAAAAGATCAAGTAAAAGAATTGGTTGAAAAACTTGGAATCAACGTAAAAGCTACAAAGACCTCAAAGGGAATCAAAGTAAAGCTTGACATCGACGACGGAAGCAATGCCACGGCATCCATCACAGGTGTCGGCTACAAAGTAAAATACCAGTTCCTCAGAAGCACCAGCAAAACAAAGAACTTTAAGCTTGTCGCTACAAAGACAGGCAAGACCTACGTTAATACATCTGCAAAGAAAGGTACGAAATATTATTATAAGTGCAGAGTAGCTGTGTATGATGCGAATGGGAAGTTGGTTGCGAAGACGAAGCTGGCGCAGTCTGATGTTGCTGCCAAAAAGCGCTAAATGCTTGTTAAAATCGCCCGTGGCGATGTTGGCTTCGGCACATTTATAAATTATTTTTAGCCCGTGGCGGCGTTCGCCGCGGGCAGTTTTTTAACCGAGAGGAGAAAGACTTATGAAGAAAAAAATTCTTGCTGTTTTGCTGGCACTCTGCGTGGCGTTCACCATGATGCCTGCCATGGCGCTTGCGGCTGGTGATGTATCCGGCGGCGATTCGGATGACGATACGCAGTCTTGGAAACCTGAGAGCGGATATGAAGCAACGCCGGAGGTCGGGCTCTGGGGTGGGGAGGTAATTCCTTGCAAAGCACTTCCGGCAGAGGATTCCTACGAAAGCCTTGATGCACTTTTTGAATCGGGCTGCCTGCTGGGAGATGTTGATCCGTATCAAGATACTATCGACGCGAAAAATACCAACCTGACGAAGCATATCAATATGTCACTTGCGCCGAACGCAGAAGAAAACTCTTTTTATGTTTTGCATCCAGAGGAAACTAGTCTGACGCAAGAGTCTTATCAACAGTTTCTCTATATGGTGGATGGCGGACATGAATATATCGTCGATCCAATCAAAGATGGAAGCGAAAGGGATAGAAGAAGCAAAGGTTCGAAAAAACTTGATGAAATTTACAGCATCACGTCTGTAAATGCAAATGGCGAGACATTCAAAATCACATGCAAAGTTGGAGATAATCACGATGAGACCTTGACCCTCGTAGCATCTAAGGTTACCTTAAAAGGCAAAGAATATCACGGCCACAACAATATCTACAGCAGATTCACCGCAAACATAAAGACAAATAGCGAAAATGAGGATGGTGACGATATGTATGAGGCTTATGCTGTAGTTTGCCTCGCCAAGGGCATGAACATGACGGTGAGCGGGGCTACGGACGGTGTAAAGTATATCAACGGTGACTTGGAATTTTCCGAATGGGCAATGGACGTGACGCCAAGCAGTGAGCTTAGCTGGACCGTCAATAAGGAGAAAACCGAAACCAGCGCATTTTATCAAAACGCCTGTGCGCTTCTGACGACAGATGGGCAGGGAAAGATCGCAGAACTGTGCTTGGAATTGAAACCGGGATATATTCTGGAAAAGATAACAGACTCCACCGGCGAAACCATCGACTATGTTGCCGAGCATTTCCGGTACCTTCTCCTGAAGGATAAAGATGGGGAAGCAATTATCGGGAAAAAGTTTTGGGAGCTCCTAGACGTTAACAACGGTGAGCTGTACGAGAAATATGATTTGAGTCCGGCTGCTAACGGAGACCCGGAGGCAGACGATTCACCGGCATTCCTCGAAGCCTATCACTGCTTTGCGGCCGAAAAGACATATGCAAAAGATAAGATCAAAGAAGAAATCGGCAGCCAGAACATCAGCGGCCTGATAGAATTTTTGAAGGATTACGGCTACAGCGTAGAACAGAAAAACGAGTATACGAATTATAAACTGTATTTTGATGATGACAAAGCTGACAAAATAAAAGGAATCACATTCCATGTCAAGAAAGCAGAATCCACCGCGACTGATATTTGCGCAAAAAACAACGGCGCTGATGAGAAGACGCTAAAAGTGTCAGGTGCAGAGGCGACCACCGCGACCAAGACGCTTTTGAAAGAT
>CAVKSD010000192.1:0-2382 GCA_963658905.1 Bacteroidaceae bacterium
TATCGAAATATTTACGAGAAAAAACAAAAAACAGTGGATTTTTATTTTTATCTGTAGTATAATGTTTTTGTTGTCGGTTCTTATGCTACCGTGGCTCAGTCGGTAGAGCAGCTGATTCGTAATCAGCAGGTCGCCGGTTCGAATCCGGCCGGTAGCTCCATATTGACCTCGAAACTTCAAGGGTTTCGAGGTTTTGTTTTTTATGTAACCGAGAAATCGGCTTTTCGTGTTTTATTTTTATCTTCGTTTATTTATTTTCACCGCATACATATTCGCAATAAATATTTATCGGGCAGCTGTCGCATTTGGGCTTTCGCGCCTCGCAACACCGTCTCCCGTGAAAAATCAGGCTGTGGTGGGTTTTCGTCCATCTTTCTTCGGGGATCCTCTCCATCAGGGCAAGCTCCGTTTTGAGCGGGTCTTTGGCATTTACAAGCCCGATTCTGTTTGCCACACGGAAAACATGAGTGTCAACGGCAATCCGCTGATGTCCGAAACCTACGGACAAAACCACGTTTGCGGTCTTTCGCCCCACTCCCGGCAGGCTCACCAGCGCCTCGTAATCATCCGGTACCTGTCCGCCGAAATCCTCGCAAAGCTTCTTTGCCATGGCGATGATGTTTTTTGCCTTTGTGCGATACATTCCGATTCGCTTTATATACTCCTCCACTTCCTCCGGAGAGGCCTCCGCAAGAGATTTTGCATCGGGATATCTCTCAAAAAGCGCCGGAGTTACTTGATTTACGGACTTATCCGTGGTCTGGGCGGACAGCGCCACCGCCACGATGAGCTGATATATGTTTTCGTGTTCCAAAGCACATTCTGCGTCCGGATAGGCTTTTTCCAAGGCGTCCAGTACCTTTGATATGTCGTCTTTTTTTATCATTTGTTTGTATACTTCCTCTGTTTCCTTGACTTTGCGTTCCCCAAATGATAAAATTGTATACAATTTCACTTGGGAGACGTGTCAATTAAATGTTAAGTTTGGATTTTATAAATAACGAATACGAGGATACCAAAACCCATGCGCAAAAGGTCTGCGAGTCCATAGCCGTGGATATTCTTACCGGTGTGATTCCCGACGGAATGCAAATCGTGGAGCAAAAGCTCTGCGAAAAGTATAATATGAGCCGCACCCCCGTCAGGGAGATCATGCGGGATCTGCAAGGCATCGGGCTCGTAAAGCTCATTCCAAACCGCGGAGCATTTGTGTGCAGCCTATCTCAGCGGGACGTAAACGACATTTTCTATATGAAAAGTCTGCTCTATCCTCAGTGCGTAAAATGGGCTATCGAGCGTATTACCGAGGAGGAATTTGCGGTGCTTGAAGAGGCTTTCGCCTTTATCAGCTTTTACGCCGCAACCGACGACCTTGAAAAATTCCTTCGGGTAGTACGGGGGTTCAACGCCATAATTTACAACGCTTCCCACGATGGCGAGCTTGAACGCACCCTCCTGCGCTACGATTTTATCACCCGCAATGTCAATATGGAAGTTCGATTCTCACCGAATTATATGGAAGAAGCCCTTGAAGAATTCAGCGCGATTTTTGAATCCTTTAAACTGCGAGACCCCGATATGGGCGAGGAAGCGGCACAGATCGCCGCATACAAGTCCATGGCGCGGAGAAAATAAGCAGGCAGCTTCTATAGCACTCCCAGATGTTCCAGCAGGATTTTCAGTCCTATGAGAATCAGAATGATTCCCCCCGCAAGGCTCGCCTTGTCCTCGTATTTATTTCCGAATTTATGTCCCACAAAGACCCCCGCCGATGAGATTACAAAGGTCGTGCAGCCGATAAGGGTAATTGCGGATGTTATGTTTACCTGCAAAAATGCAAAGGAGATTCCCACCGCCAGAGCGTCTATGCTCGTTGCAACAGCAAGCATAAAAAGCTCCTTGATGTCCAGTGCAGCATCCCCCGCCGCCTCGATTTCTTCCTCGTCGCCTTTCAAGACGTCCCAGATCATCTTTCCGCCTATGAAAGCAAGCAAAACGAATGCTATCCAGTGGTCAAAGCTGGTTATGTAGGATTCAAACTGCTTGCCTAGCAGCCAGCCGATAAATGGCATCAGCGCCTGGAATCCGCCGAAAAACAGCGCAATTATCAGAGTCTTAGTTTTGTCCAGCTTTCTCATGTTCAGGCCCTTGCAGATGGCGACCGCAAAGGCGTCCATGGAAAGTCCTACGCCGATCATAAAAATTTCAAAAAAACTCATAGTGCCTTCCTCTTTTATCTTTTTATATATCCGAAATCAGCAGGGATAGCCATTCACCCGCCGCCTGGCGCACGGCAAAAAAATACCCCTCTTTCATATAGAGGAGTATTTTATCACATTATGCGTTAAAAATCAAGTTTTCACCGTCGCTATCCACACAAAC
>CAVKSD010000193.1:0-2337 GCA_963658905.1 Bacteroidaceae bacterium
AAAATATTTAAAAAAATTTTTTTCGCGCGAAAAAAGCCCCCAATAAGCCATACAGACAGAAAGGCTCAAGCCCTTATTTTTACTGGGTTTGAGCCTATTTTGCTTCGGAACTTGAGATTTAAGCACATACTATCACACAAAATACATAAAAGCAGCATTAATTTTTGCTTTTTAGCGGAAATCTTGCGCAAAAAACTTAAAGAGTATGAAAGTTCAAGAAAAAGATTTTAGGCTATGTATTGCATGACAACCAAAAAGCCCGGAGCGTTTTGCTTCGAGCTTTGTATGTTCGTTATTTTAATATGCTACTCGCCCCAGTAGTCTATGCTCTCCTGCGTGCGAAGTTTTATCCCAAGCAGTCTCCACATAAAGTCTTCTCGCTCATGGTAAACATCTGTGATAAAAACGGTTTCTCCCTCTATCCGGTAAAAAATATAGTTATGCTCTGCGTGAAGAAAGTAATACGGGCTTGGTATGCCAAGCATATTTTCGATTGTTGGACACTTGCGCGGATTTGACGCCAAACCGTTAATTGCATTCAGCAAATTTACAGCCGTATTGGTTCCCGCCCTTTCTTTAAGTCTTTTTAGTTTATCCCTTGCATCAGGTGAATACTTTATTTTCAAAACACCTATACCCCCAATTCTTTTTCAAGGGATACGGCGTCTATCCAGCCCTCCTTTGCTGCTCTTTCTTCTGCATTTCGGAGCTTAGAAAAAAGTTCATAGGCTGCTTTCAAGCGGTCAAGCTCATCAATTTCTTGCATTGTGAGAATCCCGTATGCTCCATGTCCGTTTCGCGTAAGATACACCCTAGTTGAAGCATCAACTTCCTTCAACACCTCTGTATAATTTCTCAAATCTGAAACCGGTTTTATGTTTGGCATGGCTTTCAACTCCTTTTTTTCTTTTATATTATCATGTTGCAGCATAATTTACAAGTGTATTTGCATGATAATTTGCAGCATCGTGGTAAGTACTATTGAACTGTCAATTATCCGAACTATGAGCGTTGTCGTCAATTTGTCATCAATCAAAAAGAACCGTTGAAATTTCAGCGGTTCTACGTATTAAGCATTATTCGAACTCGCTCCCTGTAAATCAATCTTAAACACTTTTGCTTATGAAATTTAGCAGAGAGTATCTATATTATTTGAATTATCAGTACAACATACGCTATCCGATTTTTTGTTGCCATATCGTTGCCACGAAAATACTATTATAGTTACTACATAATAGCGTGGATTATTTTCAATTTTAACGATTCATCACTTTCGAAGCTGCCTTTTAAAATTGCCTCCATTATTTCGTACAACAAGTCTTTATCAATTTTGCCGGCAGCAACATGATAACTGATGTTTTCCATTTCTTTCAAAAAAGATTGTGCCACAGACAAATAGCCATTCTTCAATAGAAATTGAGCTGATAATGTAATAGCGATTCGTTTGTTTCCGTCTTCAAAGCACTGTGATTTTGGTACCGACATAAATGTCGGCACCAAAATGTTCTTGAAAGGCATTTAAAAAAGCTTTGAGCTTTTTACCTTTAAGAACTTCATATCCGTTTTGCTTTAATTCATCAGAAAAAGACGAAATATATCGTTCAATTGTCCTTGTATCAACCTCAAAGAAATCTGATACCATTTCTTTTGTCAAATATAATTTATCTTCAAATAATACACAGTCAATTTTTGACGTTCTTTGAATTTCAGCAACAGCTAATTCGTTATTCAATATATTTTGTCTATCAATTCTGGAGGTTGTTAAATCTTTCGACATATTTTATCTCTCCTATCCAGTTACTTATTGTATGTAGACTTTTTGTGTTCATTTATATTATACTGTGTATTATGGAGGATTGTAACTATGGATATTATAAAAGTATTTGGTGATAACCTAAAAAAATATCGTACAGCTATGGGAATATCTCAAGAAGCATTCGCCGAAAAGTGTGGCATGCATCGAACTTATATAAGTGCTATCGAGTGTTACCGCCGCAGTATTTCACTTGAAAATATACAGCGCATCGCCGATGCACTGGAGATTGAAACATATAAATTATTTTTGGAGGAAAAATAAAGTGCCGAAAAAGAAAACAAAACTGACGCAATAAGGACCGTCGGATTTAATAATGGCGATTACTCACAACATATAAGGGCTGATATAAAAAGCAAATTCAAAGCCAATGTTGCGTTGTATTGGGCACATCAAACCCTGAGGCAGACCACAAAAATGGAATGAAAAACGCAGATAGGGTTATGCGAAACGAAAATCAAAAATTATCGGATTTTCATTCGCTGTTGTTGGGCGTTCAGTTGATGTTCAGCTTTATGCTGACG
>CAVKSD010000194.1:0-2337 GCA_963658905.1 Bacteroidaceae bacterium
ATGAGCAGGCTTGCGCCTTCCTCGTCGTAGGCTATATCGAAACAGTATTCTTCCTGTTCTATGTCGAGACGGTTGTGAACGCCGAGGTCTATCTTGCTCTCAATCTCATTTTCGTGGGTATCACGGATGGAAACATAAAGCCGTTTTCCGTGATAGTCCTGCTGATTAAGTTCCTCGATATTTCCCGTGCGTGAAATGGAAAGACCGTCCAGACAGTTGATCTTGTTTATGAATGCATCTATGGATTCATCGGAAAGCGAGTAGCGGATAAAATCAATATCCATGTCCTGCGTGGCGCGGCGGATATTCTTTGTCTTGCTCCGCATGACCACGCCGCCCTTTATCGTGACATTGCGGCTCAAGGTACTTTCGGATATTGCCTTCAGGATGATGTCCTGACATACCTTTGCCTCCGCGTTCTGGTCGGTAGTGTCAAAAACTACCTGTTTTTATGTTATAAAATTCCTTTAAAACCTTGTTTTTATGGAGGTTTGCAAACAAAAAGAGCAATTACCTCCTTTTTTCGGCATAATGTCAATCGCCAAACCAACCTCATACCAAGGAGAAATTGCTCATGGACATTATACTTTATTTACTTAAAATCATTCAACAACTCTATAAACAGAACTGCTGGTTAATTAACTTTATCTGCAGATACATCCCTCTGAAGCAGTGGGCCTTTGACGATTCCCACTCTCCAAAATATCAGAAATTCAAGGTAGATACTCTGCCAAAAATCCAGATCCATCAAAACGACTGGGATTGGCGACTCCTGATCCCTTATTTCGAGTTTCGGTACGGCGTTAAAATCAAGACCATTGCACGCCATAAGCCCTGTGATATCCCACAGGATCTTTGCTGCCCCTGCTGCAAAGCTCCTCAGCCTTATCTCTATCGTAACAACGGAAAAGCAGGACAGATTCGCTGCAAAGTTTGTAGCGCTAACTTTTCTCCAGAGGAAAACCGTTTTGCCAAGCAAGTCACCTTGCGTTGCCCTCATTGTGGCCATGCCCTAAGTCAGAAGAAAAACCGAAAGCACTTTATCATTCACAAATGCGTCAATCCCCAGTGCCCTTACTACCTACACAATCTCAAGAAGGTTGACAAAGCTGATCTTGATAAGGATTACGGCAAAAACAAATACAAACTCCACTACATCTACCGCCAGTTCGTGATAGATTTCTTTCGCATGGACTTAAATTCCCTGCCAAAGAATGCATCTTCCCTTAAATTCAGCAAGCACAACGCCCACGTCATGTCCTTATGTCTGACCATGCACGTCAACCTTGGGCTTTCCCTACGCAAAACATCGCAGGCTTTAAAGGATCTCTACAACATTCGCATCTCCCACCAGCAAATCGCCAACTACTGTAAAACCGCAGCTATATGCATCAAGCCGTTTGTAGATCAGTATCCTTACGAGAAGAACAACGTCTTTGTCGCTGATGAAACTTACATCAAGATCCGTGGAGTCAAAACCTATATCTGGTTAATCATGAACGCAGCTACACGCTCTATTCTCGGCTATCAGGTGTCCGATAACCGAGGCGTTGGTCCTTGCATCCTTGCCATGCGAATGGCCTTTCGCGGACTCACCAAACTTCCGGAAAACTTTAAGTTCATTGCGGACGGCTATAGCGCTTACCCTCTTGCGGCAATGGAGTTTGCCAAAAAATTCGGCATGGATTTTGCCTTTGCCGTCACACAGGTCATTGGACTTATCAACAACGATGCTGTTTCTACAGAACACCGTCCGTTCAAGCAGATGATTGAACGGCTGAATCGTACCTACAAGGCCTCCTACCGTCACACAAACGGCTTTGACAACATCGACGGTGCCAACTATGACCTGGCTCTCTGGGTCGCTTATTACAACTTCCTGCGTCCGCATAAATACGCCAAATATCAAGCCCTTAACAAGGTTGATATTTTGGAAGGAGCCGACAACATGCCAGCCAAATGGCAACTTCTAATCTTCCTCGGCCAGCAAACCATCCTGAATATGCAACAGGGCGCCGCAGCACCGGAGCGGAACTGTTGTCAATAGAACCGTGGAATACCGGAACCGGCGCAGCCGATGAGGATATGCCGCGAAAGTCTATTGACATAAAGTTCTCGGATTATCCTGGTTTGCAGAAAAGGCGCAACTGCACCCTTTTCCTGCCTTCCGGCGAGGATGGGTTCAGGCAAAGCCCGCTAATGGGTCAAGGGACTGGTCCCTTGTGGGTTCTCAGGGCAACGCCCTGAGCCCTCGGAGAGCTTACCGGAATAAATATCTGCACTTTTCAAGGTTCGTTTGAGCCTTTTTCTTTGGCTCTGTTTTTTCATAGATTACTT
>CAVKSD010000195.1:0-2325 GCA_963658905.1 Bacteroidaceae bacterium
ACAATCCGAAAGAAAAGCACCAGGAAGAAATCGACATTATGGGTCAGTAGGACAAAGACACCGCCCTTTTTGCAGAGTGTAAGAGGACAAACGAAAAGGTTGATCTTGGCGTTTTGGAAACGCTTGCAAAGCGAAGCGAACTGTTCAATTACAAAACCAAATATTATTACCTATTCTCAAAATCAGGCTTTACAAAAGGCTGTGAGGATAAAGCAAATGAAATGGGCAATGTCAGTTTGGTTGAGTATGTGGAGATAATTGGAAATATGGAGCAGGGCTGTCAAAGCGTAGCAAACTGCACTCTTTGAATGCCACCGCCTCATCAACTGAATAGATATTTAGCGTGGTGCCTCCTATTCCGCCTATTTCTTTTCCTTTTGATATTCTACTCTAAGAAACGAACGAAGTCAATAGCGCTCCCGCTCGCTTTGACAATTACACATTAAACACATTAAATTATAGAAAACTAATGTGCAGTTGTCAGCCTCAAGAACGACGCGCAGACATTTTTAAGCAAGCAAATGCCGCCCCGTTTAGTTTCGGAGCGGCATATTGGTTGTGGCTTTAGTGGAATCATGACCACCGGCTGAGCCGGTGGTCATGATTTACATATTGCAGAGTTTTTTTAGCGGCAAATCCAATATTTTTTCTTTGCGTTCTTTGAGCATCGTCTTGTAAAAGTCCTTTTGCACTTCGCTTATATACGGGGTGTCGTCAATTATTTCATTGATTTTCTCTAAATCTATTCTTGGCTGAATACGCTTTAGCGCTCTGTTACAGTCCTCGTTTTCCAGAGAATAAATGAAATCGTAGTAATTTATCTTAGATCCATTAATTTTTATGCCGGACAGCGGTATTTGATATACGCGCAGGTTCCGCTCGTCTTGGCTATCCAATGTGCTTTGCATAATTACCTCGTCTGCTTGAGGGAACAGGCAACTTCCGCAATCGTAAACCGGAGCAATCTCTATTTGATCCGTCTCGGTATTATACAAAAATCCCCAGTTTCCATTATGCCTATCCCAGTTTCCTATAAGCGCATCAACAATGAAAATATCCCAAAACCACCCTTTCAGCTCGTAGGGATTTATCGCCGTTTGCTCCTCAATCGCACACATAATGTCCGAAAGTTCGGTTCCGTAGCCATTGTGTTCGGAGTCAATAATTGTGTTTTTCAGTGAAGCAAAGTCTTGGAGGACGATGCCCGTCGATGTGAAGTCTTTACAGGCAACAACAACTTTTTCTTTTCCGTTTTTTGTGTATGTTCCAAGAAGAGTTTTCTGTACCGGAATACCGATACTTTCAAAGATGTGGCAACCGATATACTCTGACGCGCAACTGTTTGTATAACTCATTTTCTTGTTTAATGAAGGGAGTGTAGGGAATTTCAGCATATACGCCTCGCCCTCGTAAACCACACAAATTTTGCTTCCGTTTGCCCCGGTATAAGTTTTTTTCTTCACCGAAAGATTTGTAAAGTCTATAAAGTCTATCATCAATAGTCACTCCTCTCCATCCTTAAATATTTCTCTCTTAAATACCACGCCTGCTCGGAAGATATAACGTGGTCAACTTCGGCGGAATTTATATCTGCATTTAGGTCGCACCAATAGATGTCCCAATGAAGATCTCTTTTGCCGCTGTCCACGATTTCCCAAGACTTTTTCATGCTCTCGATTGACTTCTGCAAATACGGCGGCAGCCCACATTCCAGATAGCTCTTATTTTCGGGGAGTCCTGTTTTAGGATCAAGATGTTCGGGTTCGTCAAGCTGCATGATTTCCTCCATAGAGCAGTTTAAGGCGGCGGCTATCTTCTGTATTGTCCCGGCAGAGCATTTTCCGATGGCGCTTTTGCCGGCGCATATGTCAAGAATAGTTGTTTTTGGTACTCCGCTAACCTTAGATAACTGATATTTTGTTATGTTTTTTTCGTCAAGAAAATTTTGCAAAGTCATATCGAATCTCCTTTTGCCATCATTATATCGGTATGCCGACCTCTTGTCAATAGCGCTCTCGGTAGTGGTAGTTTAAAAAGTGAATATTCGTTGGATGTTCTTCTATAAAAATAGCCTCATTTCGTTTACATCATGATTGCGTCCATAATCGTCTGAATGGTATTGCAGGTGCCATCAAAGGAAATGTCCTTTGCGTACTCATACGCGCGGCTGTATTTCTCCCTGTAATCATAGCAAAACCTCCATGTATCGCAGCACCTTGGGCTTCACGCGAAGCTTGTCTGCGTATTGCATCAGTTTGTGAATGTTCTTGTCCTTGGACGCTGCATAGCGTTTCATGGCTTCTCCGACGATCTGAACATCGCTGC
>CAVKSD010000196.1:0-2319 GCA_963658905.1 Bacteroidaceae bacterium
CACAAATATTGATTTCGGCAGCCACACCAAGCCCTGCTTAATCCATCTCGCTCCGTCGCCCATGATGTATATTGTCTCTAAGCAGTCTATATCATACACATCGTATATGTATTGTGCCACCTCCAGCCAGAGATCCTCCGAGCTGCCTTTTTGCTTCTGCGTGAAATAGTGGACGTTTTGCAGCTTCCGTCTGCTGTCCGTTTCTTCTATTCCGTCATACACATACACGGGGGAACCTCTGCTCTGATCGCTGGCACGCATATCAGCGGCTATTTTTCCGCCATACTTTACAAAAAGCCTCGGAAATACCACTTTGTGTATTCCCTGCGTTTTTTGTTTTGTCTGGCGAAAAAATTTCGCGCCGCTCTGCGCACCGGATCAAAGCAGAGATTCCCGGATACTGTTGCTGATTGCCTTTTTCTCTGATGGCAATATGATCTTCATCCGCACACACAAATATGTTTTCCGCTCTGTGCTTTTGTTCCGGGACCGTTCCCTGATCCTCTTGACCGTCCAGTGCTTCTTCCGTTCCTCGCTGCCAAGGAGGATTTCGTCAACCTCCGAAACCACTTGCCCCAGCATTGCCCTGCCGATTTCATCCAAATCCCGTTTTAGAGTATCCTCAAGGGCAGAGAAATCCCCGCCCTCAAGGATTATTTTCGTAAGCCGTGTATAGCTTTCATTCATCATTTTCATTAATGTCAGTCCTTCCATACTCATCCTCCTGTTTTATAGTTTCTTTCAGTATGATACAAGAGGTTTTGCCGGAGGAAACTTGACATTTTGCGCTTGCCTTTATCATTACCTTTGCTTTTCGTCGCCTAACTCGTTATCAGCACATTTTCCTCGCCGCTCGCCCTACATTCCGCTCGCCGAAGGGTCATGGCAGATGTATTTTTCTTCCCGTTGAAAAGGGTCTTGGCAGCAGTTATTCTGCAAAGGCGCAAGGATTCAATTTTCAAGGTTCATAAGGGTTCCCACCCAGTTGATACCATTATACCATGTTTTTTTGTATTTACAACACTTTTACACTTGCGGCTTAAAACATTTGCAGGAAGCTGTCGTAGCCCGCCATCCAGCCGTAAAAGCAGAGATTTGTATACATTACACATGCAATTCCGAACAGCCCTGTCAGTACCGTTTTCATCCTTTCTCCCTCCCTATGATTCATGACTTTGGGCGGGGCATTGCGCCCCGTCCGTCACCTTTGCGGAAATGCTCACTCCGTTACCAGCGTGAAGTAATTGTCGAGAAGAACCATGTCACCGACTTTGACTTCTGATCTGGATGCGGTATGGCAGCCCATTACGCAATGTTCTTCAATAGGCATATTGCATAATGTTCAATACAAATATTTGTGCATTTAGCACATTGCGCAAATGTCTTGTTGCCGCTATACTGAAAAAGAGGTGATGTCATGGCATTTAAGAACAAAGCGGATGCAATCAAATACAATAACAACTTTATCAAGGAGGCGTATGACCGCATCAACCTAACTGTCCTAAAAGGGAAGAAGGAGGGCATTCGTCTGCACGCAGAATCACGGGGCGAGAAGCTCAACACTTTTATCAATCGTGCGATCGATGAAACGATGGAGCGAGATCGGCAAGCCGACTTAAAGAAAACAATGTGATGGGGATATCGGAACGATTGCCGGGAGAAGCCGAAAGGAGGGCTTACAATGGGATATAACGAAAGAAGGGAAAATGAAGGTATGAACGAAAACGAAATGAAACAGATTGCACTTGAAAAATTTGCAGCTATCCAGAGAATCAAGCGGTACGGTCAGGAAGAGCTGGAGTATCAGGAAAAGCTGGTGCGGGCTGAACTGCAAAACCTTGGGATTTCTACGGAGGATTTGGAGCTTGCCAAAAAGTAATCTATCCGACCACAGCAGACGGAGCGTTCGTTCCGTCTGTTTTTTTGTCCGCCGCCAGTCTCCCGATCAGGCTGGCGAGAGCTGCCGCCGACTTCCGGGCATGGCAAACAGACCTGACCGTCTGCGCCCGTCAGCGACTTTTCTGCATATATATGCAATACACTAGAAATTGGTATACTATTTTTCTTTTCCTTTGGTTTAGAAATGGGTAAGTAAATAGCCGCCGAAAACAGACGCGCCGAAAGCCGCCTATCTTCCGCTTTTCCCCGTTTTCCTTCCTGACAAAAAAGAGGCTATGCAAGCCGCCAAGCCGCGCCCGTCCTCCATCGGCACAGGCAGAGTGCGCCCCGGCACGCTCCTGCTCCGTCTCCGGGGACGTCACAGACAGCTTGCCTACCGTCCGGCAATCCCCACAGCATTGCGGAAAACAGCCTGTTTTC
>CAVKSD010000197.1:0-2314 GCA_963658905.1 Bacteroidaceae bacterium
GCCGGTAATCGAAGAGTTTCATACGCAGCGGATAGTAGTCGAAAAGTTTCCGGCCTTCGGAAAATACTCTCAGGTGGTTTGTCCCGACTTCCATCAGCCTCAGGCCATAACGTCCAATGATTTCGTGGAACCTTTTCATCGGGGTGAAGTTGCTTCTGCTCATATACCTTTTTATTTTTGAGTTAAACATTCGCGGCTCGTCGAGCCGGTATTTTATTTCTTGCCTGCCCCGCTGTTCCGTGCCGGATTGTGCAAGGCTTTCGGGAAAAATACCGCAAGCGCAGCGAGGATGATTTTTCCACGAAACCCGAAGGGCCCGGCCTTGCCCAATCCATAAGGCACGGGACGAACTTTGCAGGCTGAAATAAAACAGCGGTATCCTATTCTTCCTTCTTCCCGTCGTCCTGCGGAATCAGGTGTTTCAAATCCGGATCATTCTTTATTCGAATCATTTCATTTTCAATTATTTGCAGCACGTCTGCCTTGATGCGTGAATAGTTCCGGTCTATCTGCTGCTGCATGATATCGTTGCCGTCCGCATCCTTGAACTCGTTGATGACAGGTATCTTCTTGTATGCTTTGGTTTCTGCTGCAACCTTCTCGTTGTCGACGATGATACGGGCATGGAATATCTTCTGCTCGATTTCCTCTCCGAAGTTGTCCGCCACGCTGCCCACGAATGTGCCCTGCGAGAGATTGGCTATCTTGGAAGCGGGAATAAGGGAATCCAGCTGCGTGTTGATGGAGGTGGATGTGTCCTGCCGGTTGATGGAGATGGACTGCCGTTGCTGGAGAATCTTGCCGAAACGTTCCGAAAGGCTTTTGGCCGTTTCCCCGACCACCTGCCCGGAGAAGATATTCCCGACTGTATTTTGGATCACCTTCGCCTCTTTTTCACCGTAGTCACGGGTCAGCTGAGAAAAGTCCTGGAAGCCGAGACAGACTGCCACCTTGTTGCTTCGTGCGGTGGCTATCAGGTTGTCGATACCGCGAAAATAGATGGTCGGAAGCTCGTCTATGATGATGGAACTCTTGAGTTGCCCCTTCTTGTTCACTAATTTCACGATACGTGAATTGTATAGCCCCAATGCGGCCGAATAGATATTCTGTCTGTCCGGATTATTTCCCACGCAAAGGATCTTCGGGTGTTCCGGGTTGTTAAGGTCAAGTGTAAAATCATCCCCCGTCATGACCCAGTAGAGCTGTGGGGAAATCATCCTTGAAAGCGGGATTTTCGCGCTCGCTATCTGCCCTTGGAGCTGGTCCTGAGCTCCGGATTGCCATGCGTCCATAAAGGGGGAAAGGTAGTTTTCCAATGAGGGATAAGAGGTGAGAATCGTGAAAATGTCGGCATACGGTTTGTTAAGAAATTCTATCGCGTGGGGGAAGGTGCAATACTTGCCGTCCTTGTAAATCCGCAAATACCAGATAATTGCCGCGAGCAGGATGATCGGTGACTCCACGAAGAAATCACCCTGTTTTTGAATCCAGGTTTTGTTCAAATTGAGCATTATCGTGTACGCACTTTCGTAGGCGTCACTGATATCCATCATGAATTTGGGATTGATTGGATTGCACCTGTGCGAGCGTCGGGGGTCATCGAAATTGATGACATAGAACTCCGGCTTCACCTTGTAATGTCCCCTGTGTTTCAGCAGATGATTGTATGCGATTTCGGACAAGTCCGGAAATTTGTAATCATAAATATACATCGCGAAGGATTTCTCGATCTGCTGTTTTATGTAGTTGTTCACCACCGCGTAGGACTTCCCGCTGCCGGGCGTTCCGAGCACGATGGACGCACGAAAAACGTTTACAACGTTGATCCATCCGTCCCATTCCTTGCCCTGGTACACGAACTTGGTCGGCAGGTTGACGGAATACTCGTTCTCCATCAAGCGTGTTTCCTGCATGAAACTCTCGTTGGCGGTGTTGAACACGTCCTCCATAAGGTTGTGTTTCAGCATACGGCTTATCCATACGCCCGACATCAGAAGAAGGATGTACCCGGCGGTCAGCGTTACCGTGTAAATGGCGGCGTCAGCTGTCGGACTGAACGGCAGGTCGAGCATCCACCAGTTCATGAAGAACAATACAAGCCCCGAAAGGAAGGCGGTATATATTTTCCGCCAGGTCATCTTCTGGTTTTTCACGCCCTTCGTGCCCAAACATGACAGCGCAAGGAATATGACGGCGAACACTTTTGTCACCAGCAGGTTGCTGAAAAGCCCCGCCGTCCTCTGGAAATTCAGGAGTATCTTATCGACCACTCCGATATTGATACCCGCATCCACGAATGCCCGGTAACAGAACC
>CAVKSD010000198.1:0-2242 GCA_963658905.1 Bacteroidaceae bacterium
TATCAAAGTTAAAAGTTACAGTATATCTTTTCTCGTAAGGTTGATTCTGTTCTGGCTGTCGATTTCGAAAACCTTGACTCTTACGGTATCGCCGACGTTCATGACGTCTTCCACCTTTGCCACTCTTTCCTTTGCCATTCTAGAAATATGGAGCAGTCCCTCTTTGCCCGGAAGAATCTCGATGAAAGCGCCCACCGAACCCTTTGCGGTGCTGAGGATTCTGGTAACCTTGCCTTCGTAGATCTCGCCGACTTCCACATCCTTTGTGAGGATCTCGATTTCGTGCTTGCAGGCCTGGGTATTTTCTGCGTCCGTTCCGTAGATGGAAACAAGACCGTCGTCGCTTATGTCGATCTTTACGTCGTATTTTTCAACCAGTCCGTTGATGGTTTCGCCGCCCTTGCCGATGACGATTCTGATCTTGTCAGGGTTTATCGTCATGGAAATAGCACGAGGAGCGTATTTTGACAGTTCAGGACGCGGCGCAGGAATTTCCTCCAGCATCTTGTCCATGATGAACATTCTGCCTTCTTTTGCCTGTCTCAGGGCTTTTTCGAGGATGTCACGGGAAAGGCCGTGCACCTTGATGTCCATCTGAATTGCGGTAACGCCGATTTCCGTACCGGTTACCTTGAAGTCCATGTCGCCGAGGAAGTCTTCCATGCCCTGAATGTCGCTAAGAATAGCAAATTCGGAGCTGCCGTCCTCTTTGACCCTCTCGATAAGTCCCATGGCGATGCCCGCAACAGGTCTTTTGATAGGAACGCCCGCATCCATAAGCGCAAGGCAGGAGCCGCAGGTGGAACCCATTGAAGTTGAGCCGTTTGAGGACAAAACATCAGATACCACGCGGATCGCGTAAGGGAATTCTTCAACCGGCGGAATTACGGGAAGCAAAGCTCTCTCTGCAAGGGCACCGTGTCCGATTTCTCTTCTGCCCGGTGAACGAGGGGATTTTGCTTCGCCTGTGGAATATCCCGGGAAGTTGTAGTGGTGAATATATCTCTTTTCGGTCTGTTCGGTGATTCCGTCGATGGTCTGGGATTCCGATGCCGGAGCCAGCGTACACGAGGAAAGCACCTGAGTCTGACCTCTCTTGAAAAGTCCGGTTCCGTGAACTCTCGGAAGAAGTCCCGTTTCACAGAAGATCGGTCTGATTTCGTTACATTTTCTGTCATCCGGACGAATTCCCTCGTCGAGGATCATGCCCCGGACAGTTTCCTTTGTAATATTGTAAAGAACCGAGTCGATGTCTTTCATGTTGTCCGGGTAGGTTTCCGCAAAATGCTCTTTTGTTTCCACCTCTACCGCGTCCATGTTGTCGAGTCTTTCAAGCTTATCAACCGTGTGAATCGCCTCTTTCATCTTCGGGGTCGCATATTCTCTTACGGCTATATCGATTTCGTCGAGCGGCTTGTAAAGCTCGATCTGCATCTTAGGCTTGCCGACTTCCACAACGATCTGGTCGATAAACTCAACGATCTTCTTGATTTCTTCGTGGGCGAAAAGGATCGCATCAAGCATATCCATTTCAGGAACTTCCTTTGCTCCGGCTTCTACCATCATGATGGCGTCCTTGGTTCCGGCAACGGTCATGTCGATGTCTGAAACTTCTCTCTGGGCGAGGGTCGGGTTGATGATGAATCTGCCGTTGACTCTGCCAACCTTTACGGAAGCGGTCGGGCCGTCCCACGGAATGTCGGAAATTGCGATTGCAATGGATGAACCGATCATGGCGGTGATTTCAGGGCTGCAATCCTGGTCAACGGACATACAGGTTGCAACAACCACTACGTCGTTATAGAATCCCTTTGGAAACAGCGGTCTGAGAGGTCTGTCCATGAGTCTGGAAGTGAGTATAGCGTGTTCCGACGGTCTTCCCTCTCTCTTGATGAATCCTCCCGGAATCTTGCCGACCGAGTACATTCTCTCCTCAAAGTCGCAGCTGAGGGGGAAGAAGTCGATTCCCTCTTTCGGTTCTTTGGAGCAGCATACTGTTACGTTTACGACCGTATCGCCGTAGCGCACCCAAGCCTGTCCGTTTGCCTGCTCACAGACCTTGCCGATTTCAACCTGCAAAAGCCTGCCGCCGAGCGGGTACTTAAATGTTCTGTAATCTGTAAATCTAGGCATTGTTACCTCCTTTGTTCGCGCCGCCCGGATTTCGTATGACTCTCGGAAAAAGCTCATACGCGGTGAGTCCTTTCAGAGAGTCACATCATACTGATCTTCGGGCTTCGCT
>CAVKSD010000199.1:0-2232 GCA_963658905.1 Bacteroidaceae bacterium
TCAAGCCCACTCAAATCCGGCTTATAAATCATACCCTCAGGTATCTGCGCAGGCTTTAAGAACATTGCAAGATACCAAGGCAGGTAGGTTATGCCATCCTGCCTGTCTATATTATCCTGACAAAGCACATAGGCGTTTTTAAATTTCCAATCGCTCACAGAAAGCACCTTGTTCAATGCAGGATGTCTCCTGTAATCTTTTCCTGACTTAACCTCGATCAAGTCAATTTGCAGTCCGTTTTGTACTACGAAATCAAGCTCGCCGTATTTTTTTGAATCAAAATAGTATAGCGGAAAGCCGTTTGCCTTGATTTGCTGAGCCATGACATTTTCAAGAATGCTGCCCAGGTTAAGACCGACATTCCCGCTTAAAATATCAAATTGAATGTTTTCCATACAAGCCGCGCAGAGTAAGCCCGTATCATTCATATATAGCTTAAACAAATTGCGTTTTTCATTTAATTTAAGCGCCGGCTGGGGAATGCTTGTGTTGTAGCAGGCAAGCGCAACTCCTGCATCGGTAAGCCATTTGAAACTGTTTTCATAGCGATTAAGCCTTGCTGAGGGCTTCAGGGAAGTCACGATGAACCTGCGATTTTTATCATCAAGCTGGGCAGGGATGCTGTCAAAAATCGCCTTGATTTTTATTTTGTCGTCGTTTCCGGCATATTGGGCAATGTCAAGGCGGTATTGGGACAGAATCGAGTTTTGAAAGTTAATAACCTTTCCTACATCATGAGTATCCACAAAGATTTGAACAGCCTCAGGCATTCCGCCTACAACAATATATGCATAAAAAAGTTTTTTCATAGTTTCATGAACCGACTCGCTCACGGCTTTTAGACTATGGAAGCAGTCATGAAGATAAGAGAGCGTTTCCTGCTGAACACCGTTTGCGATTGCAAATTCTTCAAAATCCATGGGATACATTTCGTGGATTTCTTCAAAACCAACCGGAAAAGACGGAACATCTTGAAAATTCACACCCAGAAGCGAGCCGGATTCCACATAGTCAAACCTGCCGTCCTCTACAAGGAACTTAATTGCGGTTCTGACCTGAGGGCATTTCTGTATTTCATCAAAGAAAATCAAGGTTTCACCGGGAACTAACGGTTTTCTGAGATATGCGGTTAAATTTGTAATGATTGTTTCGACATCAAAGGTTTCCCGAAAAATATCCGAGGCTTTTGGGTCTGTAATAAAATTTATTTCTGCGAAATATTTATAACTATTGCGTGCAAATTCACGCACAAGTGTCGTTTTGCCGATTTGACGCGCACCGATAATGCAAAATGCTTTTTTCTTTTCTGAGTTTTTCCAGGCTGTTAGGCGGGAATATAATTTCCTTTCAAGCATTTTATTCACCTCCCTCATCATATATTGTAACAAAATTCTCAAAAAATACAAGGGTAAGTGCAACAAAATTCCAATAAAAAATATGCCGATTGCAACAAAATCCTTAAAAATTATAGAGGGCTGTGCAACAAAATTCCGAAAAATTATAAAATAATTGTTGCCAAAATACGGTTTGGAGAACTAGATTCAGTTTATATCGTCGAAAAGCTGTCTTATGTCAATTTCCAAAGCGTCTGCAAATTTGCCGATGGTTTCAAGCAAAGGAGTTTTATCGATTGACAGACATTCAAGATCGCGAACATAACCGTGGGTAAGTCCTGTTAAATCGGCTAGCTCTTGGAGCGTATACTTTCGCATAAGGCGATATTTGCGTATATTTTTTCTGACAGTTAGAGATAACAGCTCTTTGGAATATCTGCTGCTCAAAGTATATCACTCCTTTCCTAATACGATTATTTCATATTTTTTTTAAAAAATATGTCGTCTGGCTGAAGTTGATATGCTATAATTAAGGAACCAATATACAAGTACAAGGAGGAAACTATGAAAAGGAAAAGAGTTAAAACGGCTGTAATTTTTGTGATGATAATGGCACTTATTATGGCGACAACAGTAACAGCATCGGCAGCGACCGTTAAAATCAGCAAAAAATCGGTAACAATCGATGCGGGCTCAACTGCGACATTAAAAATTACAGGAACAAGCAAAACGGTTAAATGGTCTAGTAGCAACAAGTCCGTTGCGACGGTAAGCTCCACAGGCAAGTACAAGGCAAAGATAACTGCTAAAAAGGCAGGGGCAGCAAAGATTACCGCTAAAGTTGGCGACAAGAAATATACCTGTAAGGTAACCGTAAAATATGCTGATGGTTCAAGAC
>CAVKSD010000200.1:0-2229 GCA_963658905.1 Bacteroidaceae bacterium
GTGGAAATCATAAGCCAGTGCAAGCGGGAGGGGGTTCTCACGGAATTTCTGGATAAGTACGGAACGGAGATTGTGGAGATGTTATTCAAAGAACTTACAAGAGAAGAAGACCTTGAAATATCGAGGCTGGACGGCTACGACGAAGGTGAACGCGCAGGCTTCACAAAGGGCGAACGTGCAGGCTTCACAAAGGGTGAGAGCGTTGGCACCAAGCGTGGTGCGGCGCAGGAAAAGCTATCGATTGCCAAGAATTTAAAAAAGTCCGGAATTCCTTTTGATATAATCGCAAAGAACACAGGACTAACCCTAAAAGAAGTCACGGAGCTTTAGCTCGTGCTGAATTTCGGCTGCAAAACTTAAAATACAGAATTGAACGAGGCTGCGTTAGGCGGAGAAATACCGCTAATCGCAGCCTTTTACTTTATAGCTTTTTTCACACCTTTTCCGGCAGCGTCATTTCCGGCAACGATCGCATCCACTAGCGCCGAAACGAGTTTTACCTGCTCCTGACTCAGCAGTTCTTCCTTCCTATAAAGATCTATCAGCGCAAGCGACGGCGCTTTCTCAAAGTCGAAAAAATCACGAGGCGAAATATCGAAATATTCACAGATCAGAAAAAAAGAGTCCATTGACGGCAAAGAAACGAGGTTTTCGATATTGTTTATATACGCAGGGCTAAGCCCCAGCGACAAACTCATGTCCCTCGAAGATACGTCTTTTTCAACTCTCAATCTGCTAAGCCTGTGCGCAAAGTTTTTTCGCATATCATACATGTTTTTTCGCCTTTCTTCCCTTGAAATTGACTGCATTTGAATCGAACGTATAACAATTTTACTATATCACAGGGATGGCGCGGCTAATTAAAATAGAGATTAAACTTGACAAATCTATGCAGAATAGTTAATATCAAAGTAGAGGTTGCGTGAATAAAGCAAGCAATAAACAATCATGCCATTATCATACAACTTCTGCAAGAAAAAGGTTGATTTTTCAACCAATTTCAAGATTTATTAACAAAAAATATTTAAAAAGAAAGGAAGTAGAAAATGAAGAAAATTTTTGCTATTTTGATGAGCGCGCTGATGATCGCCTGCTTCATGCCGACCATGGCGTTCGCGGATCCGGACGACACAACCACGCCGGAAGCAAAGAGCGTCAATATCGGTGCGAATGCAATCACAGTACCGGAAGGCGGCTGGAATAAGACCGATGGTAACTATCTGTATTATGGTGCAGATGATTATGGCACTGAGGCTGCTATAAAGTATAGAGTGCTTAAAAATGCAGATGAAAAGCTCTTGATAGATAGCGATGAGATCCTGTGGGTAGAGAAATTTAATAAAACGTATACTGCAAAGGATCCAAACGCGAATGCATACGAAACTAGCCCCGTAAGAAATACTTTAAAAAACGGTGAGGGTTTGTTTAGCTCAAAAGAGTTGGCTAGTATCGCATCGACGTCGTTAGAAGCAAAAGAGAGCTATAAACCTAGCGGCTGGACTGGGAACTATAGCTTTTTTGATGATGCATCTGATGGCAACAAATCATTCCTTTTATCAGTAGATGAGGCAGATAAGCTTTACGCTGATGACAATGCCAGAATGAAATATTACTATAGTCAGAAAGGAAACTATGTATGGTGGCTTCGTTCTGCAACTGATTATGGCACGCACTGTGCTGCTTTCGCTTATGGTGCTTTCGGCTATGAAACTACAGACCAGCTTTTTGGTGTAGCACCTGCTTCTTACTTGAACACGGAAAATATCTTGTTCACTACGGAAAAATCCTTTGCTAAGGCTCAAGCCCTTGCTGCCGTTAATGTAGCAACAGGCAAGGAGTGGAAGGTAACTCTTAAAGACGAGTCCAAAACGGTAACAGCAGGAAAAGCAACGCTGAATGTAAACGATGTAAGCGTTCCTGTAACCCTTAGCGGTGAAAACATTGACCAGGTATCTGTAGTTATAACAGACGGAGACATCAATTCGGCAAACACCAGCGTACTCTATTATGGCAAGTTAGCTGGCGTTGACGGCAATGTAACAACGGAGCAGACCGGTACATTTACTTTGCCAGATGAATTGGCGGGTGGATATAAAGTATACCTGCTTGCAGAAGACTTAAACACAGATGCTGAAGCAGGATCTATCACGGACTATGCTTCAGCGCCTGTGGAAATTAACCCTACAGGCGTAGCATCAATTGACGGCGTGAACTATGCGACTCTTGAAG
>CAVKSD010000201.1:0-2222 GCA_963658905.1 Bacteroidaceae bacterium
GCCAAAGCCAGCATTCCGAAAGAATGGCCCGTCCCCAGATCCAAAAGGTCAAGTTCGTCGCAGAGGGAATGGGTAATGTCCCCCTCTACCGGTTTCCAGTTGACATTGGCCTTATTCCAGTTATCGAAATCCGATTTCTGGTGGAAAATATCTATCGTACCTTTGCGATGTCCCTCATATACGGCGTCCAGTTCCTTTTTATTTACGAAAACCTCCGCATTCGGCAGCAGATGTACCCCGCCGGCATGATCGGTATGCAGATGGGAAAGCACAACATATTTCACATCCTCAGGCTTGACTCCGACTTTTGCAAGCTGCGCGTTTAGTGTCTGATCATCGTCATAAATAAACGGGTTTTCGCACATTTCCTTTTGCCATGCGCCTTTCATCCCCAGGGGATCGCAGCCCGTATCAAAGAGTATGTAACCCGCCGGAGAATCCAGCAGAAAAGCGTGAATTGGAATTTCCGGTTTCTGGGTTTCCGTCACTTCGTCTTTTGTCACCGGATTGTCATTTTCCATCACGATCCTGCCTAAATCCAATACATATAATTTCATTCTAACCTCCAAGTAAAAAGACTCCCAAAACACCGGTTTCGAGAGCCTTCGTAAAATCGTAAAATCTGCCTATTCGGCAATCAACTGCTCAGGACTTTCGAGCAATTCTTTCATGCTGTTGATAAACTGTGCCAAAGGAACGCCTTGCAGAATACGGTGGTCGCCGCCGATGACAAGCTTCATCATCATACGAACCGCGATGGTATCCTTGCCGTCATCCAAAACAACAGGCATCTTCTTTGCCGTGCAAGCCGTCATGATAGCAGGCTCCGGTGGCATCGGAAGCGGAACGGAGTCAAAGGAGTTGAGCTTTCCGATATTTGTGATACCGAAAGTTCCGTCCGAATAGTCTTCCATAGTCAGTTTTCCCTGATTTGCCTTTTCAATAAGGACTTTCATTTCCTCAGAAAGTTGGAAAATACTCTTGTCCTGAGTTTCTTTGAGAACAGGAGCTACCAAACCTTTTTCGGAAGCCGTCATAACGCTGATGTTGCAGGACTTGTAAAGCTGAATTTCCGTCATATCCTCGTTAAACGCCGAGTTCATGATAGGAACTCTTTGCAGGGAAATGCTTGCCGCCTTTACGATATAGTCGTTTACGGTCAATTTTACGTTTCTCTCCGCATTGATTTTCTTACGAAATTCAAGCAAGTCCGTAACGTCAACATAAATGCCCTGATACGACATCGGATAAGCGCCGCTTATTTCCATACGCTTGCCGATGGATTTGAGCATTCCCTTGTATTTCATTACTTCTGCGATTTCTTTCATTTTGCGTTGCCTCCCTTGTCCTATAACAAGCCGGAGATGTCTTCGCCTGCTTCACCGATGATACATACCGGTGTTCCGCAGTCATAATCTTCCTCAAGGTCAACGAGAGTCTTGAGTAAAACTCCGGATGCCGGTGCCGGAAATTCCATTGTGGACTTATCCGTCATCAGTTCAAATAAAGGTTCACCCTTTGTTACTTCGCCGCCTTCTTCTACGAGCCAAGATACGATTTGACCCTCTTCCATTGCTTCGCCCATCTTAGGCATATTTACTACCTGTGCCATTTTAAGTTCCTCCTATTTTTTTATATTAACTGTTATTTGCCTACAATTTCTTTTGCCTTCGCCGCAATCTTATCTGCCGACAAGAATACCCAATCCTCCAGAGGGCCTGCTGCCGGAATGATCGTATCCGGTAATGTCAAGCGCTGTACAGGCATCTTGAGTTCCTTGAAGCAGTTTTCGGTTACCTGGTGAGAAATTTCACCGGTGATGCCGAATGTTTCGGTGAAGTCGTCGATTACAAGCACCTTGCCCGTCTTCTTTGCGGATGCGATTGTGGATTCAAGGTCAAGCGGTCTCAGGGATCTGAGGTCGATAAGATTTGCATGAATGCCTGCCGCTTCCAACTGATCCAGAGCTTTTGTTGCCTTGAGGATAGCTGTTCCGATACCCACGATTGTGATGTCGTCGCCCTCGGATACTACCTTTGCCTTGCCGATCGGAACAACATAGTCCGGGTCAACATGAACTTCGCCCTTTACTCTGAGGGCTGCCGCTTCTTCACAAACGAGAACCGGGTCGTCGTCTCTGATGGCTGCCTTGAGCAGTCCGTAGATGTCGTCCGGAGTGGAGCCTACGACTACCTTGAGTCCAGGGAAGCAAGCAAACAGAC
>CAVKSD010000202.1:0-2165 GCA_963658905.1 Bacteroidaceae bacterium
AATACAAGGGAAATATGAAAAAGCTTAATCCAAAAGAGATCAATACGACGGCGCTCGCTTATATAGGCGACGCCGTTTATGAAATATATGTAAGAGAGCGGGTTTTAGCTGCCTCTGGTGAGAAGAGCGGCGCAGTTTCCACTACGGCAGCCGGTGCAGCTTCTGGGGGACAAAAGGCTTTCGGAGCCCATGTGGACGCCCTGCACAGACAGGCGATTCGCTATGTTCGGGCAGACGGGCAGGCAAAAGCCATAAAGGCGATGCTGGCAGAGGGATTTCTGACAGCGGAGGAAGAAGCCATTGTAAGACGCGCCCGCAACCACAAATCCGCATCCAAGCCAAAGAACGCAGACGCCATGGACTATAAATATGCAACGGCCTTTGAGGCGCTGATAGGATTTTGGCATCTGATGGCGCGGCGCGGCGATTCGGCCGGAGCCGAATCGCCGGCGCAGGGGCTGCCGGGCGGTGCTTGGCTGCGCCCGAGCTGTGAGCCACAGACCGCAGACCAGCTGGGCGCAGGGCAGCCACTGCCTGCCGCCGCAGGCGGCAGGCACCGCGCCGAAGAAATCATCCTCCGAGCCTTTGAGATAATCGAAGGCTGAGGAACCTCCACCTGCGGCCAATCGCGGCCGGCCTCCCCGGCGGCGGTTAAAGCAAGAATAAAAATTCCCCCTTTACAAAGCCGGCGGCGTAGTGTAGAATGATTCTTGGAGATTTCGGAAAGAAAATGTGAGGTCTTTTTGCATATAAAAATAAATATTGTAACGAGGATAACTAACGGAAGTGGGGTGAGATTCCCCTACTGGCGAGCAACCGAGATGCGCGAGAGGCAGAAAGCCGCAGCGACGAGTCGGGAGACGAGTTATCGCTCAGATGTAAATCGACCTCTACAGCAGGGAAATGACATCACGAGCCGAAAGGTAAGCGGGGCGAAAAGAGCTTTCATATTACAGCGATATGTGAGCTTGTCCGGCGGCACTTTACGGACAGGGCGCATTGCGCGCAAAATTGATGGATAGCAGACTGTTAGAGAGAGCAGCCTGCTTTTTTAATGCTTGTTAGAAGCGTCCACTACACACAAAAGGGTGTTTACATAGATATCGCAAGAGGAGCGCGGCAGCCGGAACCAAGGCACCCGCAGGACCTATGCGAAATAAGAAAGAGGAGAACTAGAATGAACAACGAAAGAACAAGTTATTTCAAACGAGGGCTTGTTATGCTCATGGCATTTATCATGGTATTTACCTATATGCCCGGCGGCACATGGGGCACCGATACGGCTTGGGCTACTGAACCGGAGGCAGTCAGCAGCGCAGAAAAATTTGCGACTATGCGTGCAAATGGCAGCTATAAGCTGACAGCTGACATCACCGTGACAGCGCCGTATGCAGGCGAATTCACCGGCACCTTTGACGGCGACGGACACACCGTGACGCTTGCGATGAGCGGCGAAAGCAACAGCAGCTATGTCGGTCTGTTTTCGCAACTCGGAGGTGGTGCGGTTGTAGAGAATGTTTGTACTGCCGGAGAAGTGAAAGGCGAGGAATATGTTGCGGGCATTGCGGGTGAAAATGATGGAAAAATACAAAATTGCAAGAATATAGCCAAGATAGACGCAACAGGACGTTATGTTGGAGGAATTGCGGGAAAAAGCAAAGGAAAGATTGAAAACTCCTACAATATAGGAACCGTATCGTCGACAAGGACAAGATCTGTGTATTTGGGTGGAATTGTTGGAGATGTTACGGAAGGGACAATTGAAAATTGTTACAATGTTGGAGTAATATCTAGTGTAAGCTCAAGCAATTTCGGTTCGGTTGCCGGGTGGTTATCGAAAGCGACCGTGACAAACTGCTATTATTTAGAAGCAGGGGCTTTAACTGGAACTAATGAATATCCGACAGCTGACCGGGCGACAAGAAAAACGGATAACGAAATGAAATCCGCGGATTTTGCAGACACTCTCGGCAGTGCATTTATGGCAAAAGCCGGCGACTATCCCGCGCTTACTTGGGAGACGCCTACCGCAAAGGCTGCATTCGATATTACTCCTGCCGGTGCTACTCTCAGCATCGACGGCAAGGAATACACGGGCTCTTCTTCTGTATCGCTTGCAGCCGGAAGCTATGATTATACAGTACGCTGTGAGGGTTATGTAAGCA
>CAVKSD010000203.1:0-2159 GCA_963658905.1 Bacteroidaceae bacterium
CATAAGCACCGGTTTCTCCGACTGCTGCGATTCCGCAGAAGATCAGGAAGCCAAGTATGAATGCAGGAAACGTCGTTCCAACCATAGCTTTAACATGGTCAAACAATCCTGTCTGCGCAGATGCAGATGCAAGGTTAGTTGTATCCGACAGCGGCGAGAATTTGTCACCCGTACATGCTCCGGACAGAACAGCTCCGCAAATGAGGGCAGGATTAACTCCCATAGTTGCACCTATCGTCAGGAATGCAATACCAAGGGTTGCAGTAACTGTATAGGAAGAACCCAATGCCATGGCTACGATTGCACAAAGCAAGCATACCGCCGGAAGGAAAATTTGCGGTGTGAAGAGTTTCAAACCGTAATATACCAAAGCCGGAATAGTACCTGCGTACTCAAAAGTGCCAACCAAACATCCTACAAACAGCAGTATGAATAATGCCTCTAATGATTGATATAGCGAATCAAAGCCTGCAGCAAGCATATCTCTGTAGCTTACACCGCAACGCGTTGCTACTATTACAAGCACAATGACTGCAATCAATACATACATGTGCGGGTCATTTCCCCACTGCAAAAGTGAGTTTGCAACCATCAATCCTAACAGCACAATAACCGGCAAGCATGCTTCAAATTTACTAGGTAATCGTTCTGCCTTTTTTGCTTCTTCTGTCATAATAACACCTCCTAAATAATTCCTTAGACTCGATAAGAATCCGATAAAAATAAAATAAGTAAACTTGGTGTGAAATTTTTCACACTTTGCTTACTTACATTATATATTGATATTTTGTAGTTTTTTAAAAATTTTTTCAGGTAAAATAGTATTTTTTACAGAATATTTTGAGTGCATTCACGTTTTGACCACATTTAAGAAAATATTTACATTTAAACAAGAGATGAGACAGCCTTCCCCGTTACGACAGTCTGTACAAATACAGAATTGCTACCTTCAGTGACCCGGTAAAAGTCTTCGTCGATATTTACCGTAACATCTACCTTTCCATGTGCCCCCTGAGCCTGGGCTTTTGCAAACGCTGCCTCTTTTGCCAGCCTTTGTGCGGCATCAAGTGCTTCTTCGTATTCGTTATATCCCTCAAAGCCATTTGGTCCCATTAGACAGTAATCATATCCCAGCTGTCTGTTCATATTCGGTTCAATCCGCACCGTATAGCTACATGTTATATTGCCTGCAGCAGCTCCGATGGCATTTGCAACTTTTCCCCATTCAGGCACCAGTGCTGTCGAACCCAAAATTTTTGCAACTTCTTCCAAGAATATTCCTGTAGGTCCGCCCACACCTATCAATACAGAATCTGTGTGCATCCCTGCATTTATAAATTTATTTCCGGAATTTCTCGTTCTGTATATCATCTCCGTAAGCTTATAAAGATTTGTCTCCTCATCCGCTGCGAGTTCTCTCCCTGATTCGTGCTTCATAAGTATGCGTACAAGATTTCCGTATAATCTGCTTCTTACCATATTATATACTCTATCGCATATTTCGGCCTCTTCCATGTCTGTTGCCATATGAAGATAAGCAACCCCTAATTTCGAAGCTTCTGCGTCGTATTCCGTATAGTCACCGTAGATGTGCATGATATCGGTTGGTGTGACGCCGCAACGCATGATAATCCCCTCATCTTCCAGCCGCTGCATGCGAAATACGAAGGGACTTGCGCCTGCAGCTCCCGCAGCCTCCTCGAAAGAAAGTGGCCCATCAGAAAGTGCCTCGATAAGAGCTTTTTCTTTTGCGAAAAAGATACTCATATCCTTTGGCTTACTCATAAGCACAAAAAATTCATGTGCAGGGTAGCTGTAACACTGTCTGCGGGTTATAAGTGACTTGAGCTTTGGAACAATTTCAGGGTATTTTGATGCGAGCATGCATATAGGAATCATTCTGCGTTCGTCCAGGTACATCACACCGTTCCTATATTTTACTCCGCTGTCACCGCCAAGGGCAAATGTATCGATTGCAATTCCCTTCACCATGGTACTCCAATTTCCGATTCTGATTCCGGAAAGCGCCGAAACCACATTGGCATCTTGCATAAGTGCTATGTCGCTTGTGGTTCCGCCCATATCAATAATCACGGCATTCTTTGCCTTCGCAAGTTCCATGGCACCGATTACGCTTGCTGCCGGTACACACAAAAGTG
>CAVKSD010000204.1:0-2156 GCA_963658905.1 Bacteroidaceae bacterium
ATTTGTTGTTGATGTATCTATTAACCAATCAAGAAAATCTTTGCATTTCGGATGCAGATATCAAATCAATCGTTGATACGCTGATTGTATTCTTTGTAAGGAGAAATTTAACTGACGTTCCTAATACCCGCAAACTCACACAGTTGTTTATAGATATTATTGCGAAAGTCAAATCGGAAAGCGGAATCAAAATTGTATCCAGCATCAGAGATATGCTCAAGTCAGTTTCCGCAACAGATGAAGCCTTTGAAGAAAAGCTGCGTGGTTCTATTTATGATGAAAACCCTGAAGCGACTCGCTTTGTTCTGTGCAATATAGAAGCACAGCATCAGACTAAGGAAATATACTCTGATTTGTGGTCGAGAGATACAAGTAATAAGTATGTTTGGACTATTGAGCATATATTCCCCGAAGGCGAAAATATCCCTAAAGAATGGGTTGATATGATTGCTAATGGAGACAAGGCTAAAGCAATTCAAATCAGAGCCGATTATGTACATACTATCGGTAACTTAACAATCACCGGCTACAACCAAAATCTTTCCAATATGTCTTTTGAACATAAGAAGGACAGAAAATCAAAAGACAAGACGAAAGATATCGGTTACAGAAACGGCCTGTTCTTAAACGAGGATGTTGTAACCGAAACCAAATGGACTGTTGATAACATAACTACGAGAACAGACAAGATTGTAAAAACACTTCTCGAAATGTATAAGTGGTAATTTTATTATCCCGCATATATCTTTTCCTCAAGCCAAGGTTCATCGGCACCATTAGTGCGAAATTTGTAGATACTTGAGAGAAAATAACGAAGGAGCTCAGCTATGAGGAATTTTGCGAAAAGGAAAGTGAGAAACGATGGATAACAAAACACAAGAGAAAAACAATTTTTATCGCAGCCTTGCAGGACGGATCGTATGCATCCCTTGCAAAAAACAGGAGGCTGGCAATATCACCTTGGAACTTTTAATCAGCAGTCAAGGCGAGAAGATGATTCTGGCGTTCTTTTCCAAAGAATCGCAGATCGGGAATTTTGACCCGCAAACCCTTGCAGAAATTCCGTTCCCAATGCTGAGAAATATCCTAATTGAGCTTCCGGAAGAGATTAGCGGCATTGTCATCGAGCCGTTTAGCGAGAATATCATCTTGAATCGAAGCACGCTTGCAGAATATGACTCGGCGACGCAAGGGATGACGGTTGAAAAGCATGACCATTTTCAAAACACGACCTACCGTAAGGTCGACATTCTCCCGAGCGGGCTTATCGCAGCAGCCGGGAGCTTCCTGCAGGGGCAGATCGGCGTCAATGCAGTGTGGGCGCTTCTTGCGCAGAATGATAACGAAAAAATCCCGCACCTGACCTTTGTCATTGACTATTTTGGCAGTAAATTTGACCTTTTCCCGAAACTTGCGGAAGTCCTCAAACCGTTTATGCGGCTGGGACAGTCCTTTGAGCTGATCGACCGCAATCCGCAGATGAAGCCTTTCCTGAATGATGAAACCTGCATTTACCGAAGAAACAGTTCGGTGCAGTGAGTGTGTGCAAAGAGATAGGTATATTTTGCCTGTGTTTTGTGCATATTTCTGCTCTTTATCACAAAAAACGGGTATGGTGATTTAGTGGTTATGAGCGTTGAAACTTACGAGGAAATGATTGAGACGGCAAGAATCGATGCCGCGATCAGTGAGGCAGAAAAAGAATTTGCAGAAGAAGGAACCTTGCTTGATGCAAGAGAAACGCTGTCCGGTTTACGGAGGAAGTATTTTGGATAATTATGTTGTGAAATTGTATGCGCGTGCGTATCGGAATTTAGACGAAATTTACGCATATATTGCATATAACCTGCTTGAACCAACTGCCGCAGCCAATCTTACAGACGAACTGGAAGCAGCCATATTAAGTCTGGAACAACTGCCGGATCGCGGGGCTGTTCGGCGCACCGGAATTTATGCGAATGGTGATTACAGACAACTGTTTGTGAAAAACTATGTGATTGTTTACCGCGTGCTGCATGAACGAAAAGAAGTACATGTTGTCACGATTCGTTATACCGCAAGCAATTTTTAAGAAAAACAAATATAGAAATGATTTCAACGAGAATCCTACTCAAAGCGAGCAGGGTTCTTTTTTTCTGCTTTCGGCGGTAAAAATC
>CAVKSD010000205.1:0-2155 GCA_963658905.1 Bacteroidaceae bacterium
CCGTCCTATGCGGCCGAAACCGTTAATTGCAACTCTAATCATCTGTATTCCCCCTCTCGCCAGTGTCCTTTCGTCATTTTATCATTATTTCACTTATTTTTCAACTAAATGGAAAGCAAAACCTCCGATTTCTTCCTTCATGTAGACGGATAGAAGTCTTTCGTCCTTATATTTCGCTGTTTCCATATCAAATGTCACGCCTTTTTTCTCAAGGTAGTACATGGCTCTTTCGCAATCCGATGTTCCGATGGCGATGTGTCCGTGGGTACCCGGAAAACGCTTTCCGCAAATTTCGATTTCCTCGGAAGCAAAAGTGGAGGCGCTGCGTTTATTTGCGGCAAATCCGAAAAGCTCCGCAAGTCTTTCTGCCTGTCTAGCCTCTTCAGCCCCGGATTCATTATTTATGCCTATATGAACCACTCTGAAATCAAGCATTTTCATAACCGCTTCCTTGACCAGTTTTGTAATTCCGTCGAAATCATCATTTTCAATCAAATCTTTTTTTACCATCCAGGAGCCGCCACAGGCAACAACCTTTTTGAATGCCAAATAGTCCTTTAAGTTGTCTTTGTTAATTCCACCTGTAGGCATAAAATGAAGGTTTACATAAGGTCCTGCCAGGGCTTTGAGCATCTTCACTCCCCCCGATTGCTCTGCCGGGAAAAACTTGATTGTATCAAGCCCTGCCGCCAGAGCCATCTCGATGGCATTGGTATCCATGCAGCCCGGAACAATTGGGATCTCCCTGGAAACGCAATAATTTACGACTTCCGGGTTATATCCCGGTGTAACAATGAACTGCGCTCCGGCATTTATCGCCGCATCAACCTGCGCAGGAGTAAGCACCGTCCCGGCACCCAGCAGCATATCCGGACATTCTCTTGCGATATTTTTAATTGATTCTTCTGCCGCTGCGGTTCTAAATGTAATTTCTGCACAGTCGATGCCGCCTTTCTGAAGAGCTTTCGCCACAGGAACCGCCTTGTCTGCGTCGTCAAGAACCACAACCGGAACAATTCCTATCTTATATATTTTTTTCAGTAATTCGTTCATTCTTTTCACCTTTTTCTGTCTATCTCTGCACTCTTCCGGAGCCGTCGCCATTCATCAGTTTTTTCACATCCTCGGTGGAAACTCTGTTGAAATCGCCGAGAATACTGTGCTTCAAGCAAGAAGCCGCAACGGCAAATTCAAGAGCCTCCTTGTCCGTTTCGTAATTTGCAAGACCATAAATCAGTCCGCCGCCGAAGCTGTCGCCGCCACCTACTCTGTCTACAATATTATTTATGTCGTAATGCTTGCTCAGGATAAACTCCTTGCGGTTGTTCAGGCAAGCAGACCAGCCGTTTGCATCGGCACTCCTGCTTTCGCGCAAAGTAATTGCGATTTTCTTTACGTTAGGATACGTTTCCAACACCTTATTGCTGAGGGCTTCGTATTTATTGCTGTCCAGTTTCCCGGATTCAACATCCACGTCCGCGGTAATTCCCAGTGATTTCTGAACATCTTCTTCGTTTGCAATCAAAACATCTGCGCTTTCGGCGATCACCCTCATGACCTCTTGGGCGCTTTTGCCGTACTTCCAAAGATTTTTGCGATAGTTTAAGTCGCAGGACACGGTGATTCCGCGTTTTTTTGCTTCCCTTACGCTTTCAAGAGAAAGCTGCATCAAGCTCTCAGAAATCGCCGGCGTAATTCCTGTGATATGGAACCACTCAACCCCCTTGAATGCAGTTTCCCAATCTATTGTTCCCGGTCCTGCCAAAGCGATACTGCTGTCCGCACGGTCATATATCACCTTGCTAGGAAGCTGATTCGCCCCGGCTTCCAAAAAATAAATTCCCATTCTGCCCGATCCTCTCAAAATCCGGCTCGTATCCACGCCGAAACGCCTTAGCTCTCCCAGGCAAGCATCTCCCAGTGTGTTTTCCGGCAATACCGTCAAAAATGCCGCATCCATGCCGTAGTTAGCCAATGATACCGCAACATTTGCCTCTCCGCCACCGAAAGTCGCCTCCAGCGCCGGTGATTGCATCAGTCGTTCTTTTCCCGGAGCCTTGAGTCTTAACATTATTTCACCAAAAGTAAGTACTTTCATTTTTACCTCCTGATAAATTATTTATCTGCAAATATATATTTTTCTAAAGTTTTCTTC
>CAVKSD010000206.1:0-2116 GCA_963658905.1 Bacteroidaceae bacterium
GGTAACCAGCCTCCCGCCCTGCCGGAAAACCGGATTAAGGAGGAACTCCAAGGACTTCCCATTAGTGAAACCGTTGTTACGGAACGATTGAACGAAGCATTTGATGAGCTGAAAAAGTATTTCCCTTTTGTACTTAATGTCACTCGCATGGATGCCATTAATAATATCAGAAGCAGATTACTGAGCGGGAAAACGAAAAACTTTCCTGTTCTTACTAACACTGAACGCAAAGAAATGATGATCCGCGAACTGTTTGATACAATGGTCTTGCATAACAGGATATGAAACAATGTATCAAAAGCGGGGAGAGAAAATGATACTTTTTCCATCAACATTTCCTTCGATGAACTTTTTGCGATTGCCGAAAGCATACAGTAAAGTGCACTGAAAAAAACACAAAAATTTTTTAAATTTTCTTGTCCCCAAAGCACTTCCTTGATGGTTACTATAGTTAGAAGATATTTCTTGTAGCCGGAAATCAGCATGGATAAGGGGGTGTGAACCTTAGATGGAGGATTAAATGAAAACGAAACGAATGACAGGAAAATCCTCCTGTGATTTGCTACATATAGCTTGAGAATAATGTGGCGGAAGTATACAAGGCATATGGGACACTTTTTTTGTTGCACTTTGGGAGTTTTGTCGTCTTTATTTATAGAAAGTGGAAAAAGGAGGGTACGCATGTTAAAAAGAAAAAGAACCATCGGGTTGCTGCTAATTGTCTTTCTATTGTTAGGCGGCATTGCAGTAACCGCAGTTTTAACAAGGGATTCAGATGTACCGGAAAAAACATTTCGTGCATTATTGATTGATGAGAAAGAAAATTTGTCGGTCAGTGCTGACGACAGCAGCAATCTATATATTATTTGTAAATACAAGGATGGAAAACCATCAGAACTGTCAGCGATTAAATTTGTGCCGGCAGAAGGCTTTGCATTTAATGGGCAAGTGCAGTGCTGGCTGCGAGAAGAGGGAAAAGTTGAATATCTGGTTAACGGCGATTTATATACAAGCAGCTTATCAGACGATGCTAAAGAAACAATAGTGGAAGACACATCAGATGAAAAACAGGTAAATATAGAAATAACCCCAGAGAAAGATTATAGCAAATACTATTTATATGAGCATGGTTTCATTTAGAGCGGGGTTTGCTCTGAGAAACTTTGTTGCGCTTTGAGAGTTTTGCCGTCTTTATTTATAAATGAATGGAAGGAGTTGGGAAGAATGAAAGAAAATCAATCCGGAGGCAGGTTTGTTAAGGGGCTCGTGCTTCTTACAGTCATGATACTTGTAGCGCTTCTGTGTGCCTGTACGGAAAAAGAATCTCCAGAGGAAAAGGCTTTGCAGGAAGCGGAAAATTGGGTAAAAACAAATTATGAACAGATTTATGAGGTTCGCAATCTGCAAAGCACCCTGCTGCGAACCGAGGATGAGGAAGATGAAATGCGGTATCGTATTCTTGTCAAGGGAGAAACAAAGTACAAATACCAAAGTCCTGAGGAGATCCCTTTTGTAAAGGGAATGATGGACGAAAGCAAGGCGCAGGAGCTGACAAAGGAACAGCAAAGCGCAATCGATGCATACCTTGAGGAGATAGAAGACGACGCAAACATGGGAGATTACAATGAGTTTGCGATAGAGATTATCGTCTGTGCCGATAAGGAAGATTCGGATGCACCGCATAAACTGTTTTTTGAAACCGACGGGGACATGCCGGAGCCTATTGATAATTTGAAAATCGACACGGACAAACTGTACCAAGACGGAAAAATGGCAGCAAGAGAAATCATGCAAAGATGACGATGGCAGAACTATTGAGGCTAAATGAGACAAATATTACCGGAGTCGCTATCATTGCAATTTCTCAGAAAGAGGTTGCAAATCAATATGTTACGGACGAAAGGACAATCGCGAATATATGCAAAGTCTGCGAAAAAACGATATGCACAAAGCAGGGGAAATTATATTACGAAGAAAATCAATATACAATGGAAGATGGCGAATATATCATAACAGCTATAAGGGACTTGCTGGGCTAAAGCTATACATATAGAAAAGGCGAAAGGAGGATTGAAAATGAATAGCAAACTCAAAGATGATAAGATTTATACAAGCA